>JBJMNL010000278.1:0-5414 GCA_045804285.1 Gemmatimonadaceae bacterium
CGCGGTGGAGACGTGGCGCCTCGGCGCGACGGCGAACGCCGCCTTCCGGCGCACGCTCCTCGAGCACCCGGACGTCGGCGTGCTCGACGAGTCGCTCGGCGCCGGCACCCCGACGGCCTGCGGCGAGGACACGTACCTGTTCTACCGCGCGCTGCGCGCCGGCTTCACGACCGTCTACGAGCCCGCCGCCTACGTCTGGCACCGCCACCGCCGCGACATGCGCGCGCTGCGGCGGCAGGTGTACGGCTACACGAAGGGACACGTCGCCTACCACCTCACGACGCTCGTGGACGACGGCGACCGCCGCGCGCTCGTCCGCCTGCTGCGCGACATGCCGCGCCACTTCGCGAGGCGCGCGCTGCGCCTGCTCCTCGTGGACCGCAGCTACCGGCCGTCGCTCCTCGCCGCCGAGGTGGCGGGGTGGATCGTCGGCCCGTGGGCGTTCTGGCGCGCCCGCGCCCGCGCCCGCCGGCTCGGCCGCAGCGGGCCGCTCGCCCCGATCTCGAGGGCGCGCGAGCACGGGGAGGCGGCCGCCGCGCCGGAACGGGAGCACCCGTCCGCGCCCCATCCTCCCCCGCCCGTGGACGTCCGCGCGCGCGACGGCGAGCCGCACTCCGCGCCGGTGAGTCCGCCGGCCGTCGCCGCCGACCGTGGCGGCCTCGACCCCACCCCCAGGTGAGCCCCATGTTCTTCCGCTGGAAGGTGAAGCTCCTCAAGACGCCGCGCGGCAACCTGCTCTGGCGCCACTGGCGCGCTCGGCGCGGGTCGGTCGTCGGCTCCTACGCGCAGCTCCCCGACTACGTGCGCCGCTTCGCGCCCGGTCGCAGCTTCGCGGACGTCGGCTGCATGTGGGGGGTGAACGGCGAGTACGCGTTCCTCGCCGAGGAGGCGGGGGCGACGGCGGTGAAGGGGATCGACGTCTTCGGGCCGACCCCCGAGTTCGAGGCGACGCGGCGCGAGCGCGGCTCGCGCGTCGAGTTCATCCTCGGCGACGTGAGCCGGCGGGAGACGCTGGAGCGCGCGGGGGTGGCCGACGTCGTGCTCTGCGCCGGCGTCCTCTACCACCACCCGAGCCCCTTCGACCTCCTCGTCGCCCTGCGCCGCCTCTGCCGCCAGACGCTGATCCTGCGCACCTCGACCATCCCGGAGGTCGACGGCCTGCCCAACGCGGCGGTGTTCTACCCCATGCTCCCCCCCGAGGCGCGGCGGCTCTGGAACCTCTCGAGCCTCGGGCTCGTGCAGCAGGTCGGCATCACCGACGCCTTCGAGCCCGCGCAGGGGTACGGCAACTGGTTCTGGGGGCTGACGCCGAGCTGCGTCGCCTCCCTGCTGGCGACGGCAGGCTTCCGCGTCGACGAGCGGGCGACGGAAGCGTTCGCCCAGACGTTCGTCTGCACCGCGGTCGCCCCGCCCTTCGCTCACGAGCTGCCGAGCGAGCGGGACGCCCGCGCGATGGCGGCGGAGCTGTCGGCGGCCGGAGTGGCACGGCCGGCATGATCCAAGTCCCCTCCACGCTGAACGCTCCACGCTCACCGTACCGGCTCCGATGGCCGGTACGGTGAGCGTGGAGCGTTCAGCGTGGAGCGATCGGCTGGAGGGGGCCTGGCCTACACCGTCAGGGTGTTGCGCCGCCGAGGAGGAAGTTCCGCACGAACATCGTCGTCGCGTAGAACTGGTAGTCGACGTTGGCCTTCTTGCGGAAGCCGTGTCCCTCGTCCTTCGCCATCAGGAACCAGACGGGGCTGCCGTTCTGCCGCACGCGGGCGACCATCTGCTCGGCCTCGGTGTGGGGGACGCGGGGGTCGTTGCCGCCCTGCACGACGAAGAGCGGCTTGGTGATCCTGCCGGCGTTGTTGAGCGGGGCGGTGCGCTCGAAGAAGTCGTGCATCGCGGGGTCGCGCTCGTCGCCGTACTCCGCGCGGCGGAGGTCGCGGCGGTAGCTCTCGGTGTTCTGGAGGAAGGTGTTGAAGTTCGAGATGCCGACGACGTCGAGCGCGCAGCAGACGCGGTCGTCGTAGGTCGTCGCGACGGCGAGCGTCATGAAGCCGCCGTAGCTGCCGCCGGTGACCATCACGCGCGAGGCGTCGAGCTCGGGGCGCGCCGCGATCCAGTCGAGCAGCGCGCCGACGTCCTTCACGGAGTCGTAGCGCTTCATCCCGTTGTCGAGCTTCACGAAGGTCTTCCCGTATCCGAGCGAGCCCCGAACGTTGGGGTAGATGACGGCCACCCCGAGCTCGTTCACGAAGTAGTTGTTGCGGCCGAGGAAGGTCGGGCGCGACTGTCCCTCGGGGCCGCCGTGGATGTTGATGATGACGGGGCGCTTGCCGGTGAACCGAGCGGGGGGGCGGTAGTAGAGGCCGGAGATCTCGCGCCCGTCGAAGCTCTTCCAGCGGACGACGGTGGGCTCGGCGAGGCTGTCGGCGACGAGCCCTCCGAGCTCGCTCCGCGTCCACCGGGTGAGCGTCCCCGCGCGGGTGTCCACCGAGTAGACGTCGGCCGTGGCGCGCGCCGAGGCGAGGGTGAATCCGAGGTCGTGGCCGTTGCGGTGCCAGGTGAGCCCGCTGATGACGCCGACCGGCACGCCCGGCACGAGACGGTGGCGGCGCGTCGACGCGTCGAGCAGGTGGAGGCGCGAGACGCCGTCCTCGTTCGTCACGAACGCCACGCTGCGCCCGTCCGGCGAGGGCTCGAACTCCTCGACGTCCCACGGGACGTCGGCCGTGAGCGGGGTGAGGCGCCTGGTCGCGAGGTCGAGGTAGGCGAGCCGCATGAACTCGCCCCCGCGGTCGGTCGCGAGATAGACGCCCCGGCCGTCGCGGCTGAAGCGCGCGCCGTTGTAGGCCGCGGTGTCGGCGTCGGAGGCGCCCGCGGGTCGCAGCTCGCTCTTCGCCCCCGACGCCACGTCGACGAGCCAGAGTCGCCCCTGGTTCACCGAGACGAACTCGCTGACGAGCAGGCGGCGGCCGTCGGGGGACCAGTCGAGCGGGCCCCAGCCGCCGCCCGAGACCTGGAGCACGCGGCGGTCGCTCGCCGGGTCGAGCGGGTTCATGACGTAGACGTCGCGGTCGGCGCCGTTGCGCCGGGTGGAGGCGTAGGCGATGCGGTCGCCGGCCGAGCTCCACCGGACGCCGCCGTTCTGCGAGCGGCCGCCGTCGGTGAGGAGCGTCGCCCGGCCGCTGGCGAGGTCGTAGCGGTAGAGCTGCGAGAACTCGTTCCCGCCGACGTCCTTGGTGAAGAGGAAGTAGCGTCCGGCGCGCGGCTCGTAGCTCGCGTCGTTGATCGGCTCGTCGAAGAAGGTGAGCTGATAGCGCGCGCCGCCGGGCGCCGCGACGCGGTGGATCTGCGGCGTGTTCCCGAACCGCGTGCTGACGAGGAGCTCGCGGCGGACCGGGTGCCAGTCGGCGAGCGAGGCGGAGCGGAACTCGGTGTAGCGACGCGTCTCTTCCGCCAGCTCGCTCGGGATCGCCGGGATCCCCTCGGCGACGAGGTTCTCGTTAGGCGCGATGGCGGGCGCGCGTCCGGGCGCGGGCCCCTGCGCGGCGAGCGCGGCGGGGGCGAGCAGGGCCAGGAGCGCGAGGCGGCGGGAGGGTCTCGTCATCGGGAGTGGGGAGTGAGGGATCGGGAAGCGCGGGGACGGCGGCGGCGCCTCAGTTTGCAGCGTCGCGCGCACCCTGCCAACTGCCAACCGCCAACTGCCAACTACAAACTGCCAACTACAAACTGCCAACTACAAACTGCCAACTACAAACTGCCAACTGCGGCCGTCTCCCCGGTTATCTTCAGCTCCATGTCCCGCCGCCTCCTCTTCTTCTCCCTGCTCGCCGTCGCCGCCGCGGCGGTGTGCGTCGCCCTCGGCGTCTGGCAGCTCGGGCGGCTCGGGGAGCGGAGGGCGCGGAACGCGGTCGTCGCCGCGCGGCTCGCGCTCCCGCCGGTCGCCGCGTTGGGCGCGCTGCCGGCGGACACCGCGGCGGCGCGCTTCCGGCGCGTCCGCCTGACGGGGCGCTACGACTACGCGCACGAGATCGCGATCGCCGGCCGCACGCGCGACGGCTCGCCCGGCGTCAACATCGTCACCCCGTTGCGACTGGCCGACACGGCGGTCGCGGTGCTCGTCAACCGCGGCTGGGTCTACTCGCCGAACAGCGCCCAGGTCGAGCTCCCGCGCTGGCGCGAGGGGGAAGGGGAGCGCACCCTGGAGGGCTTCGTCAACACGATCGCGGCGCGTCCCGGCAATCCGCGCACCTCCGCGCCGCGCACCGTGCGCTGGATCGACGCCGGCGCCCTCGCGCGCGAGGCGGGCTACCCGGTCACGCCCTTCACTGTGATCCTCCAGGGCGACGCCGCGGCGCCGGGCACCCCGCGCGCCGACAGCACCCCGGCGCGGCTCGACGTCCCGCCACTCGACGAGGGGCCGCATCTGAGTTACGCCGTGCAGTGGTTCAGCTTCGCGGTGATCGCGCTGGGGGGGTTGGGGGTGGTATTGGTGGGGGAGAGGGGGAGGAGGAGGTAAGGGCGGGAGCGGCGCCGGGATGTCACTCTACCGTGTCTTCGCGGCCCCGGGACGCCCCTCGGCCGGTCGCCCCTCGCGCCGGGACGGAGGCGTGACGCCGTCGTGAGTGATGAGTTGTGAGTTATGAGTCGTGAGAATCACGCGGGGCGGCGGGCGTACCGCGGGGCGGGCTCCGCCCCTCACCCGCGCCCCGAGCTGGCGGGGGCGCGGTGCGCGCCGGGCGCGCCACTCCCCGTCACTCACAACTCACAACTCATCACTCAGAACGCCATCGCGCGCTGGCTCGTGGCGGAGAGGTGGCCACCCCGCGCGGGCTGGCGGCGCACGGATCGCGATCGCACACGGATCGCCCTCGCGCACCGGCCCGTGCCGTGCCGATCGCCACCCCGCCTCACTCACCCCTACACCCGCCGCTCGCCCGTCCTTGCCTCCCCCTCCGCCGCGTTCGACATCGCCTCCGCGACGCGGTCGCGCGCGGTGAAACCGACTATGGCGAGCGGGATGCCGAGCAGTGCGTGGAGCAGGATGTCGTTGCCGCCGAGCGGCATCATGCCGAAGCCGTCGGGCGCGACGAAGCCGAGGACGGCGAGCAGGATGTAGAGCACTCCGGTGACCTGGGCGTAGCTCCTCGACGCGCGGAAGCTGCGCGCGGCGATCAGCCCCCATGCTCCGAACACCAGGTGCACCAGATTGTGGAGCAGATTGACCGGGAAGAGCCAGAGCGCTCGCGGCGCGGTGAGCACGTGCGGGTCGCCGTTCGTGCCGGAGGCGATCAGCCCCGCGAGCGCCACCAGCAGGAAGCCGATGCCGAAGATCTGCGCGACGCGTTGTACGGCGGACATGCTACCTCCTTGTGAGTCGGCCACGGGGGCGCACGGCCGGTCGTCGCGCCCCGGGGCGGCCG
>JBJMNL010000279.1:0-7518 GCA_045804285.1 Gemmatimonadaceae bacterium
CAGCAACACCTTCGACCGCTACTGGGCGGAGCTCGTCGCGCGGCGCGACACGGCGAAGGGGGACGGATACACGCCTTACGAGTGGCGCGTGGTCGGCACGCTCGTGCGGCTCGGCGAGAAGGAGCGGGCGCTCGAGGCGGCGGACTTCTTCATGAGGGACCGTCGGCCGGCGGCGTGGCACCAGTGGGCGGAGGTCGTCTGGCGCGACCCGCTGACGCCGAAGTTCGTGGGCGACATGCCGCACGGGTGGGTGGCGTCGGACTTCATGCGCTCGGCGCTCGACCTGCTCGCCTACGACCGGGAGGAGGACGGTGCGCTCGTGGTGGGCGCCGGCGTCCCCGAGTCCTGGGTGACGACGGCGCCCGGCGTGCTCGTGAGCGGCCTGCGCACCTACGAGGGAGTGCTCGAGCTCGCGATGCGCGGCGACGCGCGCGAGGTGCGGGTGAGCGTCGGCGGCGGCATCCACGTGCCGCGCGGCGGGGTGGTGGTGCGCTCCCCGCTCGCCGCGCCGGTGCGGAGCGCGACGGTGAACGGATCGGCGGCGGAGGTCGTCGGCGGGAGAGAGGTGGTCGTGCGGCGGCTGCCGGCGGAGGTGGTGATGAGATACTGAATGACGGCGGGAGTCGGGAGTGTGGAGGATGATCATCCACCCCGGACGCTCCGGGGCCCGCCACTCCCCACTCCCGCGGCTCGGTCAGCCGGTTCTCGCGCGCGCCCCGGCGGGCTGCTTCGCCTTGCCACCCAGCGCTGCGCCGTTCGTCCTGATCACCTCGCTGTAGTACTTCCCGCTCGCCTTGACCGTCCGCTTCTGGGTGGCGAAGTCCACGTGGACGATGCCGAAGCGCTTGGAGAAGCCGAGGCTCCACTCGAGGTTGTCGAGGAGGCTCCAGGCGAAGTAGCCGCGGAGGTCGACGCCGTTGCGCAGGGCGCGGTGGGCGGCGCGCAGGTGCTCGCGGTAGTAGTGGACGCGGAGCGGGTCGTCGACGACGCCGCCGGGGGCGACCGGCGGGTCGTAGAAGGCGGCGCCGTTCTCGGTGATGTAGAGCGGCATGCGGCCGTAGCGCTTCGTGACCCACTCGAGGGTGTCGGTGAGCCCCTGTGGGTAGAGCTCCCACCCGGTCTCGGTATAGGTGGCGCTGGCCTGGCGGACGGGGCGCGCGCGGACCGGCCACTTCACCGAGGAGTGGGCCGTGACGTTGCGGGTGTAGTAGTTGACGCCGATGAAGTCGAGCGGCTGACGAATGAGCTCCATGTCCGCGGCCGGGAACTCGGGCCAGGCGTCGCCGAAGATCTCGCGCATCTCCTCGGGGTAGCGGCCGAGGAGGGCGGGGTCGAGGTACTGGCGGTTCATGTAGGCGTCCGCACGCCGGACGGCGGCGAGGTCCTTCGGGCGGTCGGAGGCCGGGTACTTGGGCTCGAGGTTGACGACGAGACCGATCTGCTGGCTGGCGGTGGCGCGGTACGCCTGGACGGCGGCGCCGTGCGAGCGCATGAGATTGTGCGAGGCGATGGGCGCCTCGTACAGATTGCGGTGGCCGGGCGCGAGGGCGCCGTGGAGGTAGCCGCCGTCGGTGACGACCCAGGGCTCGTTGAGCGTCGCCCACATCGGGACGCGGTCGCCGAGGGCTTTGAACATCACCGTCGCGTAGTCCGCGAACCAGTGCGCGACGTCGCGATTCAGCCAGCCGCCGAGGTCGTCGAGGGCGGCCGGGAGGTCCCAGTGGAAGAGAGTGACGTTCGGGCGGATCCCCTGCTCGAGCAGCGCGTCGACGAGGCGCTCGTAGAAGCCGAGCCCCGCCGGGTTGACGCGGCCGCGCCCCTCGGGGAGGACGCGGCTCCAGGAGACCGAGAAGCGGTAGGCCGTCAGGCCGAGCTCCTTCATGAGGCGCACGTCGTCGCGGTAGCGCCGGTAGTGATCGCAGGCGACGTCGCCGGTGTCGCCGTTGTGCATCCGTTCTGGCGTGTGGCTGAAGCGCTGCCAGATGCTCGGGCCGGCGCCGTCGGCGAGCGGGGAGCCTTCCACCTGGTAGGCGGAGGTCGCGGCGCCCCAGAGGAAGCCTCCGGGGAAGGTGTAGGATTCGGAGTCGGTCATCGCGGCAGAAGGAGGTGCTCGGTGCTTGGAACGCGTGAAGACGGCAGGCGAGAGTGGCGGGTGGGGAGTCGTGAGGCGCTCGGGACCTTCCCGGGCGGGCCGCTTCCGATTCCCCGCTCCCGACTCCCGCACGACGCACGCCGCAACCCGGTCACGGATCGCGAGGAGGGCGCATGGCCCGCGTGACGCTCGACGGGGTGCGGAAGGTCTACGACGGCGGTGAGGTCGCCGTGCACGGCATCGACCTTGAGGTCGGCGACGGGGAGCTCGTGGTCCTCGTCGGGCCGTCGGGGTGCGGGAAGAGCACGACGCTGCGCATGATCGCCGGGCTCGAGTCGATCACCGACGGGCGGCTGCTGATCGGGGACCGGCTGGTGAACGACGTCCCGCCGGCGAGCCGCGACATCGCGATGGTGTTCCAGACGTACGCCCTCTACCCGCACATGTCGGTGCGCGAGAACATGGCCTTCGCGCTGCGGCTTCGCAAGTTGCCGGCCGCGGAGATCGAGCGGCGCGTGGCAGACGCGGCGGAGATGCTGGGGCTCGAGCCGGTGCTCGACCGCACGCCGCGCCAGCTCTCGGGCGGACAGCGGCAGCGCGTGGCGATCGGCCGCGCGATCGTGCGGCAGCCGGCGGTGTTCCTGTTCGACGAGCCGCTCTCGAACCTCGACGCGAAGCTGCGCGTGCAGACGCGGCGCGAGATCGCGCGTCTCCAGCGGCGGCTCGGCGTGACGTCGGTGTACGTGACGCACGACCAGACGGAGGCGATGACGATGGGGGACCGCATCGTCGTCATGAACGCCGGCCGCGTGCAGCAGGTGGACACGCCGCTCGCGCTCTACGAGCGCCCGCGCAACCTGTTCGTCGCGACCTTCATCGGCAGCCCGGCGATGAACCTCCTGCGCGGCCGCGTGGAGGCTGGCGGGGGGGACGGCGCCGTCTTCCGCGCCGGCGAGGTGACGCTCCCGCTCACGGCGGCACAGGTGCGCCGTCTGGCCGGGCCGGCCGGCGGGGCGAACGGCCGCCCGCTCGTCGCCGGCGTGCGCCCCGAGCACGTGCACCTCGCGGACCCGCCCGCGGGCGCGCGCGCCCTCGCCGGGTTCCGCGTCGACGTCGTCGAGCCCCTGGGGAGCGAGGTGCTCCTGCATGCGCGCGCCGCCTCGGGGCAGGAGCTCACCGCGGCGCTCCGCCCGCAGCCGATCCCGGCCCCTGGCGAGGCGGTGACGCTCGCCGTCGACGCCGCGCGGCTGCACTTCTTCGACGAGGGGACGGGAGAGGCGATCGGGGAGTAGGTCGTCGCGCGCCCGGGGCCCCGAGGGCGCGCCCTCGGGGCCCGGCTAGTGGCTGCTGGCGCTCACGGCTCTCTCCGCCGTCGTGCCCCAGGTGAGCGGGCGCGCCGAGGACTCGATGCGCCGGAGCAGCGAGACGGGGGCGGCGAGGGGGAGCTGGCCGACGTCGCGGTAGCGACGGAGCAGGTGATAGGAGAGCAGGAGCTGCGTGAGGGCGAGCTGGCTGCTGTGGCGCACCGCCGAGCGGTCGAAGTACTCGCCGAACTGGTCCTCGCGCAGGGGGCGCAGGTCGGGCATGTGGTGCCAGATCGCGTCCTCCAGCTCGTGGGCGTGGGCGGCGGAGACTCGGCCGTCGATGCACAGGAAGTCGGCCGGGCGGCCATCGTCGCGCCCGAGCTCGAGGCGGATCGCCTCGCGGCTCACGTCGCGCCCGTCGGCGAAGAGGTAGCTCAGGTCGGGGTGCGGGATCGTGGGGCGCAGGACGAGCTGCACGTCGAGGTCCGGGGGCGGCTCGGTGGTGCCCTCGGGGGGGTGGAAGCGGGCGACGACGTCGGCGTACTGGCGCTGCGGGCGGATGAAGTCGCGCGAGTCCGGCTCGCGCTTGTCCAGCTCGTCCAGCACCTGCTCCGTGGTGTAGCCGCGCTTGGTGGTGTCGCGCTTGACCTTCCACTGGCGGCGCAGCTCCTCGGGCGGGTCGAGGAAGACCTTCACGTCGTAGAACTGGCGCAGCACCGGCGTGCTGAAGCCGAGGAGCCCCTCGACGATCACGAACTCGCGCGGCTTGACGTACTCCGGGCGGACGAGCGAGCCGGTGGCGTGGTCGTAGAACGGCTTGAGGATCGGCTCCCCGTAGTAGAGGCGCTCGAGGTGGAGCTCGAGGACGTCGACGTAGTTGCAGTCGGGGTGCAGCGCCGTGATGCCGAGCTTCGCGCGCTCCTGCCGGTCGTACTTGTGGTAGTCGTCGGTGCAGACGTGCGTCACGCGGTCGGGGCCGAGGATGTTGACCAGCCCTGCGGTGAGCGTCGTCTTGCCGGCGGCGCTGTCGCCGACGATGCCGAGGATGATGGGGCGGGATCGGGTCACGGGACTGACTCGCTGTTGGGAGTGTGACCGGAGGATCGGGATCGGGGAACGGGGGGCGGAAGTCGAGGGCGGTGGCGGTTCTCAGTCTTTGGTTCTCAGTCTTCGGTTCTCAGTCTTCGGTTCTCAGTCTTCGGTTCTCAGTGTCCCCCGGAACTGCCGACTGCCGACTGCCGACTGCCCACTGTCTACTGTCCTTCATTCGCCACTCCCGATTCCTCATTCCCGGTCCCCTCCTGAAATACGCGGCTCTGCCGGATGTCCTGCTCGTCGAGCCGCGACAGCTCCTCGCGCGCGACCAGCCCGCCGTCGCGCAGCAGCCGGTTCGCCTGGCGGAGCTTGGCGCGGTCGAGGGCGTTGCGGACGGAGCGTGCGTTGGCGAAGTGCGGCTGCGTCATGCGGAGCTCGAGGTACTCGCGGAAGGCGCGGCGCGAGCCGTCGTCGAAGGCGTACTGCTGGCGCGCGACCATCAGCTCGGCGATGGCCTCGAGCTCGTCGAGCCGGTAGTCGGGGAAGTCGATGTGGTGGGCGATGCGCGAGTGGAAGCCCGGGTTCGACTGGAAGAAGGTGTCCATGCGCTCCTTGTAGCCGGCGAGGACGACCACGAGGTCGTCGCGCTGGTTCTCCATGACCTGGAGGAGCATCTCGATCGCCTCCTGACCGTAGTCGCGCTCGTTCTCGGGGCGGTACAGGTAGTACGCCTCGTCGATGAACAGCACGCCCCCCATGGCGCGCTTGACGACCTCCTTCGTCTTCGGCGCGGTGTGGCCGACGTACTGTCCCACGAGGTCGTCGCGCGTGGCGACGACGAGGTGTCCCTTTCGCACGTAGCCCAGGTTGTGGAGGATCCTGGCCATCCGCAGGGCAACGGTCGTCTTGCCGGTGCCGGGCCGCCCGGTGAAGCTCATGTGGAGCGTCGGGCGGTCGGTGTCGAGCCCCGCCTCCTCGCGCAGCCGGGCGACGAGGAGGAGCGCGGCGATCTCGCGGATGCGCGTCTTGACCGGGACGAGCCCGACGAGGTCGCGGTCGAGCTCGTCGAGCAGGGGCTGGACGTTCGACGCGCGGTAGGCGGCGCCGACGTCGATGCGCCCATCCGCGGGCCGCGCCGCGGTCGCCGCCGTCGCCGGCGTCTCGTCGTGCGCGCCGGCGACCGGCGCGCGGGTGGTGCCGGCCCGGTCCGCACCCACGCCGCTCCCCACGCCGTCGACGACGGCGCCCGGCACTCCCCCCGGCGCGCCTCCCGCGCTCATTGCCCGTACCGCTCCCCCGGCGGCCGGTCGGTGGCGTAGGCGTGGATGGCGTACTTCATCTGCCGGTCGGCGAACTCGGTGCGGTCGACGCGGAAGCCCGGCTCGTGCTTCGGACGGTTGACGATGAAGCTGAGCGCGACGGTCTGCCTGCCTAACGAGCGGTCGTAGCCGTTGACGCGCACGTAGTGGTCGGGGAAGGCGCGCCGGCAGCCCTCGACCTCGAGCATGATCGCCGCCGGGTCCTTGAGGTCGAACATCGGGTTGCCCCACATGTCCCAGTACACGTTGCGGGGGTGCGGGTCGTCCGTGTACTCGACCGAGAGCGGCCAGTCGTGGTCCAGGCAGTACTGGATCTGGGCGCGGATCTGGTCGTCGGTCAGGTCCGGAAGGTAGGAGAAGGTTCCTTGAGTGATGCGCATGTCGTGGTGCTCTCGGTGAAGGGCGAAGGGCGGACTGCTGACGGGCGGAATGAGGAATGAGGCATGAGGGCCGGGAGTCTACTGGTGGCCGGCATCGCCCGGTGTGGCGTCCCGGCCCTCATTCCTCATTCCGCCCTCGCCGTTCAGTAGCTCGGCGTGACCACGGCGTCTGGCACGTCGGTGGATTCGAACTCGAAGCTGATGTCCTTCCACACCTCGAGCGCCTTGCGCAGCGAGGGGGACCAGCGGGCGGCGGCAGCGAGGATGTCGGGGCCCTCGGCGAAGTAGTCGCGTCCCTCGTTGCGCGCCTGGATCATCGCCTCGACGGCGACGCGGTTGGCGGTCGCGCCCTCGGCGATGCCGTCGGGGTGGCCGATCGTGCCGCCGCCGAACTGGAGCACCACGTCCTCGCCCAGGTAGTGGAGGAGCTGATGCATCTGGCCGGCGTGGATCCCGCCCGAGGCGACGGGCATGACGCCGGGCATCGACGCCCAGTCCTGCTCGAAGTAGAGGCCGAGCGCCGGGTCGGCGTCGACCCGGTTCTCGCGGAGCGTCTTGTAGAAGCCGCGCGTCGTGTTCGGGTCGCCCTCGAGCTTCCCGACCACCGTGCCGGCGTGGATGTGGTCGACGCCGGCGAGGCGCATCCATTTCGAGATCACGCGGAAGGAGACGCCGTGCGTCTTCTGGCGCGTGTAGGTGCCGTGGCCGGCGCGGTGGAGGTGGAGGATGACGCCGTTCCGCCGCGCCCACTTCGCCATGCTCTGGATCGCCGTGTAGCCGATGGTGAGGTCGATCATGACGATCACGCTGCCGAGCCCCTTGGCGAACTCGGCGCGCTCGTACATCTCCTCCATCGTGCCGGCGGTGACGTTCATGTAGTGCCCCTTGATCTCGCCGGTCGCCGCGACGGCCTTCTGCACCGCCTCCATGCAGTAGAGGAAGCGGTCGCGCCACCGCATGAAGGGCTGCGAGTTGATGTTCTCGTCGTCCTTCACGAAGTCGAGCCCGCCGCGCAGCGCCTCGTAGACGACGCGCCCATAGTTGCGCGCCGAGAGGCCGAGCTTGGGCTTGGTCGTCGCGCCGAGGAGGGGGCGGCCGTACTTGTTGAGGTATTCGCGCTCCATCACGATCCCGTGGGCCGGCCCCTGGAACGTCTTCGTGTAGTGCGGCGGGATGCGCATGTCCTCGAGGCGGAGCGACCTGAGCGCCTTGAAGCCGAACACGTTGCCGATGATCGACGACGTGAGGTTGGCGATCGACCCCTCCTCGAAGAGGTCGAGGTCGTAGGCGATGTAGGCGAAGTACTCGCCGGGCCGGCCCGGCACCTCATCCACGCGGTAGGCCTTCGCCTGGTAGTGCGAGTTCGCGGTCAGGCGGTCGGTCCAGAC
>JBJMNL010000280.1:0-1747 GCA_045804285.1 Gemmatimonadaceae bacterium
CCGTCCGGTCACTTCCCGGGCAGCGCGTCCAGTACCACGGGCGCCTGGATCTTCAGGAGCACGAGGTCGCACGGCAGGTCGAGCGCCGCGAGACTGGCCGCCAGCCGGTCGCGCGCCGCCTCGTCGGCCACGCCGTAAACGATGCGGTTCGCCGACTCGTCCTTGTCGCCGGTCGTGACCCCACTCCCCGGCCCCCACACCCCCCGGCCGGTCAGGTAGTTGTACCAGTCGACGAGCTGCGCGAAGTCCCACCGCGCCTGGCGCACTTCGGCGTTCGCCACGTCGAAGCCGGTCAGGTGCGGCGCCAGCGCCTGCTTCGCGGCCGCCGCTTCGGCGGGGCGAGTGAGCAACAGCACCGGGCGCCCCTGGTCGTAGACCACCCCGGCGAACCCGCCCGGGACTTCGGCTGCGAGGTCCGCCCACTGGTCGTCGGGCCGCATCATCCCGGTGCGCGGCGGGAGCGCGGCGGCGAGGTCGGCGGGGAGGTTGGTCGCCGGCCCCGCGCACTCGCGCACCCGAACGACGTCGGCCAGCTGCGCCGCGTTCGGGTCGCGGTCGCCCGGGCTCGTCGACGAAGACGAGCAACCGCCGGCGGCGAGGAGGAGCGCGAGAGTCGCTGAGGGGCGTCGTACGCGGCGCATCGTTCGCATCGGAATCTCTGGGGTGACTGCACGTCGAGAGTACCCGCGCATCCCGCCGGGCGTCACAGTCGCCCGGCGTCGGGCCGACTCCGGCGGCCCAGGGCGGGCTGCCGCGTCGCCCGCCCCCCCTACGCCACCAGCCCCAGCCCGCGCTCGCGCGCCGCCGGCACCGCGTCCGCTCCGAGCTGGTGCCGCACGAGCGCGGCGTACGTCGGGCAGGAGGCGATCAGCGCGTCGTGCGTCCCGTCGCCGACCACGCGGCCGCCGCCGATCACGAGGATCCGGTCGGCGTCGCGCACGGTGTTGAGGCGGTGGGCGACGATGAACGTCGTCCGGCCACGGCGCAGCGACCGCAGCGCGTCCTGCACCGCCTGCTCCGACTCGGTGTCGAGCGCCGCCGTCGCCTCGTCGAGCAGCAGCACCGCGGGGTCCACGAGAAAGGCGCGCGCGATCGCGACGCGCTGGCGCTGCCCGCCGGACAGGCTGCGCCCCCCCTCGCCCACGCGGCTGTCGTACCCCTTCGGGAGCTGCATGATGAAGTCGTGCGCGTTCGCCGCCCGCGCCGCGGCCTCGACCTCGGCGCGCGTCGCGCTCGGCCGCCCGTAGGCGATGTTCGCCGCGACGCTGTCGTTGAACAGCACCACGTCCTGCGGCACGACGCCGAGCTGCCGGCGCACCGTCGCGATCTCGAGCGTGCGCAGGTCGTGCCCGTCGATGAGCACGCGCCCCTCGCCCGGATGGTGCATGCGCTGGAGCAGCCGCAGGATCGTCGACTTGCCGCCCCCCGACGGGCCGACGAGCGCCACCGTCTCCCCCGGAGCGATGGTGATGTCGAGCCGGTCGAGCGCCTTGCGGTCGCCGCGGTACGAGAACGAGACGTCCTCCAGGCGCACCTGGCCGCGGAGCGGCGGCGCCGGCATGGCGTCCGGCGCGTCCGGGGCCTCCTCCTCCGCGTCGAGCACGCGGAACACCGACTCCAGCGCCACCACCGCCTTGCGCACGGTCGGGTAGAGGTCCACGAGCTGCTGCACGGGCGCGAACACGCCCCCCCCGTAGCCGAGGAAGGCGAGCAGCGCGCCGACGGTCAGCTCGCCGCGAACGACGAG
>JBJMNL010000281.1:0-3852 GCA_045804285.1 Gemmatimonadaceae bacterium
CCTGGCTCGACGCGCCGGTGAAGCGCGTCGCGAGCACCGACACCTTCGTCGGCTACGCCCCGCAGCTCGAGGACGCGATCCTGCCGCAGGTGGAGACGTTCCGGAAGGCGTACGAGGAGATCGTGAAGTACTAGACGCCGGTGTCCGGCACGCCGGTGTCCGGCCGCCGAGAAGCGACGACTGACGACTGCTCACTGCCAGCCCACCCCGCGACGGCGGGTTGGCAGTGAGCAGTCTCCAGTCGTGAGTGCTCGGCGGCTCTCGGTCGCGGCCGTCCCGCCCGCCGCGTCCGGTGCATCGGCCGAGCTCGTTTGACAAACGCTTCCGCGTCGCCATTATAGACGCGAGTCGAGCCCCGGTGTGCCCGCGAGACGCGTCCCCTTCCTGCGCCTCGCCGTCGGTGACGCCGTTCGATTCGGGTGCGTCGCGTGCCGTCGCGCGTCGGCCCCTCACCACCAGGTGCGCAACCAGCACCATTCAGTCAAGCATCAAGAAAGGTGGGCGCCGCAGCCGGCGCCGCTGGGATGGCAATTGCCCGGTGGCGAACCGCCGACGCGAGCCGCAGCCCGCCCGATCGCTTGGCATCGGAGGCGCCATGCCACGGCCTCTCTCCCGTTTTCGCGCGGCCGGACTCGCCGCGCTTCCCTTCGCCCTGCTCTGGGTCGCCTGCGGGCGCGACAACCTCCCCACCGCGCCGAGCGCGGTGGGCCCGCCGAAGCCGTCGCCGGCCGCGCCCGCGCTGGTGAGCGGCACGACGCAGGTGCTGATCGGGGCGGGAGACATCGCGTCGCTGTCGAACCTGCGCGACGACTCGACCGCGCTCCTCCTCGACAGCCTCGTCACGGCCAACCCCGACGCCGTGGTGTTCACCGCCGGCGACAACGCGAACCCCGACGGCAGCGCCACCGACTACGCCAACGCCTACGATCCGACGTGGGGGCGGCAGAAGTCGCGCACCCGGCCGGCGCCGGGCGACCGCGACTACATCACCGCCGGCGCCGCGGGCTACTTCGGCTACTTCGGCGCCGCGGCCGGGGACCCGAGCCAGGGCTACTACAGCTACGACCTCGGTGGCTGGCACGTGGTGGTGCTCAACAGCCAGGTCTCGACCGCCGCGGGCTCGGCGCAGGAGTCGTGGCTCAAGGCCGACCTGGCGGCGTCCCCCGCGCAGTGCACGGCGGCGATCTGGCACGTGCCGCTCTTCTCGAGCACCACCGGGGCGGCGTCGGCCAACGTCAAGCCGCTCTGGGACGCCCTGTACGCCGCCGGGGCGGACGTCGTGCTCAACGCGAACAGCAAGAACTACGAGCGCTTCGCTCCGCAGTCGCCCGCCGGCGCGGCCGACGCGACCTACGGCATCCGGGAGTTCATCGTCGGCACCGGCGGCACGACGAGCGGGACCTTCGGCACCACGGCGGCGAACAGCCAGGTCCGTGGCGCCGGGGCCCCCGGGGTGCTCAAGCTGACGCTCACCGACAACGGCTACTCCTGGAACTTCCTGGCGATCAAGGGGCGGACGTTCACCGACTCGGGCAGCGGCACCTGCCACGGCGCGCCGCCCTCCCCGACGGCGCCCCCGGTCGCGAACCCCGGCGGGCCGTACACGAGCTCCGACGGCAGCGGGGCGGTCACCTTCGACGGCTCCCAGTCCTCCGACCCGCAGGGCGACCTGCCGCTCACCTACGCCTGGGATTTCGGCGACAACGCCACCGGCACGGGGTCGGCCCCCAGCCACACCTACGCGGCGAACGGCACCTTCAACGTCTCGCTCATCGTCACCGACTCGAAAGGGAACAAGAGCGCGTCGGCCACGACGACGGCGACGGTGACGAACATCAGCGCCCCGCCACCATCCGGGTCGCCGGTGTTCGTCGGCGCGGGTGACATCGCCGGGTGCAGCTACAACAGGGACGAGGCGACGGCCAAGCTGCTCGATGGCGTCGTGAGCGGGAACCCCGACGCCGTCGTCTGGACCGCGGGGGACAACGCCTACGACCACGGGACGGCGGCGGAGTACGCCAACTGCTACAACCCCACGTGGGGGCGGCACAAGGCGCGCACCTACGCCGCGATCGGGAACCACGAGTACGAGGTGGATCCGACGCCGACGTTCGACTACTTCGGCGACCGGGTCGGCCCGCGTGGCAAGGGCTTCTACAGCTTCGACCTGGGCTCGAGCTGGCACGTCATCGTCCTGAACGACAACATCAACTTCGCCGCCGGCTCGGAGCAGGACCAATGGCTCCAGGCCGATCTCGCCGCCAACACGAAGCTGTGCACGATCGCGATCTGGCACGGACCCTACGCAGGCTCCACCTACAACAGCGCGGGGGCCGCTCCCAAGGTGGACAACACGCGCAAGATCATCTGGGACCGGCTGTTCGCCGCGGGCGTCGAGATCGTGCTCAACGGCCACCGCCACTTCTACGAGCGCCTGGCGCAGCAGACGCCGGCCCTCGTCGCCGACAAGGACAAGGGGATCCGCGAGTTCATCGTCGGCACGGGGGGCGCGAGCTCCTCGTACCCGAACGTCGCGGGGCCGAACACCCTGACGCGCGCGTCGACGTACGGGGTCCTCCAGCTGACGCTGAACAGTACCAACTACTCGTGGAAGTTCATCCCGATCGCGGGACAGACGTACACCGACTCGGGAACTGACGTCTGCTTCTAGCGCGGGGCCAGCGGCCCCGGTCCGACGATCCGAAACCGGGAGCACGGGACGCCGTGCTCCCGGTTTCGCGCCGGGGCCCGATGTGCGCCCGATCACGGCATGACGGCGCCCGCCGCTCCATTCAGTAGGCACGCGCGACACGACACAGACGGACCCGCGAGCGAGCCCGCGAGCGGCACCCGGCGCCGTCCGGCGTGTATCACCGGCGTGCGCCCACACCACGAGAACCCTTGCAGCGACTGGGGATCGCGAGAAGAACGAATTTGCAATCGATCGCGAAAAAGACTTGACGATCCGTTCGCGCGTTGGATAGACTCCGTGCGCGACAACAAAACTGATCGGCAGGATCGCTACACCCTCTTTGAGGTGCGCGACAAAGGCAAACCCGGCGAAAGCCGGGGACGCAAAGCCTACGGGGCTACGGCACACACGCCAGTGATGTGTGCTATGCCGGCCGGGTCGCCGACAAACCCGAAGGGGGCATCTTGCGTTTCCTACCTACGGCGGCCACCCGGCTGCTCATGGGCGCCGTCGCCGCGCTCTCTCTCGCCGCCTGCTCAGACGACATGACGGCGCCCGCCTCCCCCGCCACGCCCGTCGTCGCTGTCAGCGACATCGTGACCGGCTCCTCGGGCGCCGTCACGAGCAAGTTGAACGGCAGCATCTGCCTGGACGTGGCGAACAAGAGCAACAGCAATGGCGCCAAGGTCCAGGTGTGGACCTGCTCCGGCAACTCGAACCAGCAGTGGACGGTCACGTCGGCGGGCGAGCTGCGCGTCTTCGGCGACAAGTGCCTCGACGCGCCCAGCGCGACCAACGGCTCCCAGCTCCAGATCTGGAGCTGCTGGGGCGGCGCGAACCAGAAGTGGCAGGTCACCACGGCCGGTGAGCTGAAGAGCGCCTCCAACGGCAAGTGCGTCGACCTGTGGGGCTCGAACGCCGCCAACGGCACGATGGTCGACGTCTACGACTGCCTCGGCGGCACCAACCAGAAGTGGGACATGAAGTCGTCGAGCACCTCGCCGACCCCGACGCCGACGCCGACTCCGAGCCCGACGCCGGGATGCAGTGAGATCGCGGCGACGCGGGTGGTCTCGGTCTCGAGCGCCTCGCAGCTCAGCTCCGCGCTCTCCAACGCGCGCGCCGGCGACCGGATCCAGCTCGCGGACGGCACCTACCAG
>JBJMNL010000282.1:0-6307 GCA_045804285.1 Gemmatimonadaceae bacterium
AGGTACGCCGCGAGCTTGCGCGGGCCCCAGCGCGGGTGCTGCCGCCGGAGCTCGAAGAGCGCGGCCGCGAGGCGCGCGTCGAGCCGGTGCGGGCAGTGGCGGGTGGCGTGCGAGCGGTCGGCGAGCGCGGCCGGGCCGCCCGCCGCGAAGCGGGCGACCCACTGGTAGCCGGTCTTCTCGCTGACGCCGTACTGCGCGCAGAGCACGCCCATCGGCCAGTGGCCGCGCGCGTGCTCGCGGGCGAACGCGAGTCGCTGATCCATGAGTGAGCGCTCCTGCCACGGCACGGGCACCTCCGGTGGGCCCGTACGATGGCTCCGCCCTCACCCCTCACCCCGGTCTACCCCTCACCCATCAGCCCGGCTGCTCAGCGCGCGTCAGTCCCGCAGGCCCCGCGCGCGCCGGAGGTGGTCGGCGAACACCACGAGGGCCAGCGCGGCGACGAGGGCGCCGGCCAGCGCGAGGGGCCCCGCGGCGACCCGCACGCGCAGGTAGCCGCCCGCGAGCGGCGCGCCCCACACCCGCACCAGCCCGGCCGCCCAGACCGCGACGGCCCAGAGCAGCACGCCGACCGGCAGTGTCCACCAGGAGAAGCGATGCCCGACTTGAGGACCCATAGCACTCACCATTTGGACTTCCCCAGGTTTGATGGACACCGGGTTTAGGCTGCCGTGAGTTGCGCCTGCTCGTACTGCGCTGGACTCCGACAGCCGAGGCTCGAGTGGCGGCGCTGCCGATTGTACCACACTTCGCGGTACGCGAACAGGGCGGCGCGCGCGGCCGTCGCGGCCCGCGCCCGGGGCTACGCGCGCCCGCGCGCGCCCTTCGGCTCGCAGACCGCGACGCCGACCCGCGGCCGGCGGGCGTACTGGACCGGCGGCAGCCCTACGATGCGGGTGAAGTGCCGCGTGAGATGGCTCTGGTCGGCGAACCCGCAGGCGAGCGCGACCTGCGCGGCGGGCTCGCCGGCGTCCAGGCGTCGCTTCGCGGCCTCCACCCGCCGTGTGAGCAGGTAGGCGTACGGCGGTAACCCGACATGGCGTCGGAAGAGCCGCAGCAGCCGGGACTCGCCGACGCCCGTGGCCCGCACCAGGTCGGCGAGCGAGACGCCCCCGTGGGCCTGCGCGTCGAGGTACTCGCGGACGCGGCGAACCGCCGCCACGTCGGCTGCTTCCGTCCGGCGGGCCGGGTGCGGCTCGTCGCGACCCCAGCGGCCGGCGCGTGGGCCGAGCGACGCGTGCCGGCGGAAGAGCTCTCCCAAGATCCGCTCGAGCGCGGCCGCCTGCGCGAGCGGCGCCGGCGACGCCCGGAGCATCTCGTGCAGGACGCGCAGCCGGCGCGCGAGGGGCGCGTCATCGATGACCGACGCGGCGAAGGTCGGGGTCTCCGGCCGTTCGTCGGCGATTCCGCCGCCGGCTAGTCGAAGTGCCGCGTCGCGGTGGAGATGAAACGTGCAGTAGGTGAGATACCCCTTGCCCGCCCCGGCCGCGCGGCGGCGCCCGTGTGGGCCTCTTCCGGGTGCAGCACGGTGATGGCGCCCGCGGGCGCGACGTGTCGGGCCCCGCGCGCGGTGAACTCGCCGGCGCCGGCCTCGACGACCGCGACGGCGAAGCCCTCGTGCATGTGCCGGGAGAAGGCGTGACGCGTGTACGTGGCGGCGCCGAGGTCCACGCCACCGAACGCGTCGACGCGCCAGGCGCCGCGCCGCTCCACGACCGCGGCGGGCGTGTCGCGCCGCGGCGGAGCGGCCGCGCCGTCATTCGCGGGGCGATCGGGCACGCGCCCTGACGGCGTCGTAGGCGTGGGCGCCTACCCCGCCCCGCCGGCCGTCGCGGCTGCAGGGGACCGCGTCAGCTCGTACACGTACACCCAGGAGCTCCACCGGCCCTCCTGGTCCCGGAACAGACGCACCACGCCCGCCGCGTCGAGCTCGCGGTAGAAGTCGAGGTGCGCGGTCACGTACGGCTTGACCGGCAGCGGCGCGAACGCCGCGAGGCGGACGGCGTAGCGCGCGAGCGCCCCGCGCAACGTGGCGTGGTAGTCGGTGAGGGCGTGCACGCCCAGGTAGAGCCGCGTCCGCGCGTGCATGTACGGCGGCGCGGCCTCGAGGAGGGCGAGGAGGGCCTCGTTGCCCGCCGGCCCGCTGGCGAACGTTCGGGCCTCCTCGGGCGGCAGCGCGGCAAGGTGCGCCGGCGCCACGATCTCGTTGGGCAGGTTGGCGAGGATGACGTCGAACGGCCCCGCGGCGCGGGCGAACAGCGGACCGACGCGGGCCTCGAGGGCGACGCCGTTGAGGGCCGCGTTCCGCCGGGCCGCCTCCACCGCGCGCGGGTCGATGTCGGTGGCCACGACGTGCGCGGCGCCCGCGCGGGCGGCCGCGACGGCCAGGAAGCCGGAGCCCGTGCCGACGTCGACCACGCGCTCGCCCCGCGCGACCCGCGCGGCGCTCGCGTAGAACAGGCCGTGCGGCGTGGGCATGAACACCCCTGGGCGCGGGTCCAGCGTGACGGGCACCCCGAACGCCGTCTGCACCACGTGCCCCCGCCCCTGGTCCGCCTGAACGCTCGCGGCGGGCGCCGCGCGCCGGTCACGCGGAGTCATCGCGTCCTCGCGGCGCGGTACTCGGCCGCCGCGATGCCGTCCGACTCATACGTGGGGAGGAACGCGTGCATGGCGGTGCCATTGGGCTCTGGGTAGGCGGAGAGAAGCGCGCGGCGCGCGCGAGGAGCGCGTGAGGCGCTCGCCGAGCGTACGCGGGGCCGGCGGCCATGTCTTGCTTGAACGTTCGCAACGCCGGCGTCGAGCCCGACGTTCCCAACGGCGCCCGAGGCGAGCGCGAAACGCCGGTCATCCACGACCACAAGGCTCCGGACGAGCACCGTGGCGTCGACCTCCACCTTGCCGGGCTCGTCGGCGCCGGTCCGGGTGCCGGCGGTCGCCCGCTATCAGTGTCCGGTACCGGCCGGACGTCAGCCCGAACGCGCGCCGGAAGTGGCGCGTCAGGTGGCTCTGGTCGGCGAACCCGGCAGCCGCCGCCTGGCTCGGGCCGTGGGGACAACGACTGGATCGCGGCCCGCGCCCGCGCCCGCGTCCTGCTGAGCGCGCGCGTAGCGGCCGAGGAGGTGCCGCAGGACGTCGGCCAGCGCGCACGTTCGAGTGAGCAGGGGGGAAGGCTCGCGCAGCGATGCGTGCACGGCGCGCAGTTGGTCGGCCAGCGCGCGGTCGCTCGGCGAGGGGTCCGCGAAGCGCCACGCGCGCTCGCTGGCCGCAATCCTACCGGCGGCACGCGTACTCGTGTACGGGCCCCGGAGCGTACACTCGTCAAGCCCGCGGCTCCGGAGGCCGCCGTGCCACAAGGTAGCATCGGCGCGTTTGCGCCTCGACGTCCGGGTACGGATCCCGCTCGGTACAGCGCTCGACGTCGAAACCGGCCGCCTCCAGGTAGTCCCGCATTTCTTCGGGCGCGAAGAACACGAAATCCAGGCTCACCGGCAGGCCCCACAGCTCATCGAGGTGCCGGACTTCGGCGGGGTGCTGGACTTCGGGGACGATGTGGAAGGCGAGGAGCAGCGGTCCGCCCGGGCGCACGACCCGACGCAGTTCCCGCAAAGCGGTCGTGACTTCGGGGCGCGGCAGGTGAATGAGCGAGTAGAATGCGAGCGCTCCGGCCCATGACTCGTCGGGGACGTCGAGTGCGGTCACGTCGCCGACGGCGAACGGGATGTCGGGGTGCCGCCGGCGCGCCTCCGCGACCATCCCAGGCGACAGGTCGACGCCCGTCGCGTCGACGCCGCGCGCGTGCAGGTAGGCCGCGACGTGGCCGGGCCCACACCCCACGTCCGCGACCGGCCCGGTCCCACGCACCTCCGCGGCGAACCGGTCGAGGAGGGCGCGGTCGAAGGGCTTGTGCTCGAGCTCGTCGGCCAGGCGGCGGGCGTACTCGGCGGCCACACCGTCGTAGCTGGCGGCGACCCGGAGACGTTCGGGGGAACGGGTCGACATTGTGTCGGAGGTCGGGAAGTGGGCAGTGGTACACCAGCGCACCGGTCGTTAGCGCACCGGTCGTTGCGCACGGATGCGAGATGCCGGCTCGTCCGCCCGCGGCGGCCCGGAATCGGCGAACGTCGGCGGAGCGTCCCAGAGCGCCGTTTGCGTGCGGTACGCGACGGCGGCAAGGAAGTGCTGCGGCAGGACACGGCGCGAGTCGGGTATGGTCGTCATCCAGAGGCGAAGTGCGAGGCGGTGGCCCACGGGCGAGCCGGCGGAGGGGCGGCGCCCGGTGACCGCGCCCGATCCGCGGCCGAGGCGCGTCTGCTCACGGCTGGCGCCGCGCGCGTACGCTCGGGGCCGGCCGGACTAGACCCAGGCCACGCCGAACCCGACCACATAGCACACGAGGGCTAGCAACACCCCTCGAAGCGGCACGCTGAACCAGTACTTGAAGCCGAGGATGACGTAGCCGAACAAGAACAGCCCGCCGACTACCGCGAGGAACGTTGACCCGAAGAGCACGGCAGGCTCGGCCAACGCCAGGTACCCGTAGAGCAGACCAAAGAGCATGGCTCCGAGGCTGTGGCTCATGTTGAAGCCGACCCAGCCCCTCCACATCGTGGTCTGGCGCGTGAGGACTGGGTTTACGCGTTTCATGTACGCCTCGAGCTCCGGGTCCCGCGGTCGGAGCTTGGCCCCGCCGCACGAGTAAACGAGGTGCAGTGTGCCAAGGGTCAGCGTGATACCGCCCCCACTGGCGACGAGCATCTGCGAGAGCATGTACTTTGCTCCTACATGGGCTCAACGCCCAGGTTGGCACCAACGTCCCCACGTATCGGCAGCCACGGGAGACATGCGGCGTGAGAGACTGTGGGCCCCGGACCTAGACGGCCGTTACGCACGGCTGCGAGGTGCGGGCTCGACTGCGGGTCGCGCAGTCACGATGGCGCCGCGCCGACCGCGCCCGCGCCGCGCGCCTCCCGCGTAGGCGCGGTGAACGATGCGTAGGCGGCCCGCCACCCCTCGCGCGCACTCGGGTACCGGGGGGCCCAGGTGCTGGCGGCGCGCAGTATCCAATTCGAGAGGCGGAGCGAGCGCGCAATCGTCTCGCCTAACGATCCACCGAGTGCCGCGGCCCACGACGGCGGGAGCTTTGGGGGCGCAGTGCCGGCGATCGCGGCGACGGCGTCGGCGAACGTGCGGCGCGTGAGCGGTTCGTCGTCCACGACGTTGTAGTAGAAGAGCGCGAACCGCAGCGCGACGCCGACGCCGCCCGAGCGCGTGACGCGCGCAGCGGACATTTCGGCGTCGACCACCGTGCGGTTATACCGGGCGGGCTGGACGGGGACGCTCTCGTCCACCCAGCGCGTTCCGGAGTCGGGGTAGGTTAGCGCGAAGGACTCCTGCACGAACCGCCCGAGGCCGAGGGCAATGGCAGCGTCGGCGAGGATCGCGGAGCCGGCCCGGCGGACGCGGTCATTCTCGGCCCAGGCGCCGGGAAGAAAAGCGCGGACGCCCGCGCCCGGGACGTGCGTGGCGAGGTTCACAACGGCGTCGTGCCCGGCCATCGCCGCGGCCACCGAGTCGCGGTCGAGCAGATCGATAGCCTTCGTCACCGCGCCGGCCCGCGCGAGCTCGGCAAGGCGCTCGCGCGAGCGTCCTCTCGCCGTCACCTGATGACCCGCCCCCAAGAGTAGCGGGACCGCCCGGCGGCCGACAACGCCAGTGGCGCCGGTGACAAAGATCTTCACGAACGAAACGCCCAATCTGTTGTAAGCGATCCTTACGCCCGCCGAGAGCGTGTGAGAGAGTAATCACTCCCCTCGCATGCCGCAAGTCGCCTTCCGTTTGTAGCGAGTTGGCAGAACGGCATGTTACTCGTTGTTGCAACGTGGGTTGACAGCATCCGGGACGCGTACTCTCATTGGGGAGCGGTCATTCACTCGCTCCGCTGGTCTCCCTTAGCCGACACACCCTCCCCCCATGTTTGCGCCGCCACGTTCGGACGCCGCCGAGCGCCGGGTTGCTGCGCAGCTGGCGCGCCGTCGCCCACCGGTTGAGCCACGGCAGGCCGACGAAGCCGAACAGGGGGAAGCCGACCACCCAGAAGAGGTTGTCGCGGAGGGCCGCGGCGAGCGAGCGCCCCGTGGTGAGCGAGAGGCCGACGAACACCAGCGGGAAGACGGCGTACGCGTACTGCATGCGGCGGTACCAGCGCGAGCGGCGCTGGAGGGCGCGCTGCACGCTCGCCCGCAGCGCGGGCGTCACATCGAAGCGGTACGAGAGCGGCGGCATCGCGATACTCTGACTCGAGTCG
>JBJMNL010000283.1:0-40477 GCA_045804285.1 Gemmatimonadaceae bacterium
CCGCGAGTGCCATGCTCGGCACTCGCGGCGCCCCCCATCCTGCTGCGTGGCGCGGGCGACGTCGAGCGCCCGTGCTCGACCCGCGCCAGCTCTGTCAGGCGGACGCCGTCACGGCGTCAGGTCGCTCACCTTCTGCTCGACGAAGCCGGCGACGTCCTTCACCCCCGTGACGGCCTGGTCGAGAACCGTCGACGCCACGCGCTTCACGCGCGCGACCGCCCCCCCTCCCGCCCCGCCGCCCGAGGCCTTCCGCGCCGACGAGCCGCCCGACGCCGAGCGCGAGGAAGACGAGGCGCGAGAGCGCGACCCGCCGCGGCCCGACGACTTCCGCGCCGACGACTTCCGGGCGGAGGATTTCCGGGCCGACGACTTCCCGGCCGAGGACTTCCGTGCCGACGACCCGCGCGCCGCCGTGCCCCGCTTCGCGGCGGACGAGCGCTTCCCCGCCGCCGACTTCCGCGCCGAGGTCTTCCGCGCCGACGACTTCCGGGCAGACGACTTCCGGGCAGACGAGCCCCGCGACGACGAAGCGCGCGAGCTCGATCCCGAGCCACGCGCGCCTCCCGACCGACCGCCAGCCGACGACGACCGCGAGCCGCCTGACGACGACCCGCGCCCGCGCGACGACGTCTTCGATCGCGCACCACCGGAGCTGCTCTTCGAACGACTGCGGCTACGGGAGCTGCTCTTTCTTGTCGCCATGATGTAGCTCCTCATGAAGGAGGGTGTGCGGCGAGTTCTGCAAAATCCGCGCACAACTGCGCGCCGCACGTTGCGCGCGGTGCGCGACGCACGTCGTACGGTGCACGAGGCACGCTGCGGGACGACGCCCCCCGAGCCTGCCACGAGCACGCATCACCGGCTCACTGCAACACCTCCGCCCGGTCCCACGTCTCGCGCAGCGTCGCCTCGTCGGGGCGCTCGGGGAAGTCGGGGGGCACCTCGGCGCGGCGCAGCGCGCCGTCGCCGCCGTGGAAGAAGAGGTAGAGCGCGCGCTCGCGCGGCGCGTGCACGGGGTGGCGCGGATCCTCGCGCGCGAGCCGCGTCATCTCGTGGCGGCGCTCGACGCTCCACCAGGCGCCGTCCCCCATGCGCACTCGCTGGGCGGCTGCCGACTGCGTCGCACCGCCCGCGGCGCCCTCGGCGGCACGCCGCGCGGCGTGCCACGCGTCGAGACGACGCGCCACCTCCCCTTCGCTCTCGGCGACCGCGCGCAGCGACGCCAGCACCTCGCCGCGCGTCGAGCCGCGCACCTCGGCGACCACCGGCGGCTCTCCCGTGCGCCGCCGAGCCGGGTCCGTGCGCCGCTCGAGCATCAGCCGCCCGACGACCGTCTCCGGCCCCCGCTCGTCGATCGAGATCATCACGATCCGCCCGCCCGGCAGGTCGCGCCGGTATACCACGAGGTCGCTGTGCACGGCGGCAGTATGCGCTGCCCACCACTCTAGCGCAATGCAACGCGGGTCGCAGTTCGCGTCGGCGTGCGCCGACGCCGGCGTCGCGGCGGGCTTTCAGAATCCGAACACGCCCCGCCCACTGTCGCTCCGTGCGCCGCGACGCATATTCAGCGCGTTCGACCTTCACCCCAACTCGTGAGGACATCGTGCGCGTAACGTGGACGATCGCCGGAGCCGCCCTCCTCGCGGCGGCGTGCTCGACGGGCAAGCAGGAGAGTGCCACCACCGACAGCGCCGCGGCGGCCGCGGCGCCCGCTCCGGCCGGCGCGGCCGCGGGGAGCGACAACGACCGCGCCACTGGCGGCGGCGGCGTGCCCGCGGGCTACGTCGGCCGCACCGACCGCGACGGGGTCGCGATCAGCGGCGCGAGCTACGTGAACAACGGTGGCAAGTGGGAGGTCACCACCGGGCCCGCCCACATCGTCTACGCCGCCAAGGACAGCGCGCGGGGCAGCTACACCGCCAGCGCGAGCTTCGATCAGCTCGAGGCCCCGCGCCACCCGGAGGCGTACGGCATCTTCATCGGCGGCAAGAATCTCGACCAACCGACGCAGCAGTACACCTACTTCCTCGTGCGCGGCACCGGCGAGTACTTCGTGAAGGTGCGCGACGGCGCCCAGACGAAGGGCGTCATCGACTGGAAGGCGAGCGACGCCGTGCCGAAGGCCGACGCCTCGGGGAAGGCGAGCTACCGCCTCGCCGCCCAGGTCGGCGCCGACTCGGTGCGCTTCCTGGTGAATGACAAGCCCGTCGCCGCCGTCGCCAAGGCCGGCCTCCCCACCGACGGCATCGCCGGCCTCCGCATCAACCACAATCTCCACGTCGCGGTCACGCCGGTGGAGATCAAGAAGTAGAGGAGAGCGGAAAGGCGGGACGGAAAAGGGCGGGACAGAGCCGGAAGGGCGGAATTGAACGAGCGGCATGCGGAATGAGGCTGGGACCCTCCGGGTGGCATGAGTGGCCACCGGTGGGGTCCCGGCCTCATTCCTCATGCCTCATTCCGCCCTTCCTGCTCTATCCCGCCCTTCCGCCTTCGCCCTTCGCCCTCCCCACCTCCTTCCCCCCGCTCAGACCTCCCT
Organism: Gemmatimonadaceae bacterium; assembly: GCA_045804285.1. Classification (GTDB taxonomy): domain Bacteria; phylum Gemmatimonadota; class Gemmatimonadetes; order Gemmatimonadales; family Gemmatimonadaceae; genus DATMHT01. The sequence goes on from JBJMNL010000283.1 coordinate 2,537, forward strand.
CGTCTCCCCGTGCGCCGGTATCCAGAGCGCCTCCGTGGGGAGTCCCGCCAGCGCCCACGCCTCGCGCGTGCGGCGCGGCGGCTCGTCCATCGGCTCGTCGGTGAGCTTGAACGTCCCCCAATGCATGCCGGCCATCACCGCGGGGGGGCGTGGGCCGTCCCCCTGGGCCGCGGCGAGCTCCTGGTAGGCGCGCACGGCGTCCTCCGGGGCGTAGTGCACGGGGCGCATGAACCAGCGCGGGTCGTACGCGCCCACGGGCATGAGCACGAGGTCGAACGGCCCGCCCCCGCGCCGCGACGCGTCGGCGATCGTCGGGAAGTAGCCGGTGTCGCCGACGTAGTAGATCGAGCGGCCGCCGGCGCGCAGCGTCCAGCCGCACCAGAGCGTCGCGTTGCGGCCGTTCACGCGCCGCCCGGAGAAGTGCTGCGCGGGAACGCAGGTGAATCGTGCCCGAACCTCGTCGCGGGCCGCGGCGTCGTTCGGCCGCGGGGCGCGCGCGTCGGGTACGGCCGCTCCCCCGGCGGCGGTTACCTTCCCGGTGGGGGGGCCCCCCCGTGACCCGCGCCGGCCCCCGCTCCGGCCACCGCCGACCACGCCGCTGGCCGAGATCCACGCCTCGTCCCACCAGTCGCACTCGACGACGTTCGGCGTCCCGCGGCGCGCCAGCCAGTCGGCGACGCCAAGCGGGGCGAGCCAGAGCGCGGATGGGTGGCGGCGCGCCAGGCGGCGGACCGTCGGTGCGTCGAGGTGGTCGTAGTGGTCGTGCGAGACGAGCACGACGTCGATCGGGGGCAGGGCGTCGAAGTCCACCGCGGGCGGCGTCCACCGCCGCGGTCCCGCGCCCGGCACCGGCGAGGCGTACGCGCTCCACACCGGGTCGGTGAGGACGTTGAGCCCGCCGACCTGCAGCAGGAAGGTCGAGTGCCCGACCCAGGTCGCGAGCAGGCGGCCCGCGGGCGACGAGCGTGGGGTCGCGAACGCGGGCCGGACCGGCGGGAACGCCGCCGCGAACTCGCTCCGCGTCGGTGCCGGCCGGCGCGGCGTCGTCAGGCGCTCGACGACGGTCCAGCGCAGGAAGTCGCCGAGTCCCCGCGGCTCGTCGGTCGGCCACGGGTTGCGGAAGCCGCCCTCCGCGCGGTGGTGCGCGGGGCGCTGGTCGCCGTCCTGTCCGTCGGTCCCGTTCATCTCTTCCTCGCTCGCGGGTGCGCGCTGCGCCTCCGGAGCTCCACCCCCGGCCTTCGGAGCTCCGCTCCTGAACAGAACGCGGCGGGCTCCCGTTGTGGAAGCCCGCCGCGTTCCCGGCCGCCGCGTTCCCGGCCGCCGGCGCGGAGCGCTCCGCGCCGGCGGCCGTCGTTCCCAGCCCACCCGCTTACAGCGGCGACGTCGCGCTGTTGTTGACCGCGCGGTACACGTTCACCCGGCCGTAGCCGTAGCCCGTGTCGTAGCCCGCCGTCCCCTTGTCGTCCGCGGTGTTGAAGAGGCGGTCGCGCAGCGCCGTGCCACGCAGCCCCGTCGCCCACGCCACGACCGCCGCCGCGCTCGTCATGTTCGGGGCCGCCATCGACGTCCCCTGCATGTAGGCGTAGTAACCGTTGGCCAGCGGCAGGTTGCCGTTCAGGTTGTAGATCGGGTCGCCCGTCGCGGTGGCGCTGTACGTGTTGCCTCCCGTGTAGCCGGTCACGATCGAGCTGAAGACGCACCCCTCCTCGGTCGTGTTCGAGTAGCAGTTGCCGCCCGGCGCCGAGATGTCGAGCCCCTTGCCGTAGTTCGAGTACGAGGTGCGCGCGTCGCGCCAGTCGGTCGCCGCGACGGAGATCGCGTTCGCGTCGCACGCCGGGCAGCTCACCCGGTTGCGGCCGTCGTTGCCGGCGGAGGCGATGACCAGCGTCCCGTTGGTCGTCAACGTCGCGATCGCCTGCTGCTCGCCCGTCGACTCCGTGCCGCCGCCGAGCGAGACGTTGACCGCGACCATCGGCTTCCCGTTCGCGTCGCGGTAGCTCGCCGCGGCGTTGAGCGCGTTGATGATCGCCGACGTCGGGCAGCCCGCCGTGCCGCAGACGCGCTGCGCGTAGAACTTCACGTGCGACGCGATCCCCGTCGCGCCGACCGCGCTGATGTTCGCGCCGGCCGACGTGCCCGCCGTGTGCGTGCCGTGCCCCTCGGCCGCGATGTCGCTCGGGTCGTTGTCGTTGTCGATCCAGTCCTTGCCCGCGATCAGGCGGCCGCTGAGCTCCGGGTTGTTGAAGTCGACGCCCGTGTCGATGTTGCCGATCACGATGTCGGCGCAGGTGCCGGCCATGCACGTCACCGCGAAGCTCGCGTCCATGTCGGCGTCCGCGAGCGACGCGTACGTGCTCGGCAGCGTCTGGCCGTAGCGGCCGCTCGCGTCCTTCTCGTTGAACTTCATGTTCAGCCCGCCGGGGTTGCTCAGCGCCCAGAGACGGGGGCTGACGGCGAGCGGCTGGCGCAGGTAGTTCGGCTCGGCCCACTCGACGCGCGCGTCGTTCCTGAGGCGCGCCGCCATCGCGCGCTCGTTCCCCTTCTGCGTGCGCGCGACGTCGAACCGATGCGCGTACCCCTGCGGGCCGCGGCCGAGCCCGTGCTCGCGGAGGACGGCGTCGAGGCTCGCGCCGTCCTTGAGCTTGACGAGCACGTCGCCGGCGACGACGGCGTCCTGTTGGTCCGTCACCGCCTGCGCGGCACGCGGCGTCGGTGGCGCGGCGGAGCCGTCGGGCTGCACCGGAGCGTCGGAGCAGGCGGCGAGGGTGGCCGCCGCGGCCGCGAGCGCGGAGCGCGCCGCGACTGCCTTGAGCGAGACACGGGACATCGGTCTTCCTCCTGGGAGGGACACTCGCGTCCGGCCTGAGTGCCGGACGCCAGCCTGCACGCCGGACGACGAGCGCGCCGATGTACATGCGCGCGGCGATGGTCCGGCACTACGACGTCCGTGTGCGGTGCTGTTCGGAAGTGCTCGATGCTGCTCGGTGCTGCTGCTCGGGCGTTCGCGACGGAAGGGTGGCCAGCGCGAGGCGTCGGGGCAGAGGCGTGCGCGCGACGGTCCGCCACCACGGCGGACGCCGAGGACGCGCACGGTCCAGCCACCGACGCGTCCACCGGCCGCGGCAGTCCGGGCAGGAACGCGGGGTGCCACACTACAAATGTTTTGCTCGACGCGCAAGGGGCGCTTGCCGCCGGGTGCGTCGGGCACCCGGCGGGGGCGGATCCCAGCAATTGGCGGACCCGCTGACGCCAATTGTTTAACCGGCGCTAACGATTCGCGAACCTCACCCCTCGCACGTCCCGGGCGCGCCCCACCCGAGCGTGGCCCGAAACTTCCCGTCCCCGCCCCCATGTCAACCGAACCGATGGCCGACGCCCCGCGCGTCCGCGCCCCCGACTTCCCCGAGCGCCTCGACTGGGTGAACGCCGGCGGCCGCGCCCTCACCCTGGCCGACCTGCGCGGCAAGATCGTCCTGCTCGACTTCTGGACCTACGGCTGAATCAACTGCATCCACGTCCTCCCGCAGTTGCGGGAGCTCGAGCACCGCTTCCCACGCGAGATCGCGGTCGTCGGCGTCCATAGCGGGAAATACATCGCCGAGCGCGACACGGCGCGCATTCGCGAGGCCGCCAACCGCCTCGGCAACGCGCATCCGATCGTCAACGACCGCCAGTTCCGGGTCTGGCGCGCCTACGCCGTGCGCGCCTGGCCGACGCTCGCCATCGTCGACCCCCAGGGCTACGTCGTTGGCACCCACGCCGGCGAGTTCACGGCCGACAGGCTCGACCCGGTGCTCCGGCGTCTCATCGCCGCCTACGACGAGGCCGGCGTCATCGACCGCGCTCCCCTCCACTTCCCCGCCGACCCGCCGGCGATCGCGCCGGGCACGCTGCGCTACCCGGGGAAGGTCGCCGTCCGCGGCGCGCGCATCGCCATCGCCGACACCGGCCACCACCGCGTCCTCGTCGGCCGGCTCTCGCAGGGCGGGCGGCGCATGACCGTCGAGCGCGTGGCCGGCGCCGGCGCGCCGGGCTTCGCCGACTCCACCGACCCCGGGGCGGCGCGCTTCACCACGCCGAACGGCGTGCTGTTCGCGGGTGGCGGCGACCCGTCGGACGGGGAGCCGGCGGACGGCGACGGCGTGCTCTACGTCGCCGACACCGGCAACCACGCGGTGCGTGCCGTCGCGCTCGACGGCGCGGACGCGGGGGCCGTGCGCACCGTCGCCGGCACCGGTCGCCAGCTCCGCACCCAGGCCGACATGGACGCCGGCGCCCTCTCCTCTCCCTGGGACCTCGCGCTGGCCGACGGCACGCGCGAGACCGCCACACGCGAGAGCGCCTCGCGCGGGAGCGGCATGCTCTACGTCGCGATGGCCGGCATCCACCAGATCTGGGCGGTGGACGTCGCCACCGGACGCGTGCGCCCGCACTCCGGGCGCTTCGGCGAGGACATCGCCGACGGCCCGCAGCGCGAGGCGCTCCTCGCCCAGCCCATGGGCATCGGCGCCACCGCCACCACCGCCGCGCCGCTCGCCGGCCGCCTCTGGTTCGTGGACGCCGAGTCGAGCGCCGTGCGCTGGGCCGACCTCGATCCCGAGGGGCGCGTCGGCACCGTCGTCGGCACCGGGCTCTTCGACTTCGGCGACCAGGACGGCATTGGCGACGAGGTCCGCCTGCAGCACCCGCAGGGGCTCACCCTCCACCCGGCCAGCGGCCGCCTTCTCGTCGCCGACACCTACAACGGCGCGCTCAAGTGGGTGGACCCGGCGACGCGCCGCGCCGAGAGCTGGGTGCGCGGCTTCCACGAGCCGAGCGGACTCGCCGTCGGCCGCGGCGTGATCTACGTCGCCGACACCAACGCGCACCGGATCGCGGTGGTGGACGAAGGGACCGGGGAAATCGCGGAGCTGGAGATCGAGATGGTGTGAGGGGGACGGCGAGGAACGAATCGGTGGTAGGGAATTGGCGATGGGGAGTTGGCAGTCGGGAGTAGGCAGTAGGCAGTTGGCAGTCGGGAGTTGGCAGTGTTCCCGAAGGCACGCATCACTACCTACTGATCACTACCCACTGCTCACTTCCCACTGATCATTTCCCACTTCCGCCTATTCCCCTTTCGCCGCCTTCGCCCGCACCCCCTCCAGATTCTCCTCGAGGTGCTCCACCCGCCGCATCCCCACCAGCGCCGACGCTACGCCGGGCAGCGCTCGCGAGAACGCGATCGCGCGCTGCGCGTCGGTGGCGGCCCGGGGGAAGGCGGCGCGGAGCTGCTCGGGGAGACCCTGGGCGAGCTGCCCCTGCATCAGCGTCGCGCACCCCACCACCGCGACCCCGAGCTCGGCGGCCGCCTCGAGCAACGGCACCGTGCGCGTCGCGCCGAGCGAGACGCGCAGCTCCTGCGTCGCCGCGCGCACCACCTCCGGCATGGCGAGATTGACCGGGAGCTGCACCGCCGCGAAGTGGTGCCCCTCCCCCGCCACCTCGCGGGCCACCTCCACCAGCTCGCTCAGGCTCAGGTGGCCGCGCGTGCGCGGCGGCGTGCGGAGCCCGCTCCACGTCGCGCACCCGTAGCGCCCCACCTCGCCCCGCGCCACGCGCTCCTCGAGCAGCGCGAAGGCGTCGCGGATGCGCGCGCGGAAGGCCGCCCCGTCGAGCACCTCGAGCTGCTGCTCGGGGTTGTGCAGGTAGTAGACGTCCACGACGGCCGCACGGAGGTTGGCGCGCGAGCGCTCGAGCTGGTGGCCGATGAACGCCGGCGCCAGACAGTGACCGCCGGCCACGACGTCGTCCGGCGTCATCACGCCGGGTCCGAAGAACTCGCGCTCGAGATAGGCGCGGTAGCCGTCGCGCGTCGCCGGCGGCGCGCCGTCGAGGGCGACGTAGCCCGCCTTCGAGCAGAGCACGACCTCGTCGCGCGACACCACCCCCTCCGCCGTCGCGGCGGCGAGCGCCGCGCCGACCGCCCGCTCCGAGCGCTGGCAGCGGTAGTTGATCGCGGTGTCGATCAGGTTCACGCCGCGCTCCAGCGCCCGCCACACGCCGGCGGCGTACGCCTCGTCGTGCCCCGCGTCGCAGTCGCCCAGGTACGTGCCGATCCCGATCGACGACACGGTCAGCGCGCGGTGCCGCGCCCCCGCGCGCGACGACTCCCGGTCCCGGTGCCCCGCGCCGAGCGGGCGGTAGAAGTCGCCGACGAAATCGCCGGCGAACCGCTCGGCGTATCGGCGCGTCCCGGCGGCCGTGGCGTGCCCTGCCACCGGGGCCGCGGGCGGCGCCGGGCTGAGGAACGGGGGTGTGGCGCGGGTGGGCATGTCGGGAGACGCTACTGGCGCTCGGCCGCGCCGGCAAGGGTACCACGACGCGCGTCCGCCAGGCGCGGCATTTACGTTGCAGCGGCGCGGAACGACGTGCCTGCTCGGGAGTAGGGAGTCGGAGCGGCCGACCGTCAGCCGTCCGGCGCCGGTGACTCCCCACTCCCGTCCTCCGCATCCGACCCACGAACCGCTTCCGTCCCTCACCACACCACACGTGAAGCACGCCCCGTTCGCCTTCCTCGCCCTGCTCGCCGCCGCCGGCTGCGTCCGGCAGCCCCAGCAGCCGGTCGTCCTCTCTCCCGTGCGCGTCGACAGCGCGGGCACGATCGCCGCCACGGCCCCCACCGCCGGCACCGCCGGCGGCGCGGCGGCTGGCACCGCCGTCCGCACGACGAGCGACGACCCGTTCACGACGACGAACCGGATGGACTGGCCGGGACCGAACGCCTTCCGCTCGTCCACCGGCGCGCCCGGCCCCGACTACTGGCAGCAGCGCGCCGACTACACCATCGCCGCGACGCTCGACACGACGGCGCAGACGGTGAGCGGCACGGTCACGGTCCGCTACACCAACAACTCCCCGGACACGCTCCGCTTCGTCTGGCTCCAGCTCGACCAGAACCTCTACCGCCCGGGCAGCAAGGGCTCCGCCGTCTTCCCCGCCGACTCGCGCTGGGGCGTGCGCGGCTTCGCCGGCGGCTACGAGCTCGCCAGCGTCACGGTCAACGGCCGCCCCGCCGCGCCGAAGATCGACGACACGATGATGCGCCTCGACGTCCCGGGCGCGCCGATCGCGCCGAAGGGCGGCAAGGCGACGATCGCCATCCGCTACTCCTTCCGCGTCCCGGAGCACGGCTCCGACCGCATGGGGCGCGACGGGACGCTCTACGAGATCGCCCAGTGGTACCCGCGCATGGCGGTCTACGACGACGTCCGCGGCTGGAACACCGACCCCTACCTGGGGCAGGGTGAGTTCTACCTCGAGTACGGCGACATCGACTACGCGATCACCGCCCCCGCCGGCTACGTGATCGCCGGCAGCGGCGTGCTCCAGAACCCGGCCGACGTCCTCACCCCCGCGCAGCGCGAGCGCCTCGCCCGCGCCGCCAAGTCCACGAGCGTCGTGCAGATCGTCCCCCAGGCGGAGGCGAGGGCGACGCCGACGCCTGGTACGAAGACGTGGCGCTTCCGCGCGCAGAACGTCCGCGACGTCGCCTGGGCCGGCGCCCCGGACTTCCGCTGGGACGCGACGAGCTGGAACGGCGTCCTCACCCAGGCCTACTACCAGTGGCCGAAGGCCGGCCCGGAGTGGGAGACCATGGCCGAGGGGACGCAGTGGACGATCCGCACCTACTCGGAGCTCTGGTTCCCCTTCCCGTATCCGCAGGCGACCGCGGTCGCCGGCCCGGTGGGCGGCATGGAGTACCCGATGTTCGTGATGGACCACTACACCGACGCCGACTCGCCGGGCGAGGTGTTCCGCACGAACGACCACGAGCACGGCCACGAGTGGTTCCCGATGATCGTCGGCTCGAACGAGCGGCGCTACGCCTGGCAGGACGAGGGGTTCAACACCTACATCAACGCCTTCTCGCAGGAGCGCCGCTACGGCGCCGACCCCGCGAAGTGGCCGCAGGGGATGGACAACTTCCAGAAGTACGTCGCCAACTGGCGCGCCGTGCGCCAGCGGAGCCTCGACGTGCCGCTCATGACGGCCCCCGACCGCGTCCCCGCCCCGGCGCTCGGCGCGATCGGCTACCGCAAGCCGGGCGCGGTGCTCCTCACGCTGCGTGACGAGGTGGTGGGCCGCGAGACGTTCGACCGCGCCTTCCGCGAGTACGTCCGCCGCTGGGCCTTCAAGCATCCCACCCCGGCCGACTTCTTCCGCACCGTGGAGAACGTGAGCGGGCAGGACCTGTCGTGGTTCTGGCGCTCCTTCTTCTACACGACGGACGTGCTCGACATCGGCATCGCCGACGTCCGCACGCGCGACCAGCGCGACGGCGACCACGAGGCGGTGATCTCGCTCCGCCGCAACAGCTCGGTCCCCTTCCCCGTCTCGCTCCGACTCGGCTTCGCTGACGGCACGACGCAGGACGTCCGGCTCCCGGTGGACATCTGGGCGTCGGGGAATGAGTTCGACGCCGTCGTGAGCGTGAAGGGGCAGGTCACCGGCGCGCGCCTCTGGCCCTCGGGCTTCGCCCCCGACTTCAACGCCCAGAACGACAGCTGGGGCACCCCCCCGGCGGCCGATCCGGTCACCCCCGCCACCGCCGGTGGCCTGACCACGCCGGTGGGTACCGCGGCGGCGGCCGTACCGTAAAGACGGACGCGAACGGGGCCCGCTGGCGCCGTTCATGCCCGCGGAACAGGGGGGCGGGGGATGCGGGCGGGCTCATCGCCGCTTCCCCCGCCCCCTCTGGCGCTTACATTACGAATCTCGTCACCAGACGTCCTCCCGGTGCTGGCCGCGCCCATCACGGGGCCCGCGCCGCGTCTCACCGTTCGTCCTGGAGCACATCGGAATGCCAGAGTTCGGAAGCTGGGCTTCGCACTGGTGGAAGCCCGTCCTCTTCATCATCGTCGCCGGCCACCTCACCAACGTCTGCGTCACGCTCTTCCTGCACCGCGCGCAGACGCACCGAGGGGTGAGGTTCCACTACCTGGCCGAGCTCCCGATGCGCCTCTGGCTCTGGCTCTCGACCTCGATCGTGACCAAGGAATGGGTCGCCTGCCACCGCAAGCACCACGCGTTCGCCGACCGCGAAGGTGACCCGCACAGCCCCCTCGTCGAGGGGCTCAAGAACATCGTCCTCAAGGGCGCCTTCTACTACCGCAAGGCCGTCCGCCAGCCCGGCATCCTCGAGAAGTACGGCAAGGGCACCCCGAGCGACTGGCTCGAGCGCCACGTCTTCGACAAGCGCCACACGCTCGGCATCCTCGTCATGCTCGCCATCGATATCTGGCTCTTCGGCTTCTTCGTCGGCCCGATCGTCTGGGGCGTGCAGATGCTCTGGATCCCCTTCTGGGCCGCCGGCATCATCAACGGCGTCGGCCACGCCCTCGGCTACCGCAACTACGACGTCAAGGACGAGAGCCGCAACATCTCGCCGATCGCCATCTGGCTCGGCGGCGAGGAGCTCCACAACAACCACCACGCCGACCCGCACTCGGCCAAGTTCGGCCACAAGTGGTACGAGTTCGACATCGGCTGGGTCTACATCCGCTTCCTCCAGCTCTTCGGGCTGGCGGAGGTCAGGTACGCCCGCACCGAATCGTGACACCCCTCATTCCTCATTCCTCGTTCCGCTCCTGAAAGGCGGAACGAGGAATGAGGAATGAGGGAGCTTCCCCTCTCTCCCGATGCCCGATACAGTCACCTGCACTCGCTGCGGCCAGACCCGCGCCGGCTTCACGAAGCCGCCCTTCCCGGGCCCGATCGGCGCGCAGATCGTCGAGCAGATCTGCCAGCAGTGCTGGCAGGACTGGCTCCGGCAGCAGACGATGCTCATCAACCACTACGGGCTGAACGTCATGGACCCCCAGGCCCGCCAGTTCCTGACCCAGAACATGAAGGCGTTCTTCTTCAAGAGCGGTCAGGAAGAGAGCATCGACACGAGCAAGAAGGGGACGATCAACTACTGATCGGCAGCGTGTAGCATGTAGCGAGTGGTTCCACCGTCCCGCCTCAGGCCTTCCGCGCCCGAATCCCGTCAGGGAAGCGGGCGCGCTTCACAAGGAGAATCTGGTGCCACGCGTCGCACGATCGTTCGGCCTCGCCGCGTCCCTCGTCGCCACCGCCGCCGGCTGCGCCTCCACCCGCTCCGCTGCGGGAGAACGGGCCACCACACGCTACACGCTGCACGCTGCCTCACCCGACCGCTGGGTCGAGACGTCCCTCCACCGCCTCACGCTCCGCGACAAGGTCGCGCAGATGGTGTGGCCGACGCTCTGGGGGGACTACGTCGCGGCCGACGCCGAGCCCTGGCGCCGGCTCGAGCACTACGTGCGCGAGGACCACGTCGGCGGCTTCACGGTCTCCGTCGGCTCGCCGACCGAGATCGCCGCGAAGCTCGACGCCCTCCAGCGCGCGAGCACCCTCCCCCTCCTCGTCGGCGCCGACCTCGAGGCGGGAGCGGGCTTCCGCGCCCGCGGCGGCTACTACCTGCCCGCCGCGACGGAGCTCGGCGGCGCGACCCTCCTTCCGCCGAACATGGGGCTCGGCGCCGCCGCGCTCGGCGGCGACTCCCTCCTCGCCTACGAAGCGGGGCGGCTCACCGCCCGCGAGGGGCGGGCGCTCGGCGTCCACCTCGCCTACGCGCCCGTCCTCGACGTCAACAACAACCCGGGCAACCCGGTCATCAACACCCGCTCCTACGGCGAGGACCCGCGGCTCGTCGCCCAACTCGGCGCCGCCTTCGTGCGCGGGCTGCAGGACGGCGGGATGATCGCCACCGCCAAGCACTTCCCCGGCCACGGCGACACCGACGTCAACTCCCACCTCGCGCTCCCGACCGTCGGCGCGAGCCGCGCCCGCCTCGACAGCGTCGAGCTCCCTCCATTCCGCGCCGCGGTCGCCGCCGGCGTCGGCGCGGTCATGAGCTTCCACGGCGCCGTCCCCGCCCTCGACTCGAGCGGCGCCCCGGGCACGCTCTCCCCCCGCGTCCTCACGGGCCTCCTCCGCCAGGAGCTCGGCTTCCAGGGGCTGGTCTTCACCGACGCGATGGACATGCGCGGGGTGCTCGATAAATACGGCGCGGTCGAGGCGGCGAAGCGCGCCGTCGCCGCCGGCGCCGACGTCCTCATTCAGCCCGACAGCGTCGGCCAGACGATCGACGCGATCGTCGCCGGCGTGCGCGAGGGACGCTACACGGAGGCGCGCATCGACGCCTCGGTCCGCCGCATCCTCGCCGCCAAACGCGCCCTGGCCCTCGACCGCGACCGCCTCGTCCCCCTCGACTCGCTCCCCCTCGTGGTGGGCGACACGGCCCACGAGGCGTTCGCCCGCCGCGCCGCCGAGCGCGCGATGACGCTGGTCCGCGACTCGCTCGGCGCTGTGCCGATGGGCCGCCTCGCCCCGGGCGCACGCGTCCTCGCGATCACCGTCGCCCGCCGCTCCGACCTCGCCGCCGGCACGGTCTTCGACCGCACCCTCGCCGAGCGCTTCCCTGCCCTGCGCCGCGAGCTCCTCGTCGCCGACCCGCCGTCCAGTGGCGGATCGACGCCGGACGCGGTCGCCCGACTCCTCCGAACGGCCGACTCGGCCGACGTCACGGTGGTGAGCGTCTACGCCGCCCAGAGCTGGGACTCGCCGAGCGCCCGCGCCCCGCGCGCCGTGCTCGACCTGGTGCGCCAGCTCGCCGAACGTGGCAACCGCCCGGTGGTCGTCGCCTTCGGCAACCCCTACCTTCTGCAGGACGTCCCGCAGGCCCCGGCCTACCTCGTCGCCTGGGGCGGCTCACCCCTCGCCCAGCGCGCCGCCGCCACCGCCCTCCTCGGCCGCGCCCCGATCACCGGCCGCCTCCCGATCACGATCCCGGGCGCCGCCCCGTTAGGCGCCGGAATCACCCGCCCCGCCCTCCCCGCATCAGCCACTTCGGCGGCACCAATCGGACACTGAAGCACCATCCATAGGTGGCGCGCGGGTCCACGCGGACGACACGAGCCACCTCCGCGGACGATCCCCGGAACGGCGAAGCTCCTCTCACCCCGCGGGGTGAGAGGAGCTTCACTTTCGAGAAGAGCGGTCCGCCAGCACGCTCGGCCGTTCCGCTCGACCGCCGCGGATCGCGCCGCCGCCCCCTCCGAGGCTCGGGCGCGCCTGACCTATTGCTTGCTCCGCGCCCGCTTCGCCTGCCATCGCATGATCCACTGCGCGACCGAAACGTTATCGGCGGCGATCGAATACAGCTCGTCGAACACGCGCGACGCGCTCACCCCCTCGGCCTCGGCGATCACCGGCGGCGTGTGGCCGGCGCGGCGGGCGGGGTCGGAGCGGCGCTCGGCGAGGAGTCGCGCGTGGAAGCGGGCGTTCGCCTCCTCGCGCGCTTCGATCGCGACGTACCCCCCGCCAGGAAGGTCTCGTGTATAAAGAACGGCTGGGCCGATCATGACGTAATGCATGACAGAATGACTCGCCGGCAGCTCGAGCGGGCGCACACCGGCCCCCGGGCGGGCCGGCGAATACACATGTGATTATAGGACGCCCCTGTGGCGCCCGCCAGTGTGACTTGCATCACGATCTTGGGGTGGCGACGACGATCGAGGTAGTGGCGACGGGCGCCGCGGCTGCCGCCGCGCCGATCCGCTCCTCCACCATCACGCCACCGCCCACCCCTCGCGCAGCGACGTCCGTCGGCGGCGGCGCGCCGGCCGGAAGCCGAAACACCCCCTCGAAGGGCGCTACCCGCCGCACCGCGATCAGCCGCTCGCCGAACCAGTTGCGGTGAGCGCCAACACCCCCGAGCCGGTCGAGCCTCACCCGCCGGCTCCGGCTCGAAGCGTGGACGATCGTGTCATTACCGACGTAGATCGCGATGTGCTGCGCCCCGCGCCCTCCATAGAAGAACAGGAGATCGCCGGGCTGGAGGTCCCCCGGAAAGGGCGCGTCACCGACCGCCGCCTGCTCGTGCGCCGTGCGCGGCATCGCCGCGCCCAGCTCGGCGAACACGTAGCGCACGAACCCGGAGCAGTCGAACGCCGCCGGCGTGGTGCCGCCAAGCTCGTACCGCACACCGAGATAGCGCCGTGCGACGCGCACGACGTCCGCTCCCTCCACCCGCCCACGCACCGCCACCGTGCGCACACCGCCCTGCGCCGCCGCCACGCTCGGCGCCACGGACACGAGAACCGCGCAGAGCACGGCGACGCACCGCGATCGGCGAAGCTGAGAGGTCGGCATACCTCCCGATGACGATTCGACGTGTCCGCCGTCACACCCGAGCCCGCCACGCGCCGGCAACGAGCGAGATACGAACAGTGGGGAAGCCGCCCCCTCTCCCCGTTCGACGACGCCCCACAGCGCTCAGCGACTAGCGGCCGGCGGCCGCCCGCTCCACCGCGCCAGCGCCATTCCCCTCCGCCAACACACCCTCCCACAGTGCCCGTGCGCGCGCGAGACGGCGCGGCACCGTCTCGATCGTCAACGCATGCGGGTCGAACGAGGCACCCTCGAGCTGCCGCCAGCTCACCGGCGTCGACACCGTCGCCCCGGGGCGGGCCCGCACGCTGAACACGCTCGCGAGCGTCTTCCCACGGGCGTTCTGAAGGTGGTCCACGTACACCGCGCCCCGCGGCCGCTCCCCGACCGCGCGCTCCACCGTCGCCTCCTTCGGGTGGGCATCCGCGACCCGCTCGGCCACCCGCTTCGCGATCGCCGCCGCGGCGTCGTACGTCGTCCGGCGGGGAAGGGGGACCACGACGTGCAGCCCGGTGGAGCCGGAAGTCTTCGCCACCGCGGCGAGGCCGAGCGCGTCGAGCTCCTCGCGTACCCAACCCGCCACCTGGATCACTCGGCGGAACGGGACCCGCGCCCCCGGATCGAGGTCGAGGATCGTGTACTCCGGCCAGTCGAGCGTGCCGACGCGCGAATGCCACGCGTTCACGGCGATCGCCCCGAGCTGCACCGTGTAGAGCAGCGTCGGCAGGTCGCCGCCCACGAGGCGTGGCTGCTCTCCCTCGTCCTCCGTCTCCACCATCTGCACCCGCACCGCGTCCGGCGGGTGGTCCCCGGGACTCTGCTGGAAGAACGAATGCCCCTCGACGCCGTTCGGGTAGCGCTTCATCGCCAGCGGGCGGCCGTCGATCGCGGAAAGGATGCCAGGCGCCACGCGCACGTAGTAGCGCATCAGCTCCCCCTTCGTGATCCCCTCCTTCGGCCAGAACGGCTTGTCGAGGCTCGACACGGCGAGCGTCGCCCCCCCGTCGAAGACGAGAATCCCGTCCCCCCCGTGGCGCTCGATTCGCGCCAGCTGTGAGGCGAGCGACGCGGGCCGCCCGCTGCTCGGCGCGCGCGTCGGTCCGCCGCCACCCGCGGCCGATCGGTGACGCGGCCCGGCCGAACGCGACGTAGACTCCGACGTGGGGGGGGCCCCCCGCGCCGTTCGCTTTCCCGCCGCCGCTGCGCGTTTCGCCTTCCGCGCTCCATCGCCGCTCTCGTCTCGCCGCCGCATCCCGCCTCCCGCGTCAACACGCTGCACGCTCACCGCCTCACGTCCCACCTCCTCCGCGCGCTTGTCGTCGCGCACGCCCAGGAAGATCGGCTGCCGCAGGCGGCCGTCGGACGTCCACTCGCTGAACTTGACCTCGACGACGATCCGCGGCGTCACCCAGTGCGCGCGCTCGTTTGTGCGCGGCGGCTCGGCGAACGGCGGCGTCGCGCGCTCGAGCGACGCGAGGCGCGTCCGCATCGCCCGCAGTCCCTCGCGCGTGAAGCCGCCACCGGTATGCCCCACGTACACGAACCGCCCGCCGGGCCGCTCGAAGTAGCCCAGGAGAAGGGCGCCCAGGTGCTCGCGACTGTTGCGCGGCTCCGTGAAGCCGCCGACCACGAACTCCTGTCGGAACTCGATCTTGAGCTTGAGCCAGTCGCGCGAGCGCGCGCCCGGCCGGTACGGCGCGTCGGCGCGCTTGGCGATGATCCCCTCCCAGCCGCCGCGCCGCGCCCGGTCGAGCAGCGCCGCGCCGCGTCCATCGACCGCGTCGCTCAGGAGGAGCTGTCGCCCGAGCGGCTCGCCCTTCGCCGTCCCGCGTCGCGCGGCCGGCCGCCGCGCGGAGACCGACGCGAGGATGCTCTCGAGCCGCCGTCGCCGCTCGCGCCATGGCCGGTCGAGGAGCAGCTCGTCACCGTCGCGCAGCGCGTCGAAGGCGACGAGCGCCGCGGGCGCATCGGCGGCGTGGCGCTCGACCGTCGCGACGTCCTTGACGTGCATGCGGGCCTGGAGCTGCTGGAAGCGCGCAGGCGCACCCCGCTCGTCGAGCGCGACGACCTCCCCGTCCACCACGAACGATGCCCCGCGCCGCCCGGCCAGCGCGAGGAGCGCGCGCGCGACCTCGGGGAACTGCGCCGCCTTGTCCTTCCCGTTGCGGGTGATCAGCCGCGCCGCGCGCGTCGTGACGAAGGCGAGCACGCGGATCCCATCGTACTTCGGCTCGAACACCCACTCGCCCCCCGACGTGGGCACCGCGGCGCCGATGGTCGCGTACATCGGCTCGGTAGAAGTCGGGGAGAGGGCGGAGGGCACGCGGGGCAGGGGGGCAAGGAGGAGGCCAGGGACGACGACCGGGAGAGAGGGTGTTGCACCGCCACCGCGGAACGTCACATCGCCGGCACACTTTCCCCCCGCCTCACCCCGACGCCCGAAGCCCCAACCACCGTGAGGCGGTTGGGGCTTCGGGCATCTCAGAGCGAGCGGGATCAGACCTTCGTGACGTCGGCCGCCTGCGGGCCTTTCTGCCCCTGCACGATCTCGAACTCCACGCGGTCGCCCTCGGCGAGCGACTTGAAGCCCGACCCCTGGATGGCGCTGAAGTGAACGAACACGTCGGGACCGCCTTCACGCGAGATGAAGCCGAACCCCTTCGCGTCATTGAACCACTTCACTGTGCCGGTGATGCGTGCCATGAAACCTTTCCTCTTCCCTTCGCGGGCTAACGGTGAGGTCGATCCCGCTCGAGCGTGGCCCCCGCCACCCCCTACGTGACCTCGGGCCCTACACCGCGGTCGTGCGGGCGCAGTAACGTGCACGCCGCACGAGGCAAGTTTTGTGCAAGGAACGCCCGGCCTCCAGTCGAGGTGGCCGGGCGTTCCTTGAATCTTACAAGCGCGAGCACGGTATGGCGGACCCGTCGGTGTGCGACCGCGACGCTCGATCCGGGGTGCCACGCGGCGTCATGGCGGCGCGTCGGCTGCATCGACTTGCGCGATCTGCCCCGGGCTGCCGCGGATGCTGTCGCGGATGCTGCCGCTCGCCCCGGGCGACGCGTCTCACGTCGAGCGCCGCGAGCCGCAGCGCGGGTCTTACGCGGCGCCGGCGATGTAGCGGGCGAACCGCCCGCAGCTCGTGCAGCGCAGCGTGACGTGGCTGCGGGGCGGCGGCGGGACCCGGTTCGGATCACGCTCGATCGGGCCGGAGCACGACGGACAGCTCAGCGGCGAGCCGTTCCGATCGTTCGCGATGAGGTGCAGTGCCTGTGCCGGGTTGTACGTGTTCGGACGTGGCTTTCGCATTGGCCCTCCAATGATGTGCCGCCGACGCGCCGGAATCGACGCGCGGATCGTGCCCAACTCCAAAAGTAACCCTCTAAGTGCCTAAATCCAAAACGGGAAGCACGTTGCGGTCACACCGGCCGACCGGATCGGTCGCTCGCCGGGGTGCGCCGGCGTCGCCGCGCGTCCCGCTCGTCATTCTCACGTCGCTGATCTTCGGCCTGATCGCCGCCACTACCGGGTGCCTCGGCCCGCGCGCGCACATCCCGCCCCGCGTGCCTCGCGAATCGCGCGCGCCGCGCGACTCCCAGGCGGCTCTCGCGGTTACACTTGCACCCGTGTTGTACCTCCAGCGCGATGAAACGTTCCGCCTCGAGCGCGTCGTCGCCGCGGTACACCCGGAGCGCCGCATCATCGCCTACTATCTGCTCTGGCGCGACGACGTGAACGGCGCCTGGATCCCGTTCACCGTCCCGACCGACGAGGAGGTCGTCTGGGTCGGCTACGACTCGACCCTCGCCCCCACGGAGCTCTGGACCTACTGGCACGGAACCATCCTCCACACCGCCTGGCCGCGCTCGCGCGTCGAGGTGGACGTGCAGTGGGGAAAGCACGGCTCGCTGCCGCGCGGCGTGCGGCTGAACGACCTCCCGCCGGAGCGCTCGATCGATGCCTTCTACGCGGGCGCCACCTTCGGTCTGCTCGACGTCGCCCTCGGTAATCTCAACCGTCCGGGGCCGATGTGCTTCTGCCACGGCTTCAAGCGCTATCTCGACTTCAGCCGCCCCCTCCCACTCGACTCGGCGCTCGATGCGGTCGTGGTGGGCGCCGACCCACGGCCGACGCTCGCTGCGGTCTTCGGGAAGCACTACTCCAAGAAGCCACTCTGGCCCTGGCTGAGGCACGGGGAAGGACCACACGTCGTCAGGGGTCGGGAGCCGCGAATCGGGAATGGGAAGTCGGGCGTGAACCGTTGAGCGTGCCCGGTAGCCACTAGCTCGTCACCGCCGGGACGGGAACGGGCGACGGGTAACCGGCAACGGCCGATGCGCCTCGCCCGAGTCTCGACTCCAGATGCCCTATTCGGTCCCGCTCATCCACGCCCGCCGCATTGCCCGTTGCGCGGCGCTCACCGTCGGCAGGTCGGCGAGGGTGACGCGCACGGTCTCGTAGGGGGCGATCGTCACGCGCGCCGAGCGGCGCTCGCCGGCGCGCAGGTACTCGACGCGCACCGTGTCTCCCACCCTCGTTCCGGCGAGCGCGGCGCGTAGGTCGGCGGCGGTCGGGACGGGCTTGCCGTTCACGCTCACCGCTTCGTCGCCGGTGACGAGCCCGGCCTTCCCCCATGCGCTCTGCGGCGAGCTCACGGAGAAGCGGGGCCGCCCACCGGCCGCCCCTCCCGCGCTCCCGGTGCCGCCGAAGCTGATCAGCCCCAACCGCAGGTCGGGCGCCGGCGTGCCCGCGGCGTCGGTGACCTGCGCGCGCTCGATCACCGCCCGCAAGCCGAGCGGCGCCAGCTCGCGGTCGAAGTCGAGCGCGTCGGCGCCGCTCACGTGGGCGGCGAAGAAGGGGGCGAGGTCGCACCCGCACGTCTCGTTCGCCGCATAGAGCACGTCCTCGCCGGCGAAGCCGTGCTCTCCGGCGAAGCGGTCGAGCAGCAATCGCAGCACGTCGTCCATGCCGCGGCGGAGCCCGGTCGCCTGGCGGACGCGGAGCTCGAGCAGCTCGCCGAGCAGGGCCCCCTGCGTGTAGTAGAATCCGGTCGTGTAGCCGCCGTAGGTGGACGGCGAGTCCCAGGCTACCCAGCTCGCGCGCTCCGGCGACATCGCGGCGTGCGCGGGGTTGGCGAGGAAGGCCTGGATCGCCCCCTCCAGTCTTTCGCGCGCCTGCTGCTCGCTCACGAGTCCCGAACGCCGCAGGAGCTCGGCGGCGAAGAAGTCGGTGACTCCCTCGCTCCACCAGAGGCTCGTCGTGCGCACGAGGCGCTGGTAGTCGAAAGGGCCGAGCGCGGCCGGACGGAGGCGCTTGATGTTCCAGAGATGGAAGAACTCGTGCGCCGTCGTGCTCGCCGAAGCGAGCGGGTCCTTCGCGAGCGCGTCCGCCCGGGCGCCGATCGTCGTCGAGTTGAGATGCTCGAGCCCGCCGCCGGTGCTGTCCACGTAGAGGAAGCTGTACTCCCGGTACGGCAGGCGGCCGGCGACGCCACGCGCCGCGCGGACGATCCGCCGGTGGGCATCCACGAACGCCGTCGAGTCGAACGCCGGCGCCGAGGGGGTGGCCCAGTAGGCCACGCGGTGCGGGACACCGTCGACGTCGAATGGCCAGACGCGCAGCGCGCCGGGCGCGCCGGCGAGCACCGGGCTGTCGATCAGGACGTCGTAGGTCGGCGCGAAGAAGGTGCGCGGGTCCGCCGTCGGGACGAGCCCGGTCACGGTGCGCCACCCGGAGGGGATCTCGAGGGTGACGTGGGCCGGCGCGAGCTTCTGTCCGTCGAGGTAGACGTAGGTCGCCGGCCCGTCGAGGAGGAGTCCCGTCTCGCGAAAGAAGGATCGATTGTTTGGCGACGCTGCGGCGGCCGGGGTGGGGAAGGCCACCCGGTAGCGTACTGTGGCGCTGCCACCCGGTACGACGGCGCGCCACCCGCTGGACGAGTCGCCGGCGACCACCTCGCGCATCGCGGCCACCGTCTTCCCGTCGGCACCGACGACGGTGAGGTCGCGGACGTTTCGCCCGAAGTTGGCCAGCCGGTAGGCGCCCGGCGCCCAGACGGGGATCCGCAGGTGCAGCGTGTCGGGCGCGTTGCGGATCCGCACCTCGACCGCGAGTCCCGACCGGTCGGCGGCGTCGGCGCGCACCACGTAGTGGACCACCGGCTGCGTCCGGCCGGCGCGCCCCTCGAAGGCGTCGCCGTAGCCGGTGACCGGAGACTGAGCGGCGGCCGGCGCGCCGATGGCGGCGAGCGGCAGCGAGAGCAGGGCGGAGACGAGCGTCGCGCGTAGTGGGCTCATGGGTGAGCTACTACGCGCTCTGGGGGGCGAAGTGTTGAAGCCGCTAGGATCTCGTCGACAACGCCGCGCCCGTCAATCCCACTCGTGCGGCCGTCTCCATACCGAGCGCCCGATCCGCCACACGCGCTTCGACATCTCCCCGCCGTCCGGGAAGGCATCGGGGTCGTCGAGCGCCTCCATCATGTCGGTCGCCTTCGCGGAGGCCTCGTCGGCGCGGTGGACGATCTCGGCCTCGGGGGTCATCGGCTGCACGGGGGAGCCGTACTCGAGCTTGCCGTGGTGGGAGAGGATCATGTGCTGGAGGTCCAGGAGCTGACCCTCCGTGCAGACCGGCGCGCCCAGCGCGGCGAGGCGGCGCTCGAGCATCATGACGCCGAGCACCACGTGGCCGACGAGGAGCCCGCAGGGCGTGAAGGTGAAGCCGCCCGGCCCCACGCGGTACGCCTCGACCTTGCCGACGTCGTGCAGCAGCGCGCCGGTGACGACGAGGTCCACGTTCGCCCGCATGACCATCGCGGTCTGCTTGGCGATGTGCGTGACCTCGGAGACGTGGAGCAGCAGCCCGCCGACCTTGGCGTGGTGGCCGGCGGTGGACCCCGGCGCACGCTCGAACTGGAGGCGGAAGGCGTCGTCGCCGAAGAAGAGGTCGAGGACGCGGCGCAGCGTGGCGCTCTGCATCTCGCCGCGAGTGCGGTCGATGTAGCTCCAGAGCCGCGTGCAGTCGCCCACGCTCGGCAGGAAGCGCTCGACGTCGGCGTCGCTCGTCGGGATGAGGCGCAGGGGAGCGGCGAGCTGGAGCTGCCGCTTGGCGCCCCCGTTCTTCCCATACAGCGACACGTTGCCGATCGCCTGCACGACCTGCCCGCTCTCGGCGCCGTCCACCCAGTCGAGCTGGTTCGACCAGACCGGCGCCGTCTCGATCCGTCCCGACGAGTTGCCGAGGGTGAGAATGACGAACGGGTCGCCGGCGTTCGTCTTCTTCTCCGCGCGGTCGTACACGAGCAGCTCGTGCTGCACGCGGTCGCCGATACCGAGCTGGGCGAGATTGAGGGCGGACATACGGGGAACAAGCTGAGGCGCAGCGCGAAAGCAAGCAAGAGGCCCACAGCGGGGCCACGACGCCGCAGCCAGGGCGGCCGCCGCACTCCGGTCCTGACCGCCGCCGCGACGGAATGACCGGACGTTCTGTCGCACCGACGGCGGACCGCGAGTGCCGCCTAACGCCTAACATGCGACACGACAACAGCTTGTCTCGCCAGGAGCGGCTGGTACGCCCGTTGCCATGGGGCGTCATTGTCGCGTCCAGGCATCGTCCCCTCCTGGCGCGGGTCGTCCTCGATCACGTCCACAATCCACAGAGGGACAGCCTCTGATGCGCCCCACGCGTCCGTCCCGCCTCGCCGCGCTCCGTGCGGCCCCGTCGCTGCTCCTCGCCGCCGCGGTCGTCTCGTGCGCGCCCGACGCCGCCACCGCCCCTGTGGCCCCTCCCGCCGCGCCCGGTACGCGCGCGGCGCTGCTGGGGATCGACGTCCCCATCGTCGGTGAGACGACGTCCACGGTGACGGGCGTGGTTGAGGGAGTGCCGCTGGTGGGAACGGTCGGCGGAGTGGTGAACTACCTGGTCACCGGCCTGCTCGGCTGTGCGCCGCAGCAGCAGCTCAGGGCGACGAAGCTCATCGGGCCACTCGGCGGGCGAATCGCCGTCGGTGATCACGAGCTGGTCGTTCCGCAGGGCGCGCTCTCGCAGTGGGTCCAGATCACGGCCACGCAGCAGAGCGGGTCGCTGGCCGAGGTGGACTTCCAGCCGCACGGGCTGCGGTTCGCCAAGCCGGCGGCGCTGCGCATGAACTACAGCACCTGCACCGTCCCGCCCGACGGGGTGCAGAGCATCGTCTACCTGAACGACAGCAACCAGATCCTCGAGACGCCGCCCTCGGTCGACGATGCGAAGGCGGACGCGGTGACGGCGCTGATCAATCACTTCTCGGGGTACGCCATCGCGACCGGACGCGGAGCAGAGTAGCAAGACCGGCGCGCGCCGAACGACGAGAGGGCGTACACGTCATGGTTGCCCGCTCCTCCGCGACTGCCCCGCCCTCGCCAGCTTCGGCGAGGGCGGGGCAGTCGCGCGCGAGGCAGTCGCGCGCGCAGGCGATCCTCGACGCCGCGCGCGACCACGACCGCGCCGGGCGCGTCGCGGAGGCGGTGCAGTCGTACCGGGCGGCGATCGAGGCCGCTGACGCGGGCGACGAGCAGCGCGTCCTGGCCGAGGCGCTGCGCCACCTCAGCCTCGTCCAGCACCGGCGTCGCGAGGGGGCCGAGGCGACGGAGCTGTGCCGTCGCAGTCACGCCGTCGCCGTCGCCATGGGTGACGAGGCGCTCGCGTCGGAGGCACTGAACTCGCTCGCCGCCTACGACCTCGAGGCCGGCCGCCTCGCCGTCGCCGGCGACACGTTCCGCGCTGCCCTGCGCGGCGTCACGAGCCCGCAGCTGCGTGGGCGCATCGAGCAGAACCTCGGCATCCTCGCGAACATCCAGGGGAATCTGCAGGCCGCCCTCGACCACTACCGCCGCTCGCTGGATGCCTTCCTGTCGTGCGGTGAGGAGCGCGGCTGCGCGATCGCGTACAACAACCTCGGGATGGTGAGCGCCGACCAGAAGCTGTGGGACCAGGCGGAGACCCATTTCCGGAATTGCCTGGAGGTGGCCGGCCGGATCGGGGACGTACACCTGCGCGGCCTCGCGCTCCTGAACCAGACCGAGGTCCACGTCGCCCGGCAGCGCTACGACGCGGGACGAGAGAGCGCCGAGGCGGCGCTCGCCATCTTCGACCAGCTCGGGGCGCGCGCGAACAAGTCGGACGCGTACCGCTTCCTCGGCATCGTGTACCGCGACACGGGGAGGCCGGCGCTCGCCGAGGCGCGGCTGCGCGCCGCGATCGACCTGGCCGTGGAGGCGGGTGGGGTGCTGGAGGAGGCGGAAGCGTCGCGGGAGCTGGCCCGCCTCTACCAGGACATGAGCCGCAACCAGGACGCGCTCAAGCTCCTGAACGCGGCGCACCGCCTGTTCCGCCGACTCGACGCCCGCCGCGACCTGGTCGACGTCGCGGGCAAGGTCGAGGAGCTCGAGGGGACGTATCTCGCCATCGTGCGGGCCTGGGGCCAGTCGATCGAGTCGGCGGACAGCTACACGCACGGGCATTGCGAGCGCGTGGCGAGCTACGCCGTGGCGGTGGCGCGCGCGCTCGGCCTCGACGACGCGGAGCAGACCACCATCCGCCTCGGCGCGTACCTGCACGACGTCGGCAAGGTGCGGGTGCCGCACGAGGTGCTCAACAAGCCCGGTCGCCTCACCGACGACGAGCTCGCGGTGATGCGGGCGCACCCGGTGTACGGGGCGGAGCTGCTGGCCGGCGTCGAGTTCCCGTGGGACATCACGCCGATGATCCGCTGGCACCACGAGAAGTACGACGGGAGCGGCTACCCCGACCGCCTGCGCGGGGACGAGATCCCGCTGGCCGCGCAGATCATCTGCGTCTCCGACGTCTACGACGCGCTGACGACGACGCGCAGCTACCGCGGGGCGCTCTCGCGCGAGGTGGCGGTGGCGGAGATGACGAAGACGCGGCAGTGGTGGCGCCCCGACGTGTTCGAGGCGTTCCTGCGGGCGACGGGCGAGGAGAGGGCGCGGGCCGCGTAGCGGCGGGCGGCGTAGTGGCGGCGCGGGCCGCGCGGCCCGCGCCATGTGGCTCAGGCCACGTACACGATGTCCCCCTCCTCATCGATCCCCATCTCCTGCTGGAGCCCGCAGACGCCGCAGATCTTCACGGCGTGCCAGGCCTCGTTGAGCTCGGTGCGGTGGTCCGCCGTGGCGGGCTTCACGACCAGGCGCTTGTAGCTGTACTCGCCGCAGTTCTCGCACGCGTGGGCGCGGGCGATGCGCTCGGCGCGCTCGCGCGTGATCCCGCTCAACTTGCGCTCCTCCCCGCGTGCCGTCGCCAGCGCGGCGCTCGCGCCGCCATCAGCGCTCCGGCGAGCCACCCGCGGCGCCGCCAGCGTTCGACGGGTCGAACGGATCGCGCGGGTCCACGGGGCGGCGGGCGGCCACGCTCGTGCGCGGGGTCGGCGCCTGGTAGCCGCCTTGCGGGCGCGCGGCGATCGGAGCGCCGCCGGCGGAGGCGCTGAGGAGCTGACGCAGCGCGCCGATCGTCCCCATGACGCCGGTCGCCTCCGCGGGAAGAAAGATGGTCGTCCCCGCGCCCTCCGTGATCTTCGGGAGCGCCTCGAGGTACTTGAGGCCGAGGAGGTACATGGCCGCGTCGCCGTCGGGGAGGGCTCCGGTGATGCGCCGGATCGTCTCGGATTCGGCCTGCGCCATGGCCAGCCGCGCCTCGGCGAGCCCCTGCGCGCGGAGCACCGCCGCGTCGCGCTCCCCCTCGGCGCGACGCACCTGCGCCTCGCGCACGCCCTCGGCCTCGAGGATCGCGGCGCGCTTGCCGGCCTCCGCGTTCGTCACCGCGGCGCGGCGCTCGCGCTCGGCGCGCATCTGCAGCTCCATCGACTGCTGAATGTCGCGCGGCGGCTCGATGCTCTGCAGCTCGACGCGCGTCACGTCCACCCCCCAGCCGATCGACGCCTCCTCGATCACCTCGCGCATCTTCTGGTTGATCATGTCGCGGCTGGCGAGCGTCTGGTCGAGCTCGATGTCGCCGACGATGTTGCGCAGCGTCGTGCGGGTGAGCGTCTCGAGGGCGTAGGGGAGGTTCTGGATCGCGTACGTCGCCTTCTGCGGGTCGGCGATGCGGTAGTAGATCACCGCGTCGATGTCGATGGTCACGTTGTCCTTCGTGATCACCGGCTGGCTCGGGAAGTTGAGCACCTGCTCGCGAAGGTCGATGCGGGTCGTCGAGCCCGACGTCACCTTCTTGACCCCCGTCATGTCAGCCTCGAAGTAGCGCACGTCGATCGGCCGGGGGCGCTCGACGAACGGGATCAGGAGGTTGAAGCCGGAGCGGGCGAGGCGGTGGAAGCGGCCGAGCCGCTCGATGACCAT
Source organism: Gemmatimonadaceae bacterium (assembly GCA_045804285.1). Taxonomy (GTDB): domain Bacteria; phylum Gemmatimonadota; class Gemmatimonadetes; order Gemmatimonadales; family Gemmatimonadaceae; genus DATMHT01. The sequence goes on from JBJMNL010000283.1 coordinate 27,118, forward strand.
CACCTCCGCCTGGCCGACGATCTTGATGGAGCTGGTCATCACGAACAGTGCGACGAGCGCGGCGACGAGCAGGAGAACGAGGCCGGCGGTCATGGGGCGAGGCTCCGTGAGGGGACTGGTTCATGTTACCGGTTCGGCGCGCGGGACTCAAGAATGGGAGAGGGCGAAGGGCGGAATTGGAAGACCGAACGGCGGGATGAGGCATACTAAGAAAGGGCGGAATGAGGCATGAGGCATGAGGCCGGGACGCCAGTAGTGGCCAGCTTAGCCACCGGTGGGGTCCCGGCCTCATGCCTCATGCCGCCCTTCCAATTCCGCCCTCCGCCCTCCTACGGCTTCCACTCAGCAATAAAGATGTTCGTCTCTCCTGGCTTCGCGCCGTGCCGGTTGGAGGCCCAGACGAGGCGGCGGCCGTCGGGGCTGAACTGGGGGAAGCCGTCGAACTCGGGGTTGGTGGTCACCTGCTCGAGGTTGGAGCCGTCGAGGTCCACGAGGTAGAGGTCGAAGTTGCGGCTGCGCGGGCTCCGGTGGTTCGACGAGAAGATGATCCGCCGTCCGTCGGGGGTGAAGAAGGGGGCGAAGTTGGCGCCGCCGAGCCGGGTGATCTGGCGCTGGCCGGTGCCGTCGGCGTTCATCACCCAGATCTCCATCCTGTTCGGGCGGACGATGTCCTGCGCGAGGAGCGCGCGGTACTGCGCGAGCTCCGTGGAGTCGGTCGGGTGATGGGCGCGGTAGACGATCTTCGTCCCGTCGGGGGAGAAGAAGGGGCCGCCGTCGTAGCCCGGGGCCGTCGTCAGCCGCCGCACGGTCGTCCCATCGACGCTCATCGTGTAGATGTCGAGGTCGCCGTCCTTGAGCGACGTGAAGACGATCGTCCGCCCGTCGGGAGAGAGCGTTCCCTCGGCGGTGTAGCGCCCGTAGCTCGTGAGTCGGTGTAGGTCGGAGCCGTCGGCGTTCGCGGTGTAGATGTCGAAGGGGTCGAGTCCCCACACGTAGCCTTTCGACGGGTCGGGGCGCGGCGGGCAGGCGGTGTCGGCGGCGTGTGTCGAGGCGAAGAAGAGCTTGCGGTCGCCGGCGAAGAAGTAGCCGCAGGTGGTCTTGCCGGCGCCGGTGGAGACGCGGCGGACGCCCGTGCCGTCGGCGTTCATCACGTACTGCTGGTCGCAGGCGCGGCCGCCGCGGGTGCTCTGGAAGACGAGGCGGCGGCCGTCGGCGCTGAAGTACGCCTCCGCGTTCTCGCCCCCGTCGGTGAGCTGGCGGACGTCGCCGAGGTGACGCTCCTCGCCCGGCTCGACGGCGATCGTCGGCGGGAGGGGAGGGCGCGATGCGCAGGCCGCGAGAAGGAGGAGGGGGACGAGTAGGAGGAGGGCGGAGGTGGCGCGGCGGGGGCGGGGCATGGTGATCGGTGATCGGAGTCTGAAAACGCGGAACCCCCGGGAAGCCATGAGAGCCTTCCCGGGGGTTCCACCGCGACCTACGCGACCCGCGTTCCGCCGCTACGGCTTGCGCGCCGTGGAGCTCGCGTCGCCGCGCGGCGCGGGCTGGTTGCGCTCGGCGAGGGTGAAGAGCTCGCGCTGCGTCGGCGCGGCCTTGAGCAGCTCGACCGCGCGCTTGAGCTGCGAGTCGTCGTTGAGGGTGCGGCGGCGGAGCGTCGAGTCGCCGAAGGCGAGGCGCGTCAGGCGGAACTCGAGCTGCCGGTCGACGTACGGCGCGCCGGCGTCGTACACCTTCTTGTCCAGCTTCACGCCGTTCGCCTGCAGGCGGCGGTAGAACTCATCGCGCCACGCCGGCTGCATGGCGAAGCCCGGGGAGGTGATGCTCGGCTTCAGCGAGATCGCGTAGTCGGCGAGGGTCGTGTAGACCTCCTGCGCCTTCGGGGCGAGCGCCTTGGCGAGCACCTGCTCGGCGGTGCTGATCGTGTCGGGCTTGATGATGACGTCGGGGGTGATCCCGCCGCCGCCGTAGACCGTGCGGCCGGCGTCGCTCTTGTAGGCGGGGCGGCTCTTGCGCACCGCGTCGCTCTCGAGGGAGTCGGGGGCGGTGTCGGCCACGAAGCGGCCGTCGACGACCTTGCGCTCCTTCTGGATCGAGCGGCCGCTCGGCGTATACCACTTCGCGGTCGTCATCTTGAGCGCGTAGCCGCCGTCGAGCGGGAAGAGCGTCTGCACGAGTCCCTTGCCGAACGAGGTCGTCCCGACGAGCACCGCGCGGTCGTGGTCCTGCAGCGCGCCGGCCACGATCTCGGCCGCCGACGCCGAGCCGTCGTCGACGAGCACGACGAGCGGGAGCGTGGGGACGATCGGCTCGTCCTTCGCCTGGTAGACCTGCGCGTCGCTCGCGCGGCCGCGCACGCTCACGATCTCCTGCCCTTCCTTGAGGAAGACGTTGCTGACCGAGAGCGCCTGGTCGAGGATCCCGCCCGGGTTGTCGCGCATGTCGAGCACGACTCCGTGCGCGCCCTCCTTCGACAGCTTGCGCAGCGCGGCCACGACCTCGTCGGTGGCCGTCTCGTTGAACTGCTGGAAGGGGATGTAGCCGATCTTGCCGTCGAGCATGATCGCGTACGGCACGGCCGGGATGTGGATCACCGCGCGCGTGAAGCGCACCGCGATCGGGTCGGCGACGCCGGGTCGCGAGAATCTCACGTTGATCTTGCTGCCCGGCGCGCCCTTGAGCGCGTCGGAGACCTGGTCGATCTTCCAGCCCTTGGTGGTGGCGGTGTCGACCTGGACGATGCGGTCGCCCTCGCGCACCCCCGCCTCCTCGGCGGGCGTGTGCGGGAAGACGCGGGCGACGGTGATGTTCCCCTTCACGTCCTCGATCTGCATCCCGACGCCGCCGTAGCGCCCGCCGGTCTGCGTCGTGAAGCTCTGCAGCTCCTTGGGCGTGAAGAGCACCGTGTAGGGGTCGTTCAGCTCGTGCACGAGCCCCTTGGCCGCCCGCTCGTAGAGACCGGCCGCGTCGACCGTATCGACGAAGCGCGCCGAGACGAGGGAGAGGACCTGGTCGAAGAGGCGCGCGTTGTCGCGGCTCGAGCGGTCTTGCAGGACGAACCCGCCGGCGAGCAGCGGGACGATCGCGAGCGACGCGATGGCGACGGTGCGTTTACGGGGCATGCGACTGGACTCGGCGAGAGGCTGAAAAAGTGGCGCGGATCACATGAGAAATACGCGCCAGGCGTGAGTTCGTTCCGAGGGAGGGGCACTCCGACCGTCTGCGCAGTCCGTACCTCGTACCTGTACCCAGGCGTCTCTGCGGGGACGCGTAGGTACAGGTACAGGTACAGACTACTTGGTCCTACTCCATGTTTCCGTTTCCGCCCATCCCGCTCGACGCGCCGCTGGTCATCCCGCCGCTCGACTCGCCGTCGCCGCCGCCGGCGGCGAGGAGCTGGTGCCACGTGAGCTCCTGACCTTTGCGGAAACCCTTCTGGGTGAGCTTCACTCCTTCGGGCGAGATGGCGACGGTGTACGCCTGTCCGTCGATCTCGATCTCGCGCTTGATCGTCTTGTCGAGCTTGGTCGTCATGTAGTCCGTCCTCGGGCTATTGGTTGGGAGTCGATGACGCAGGGAGAGGGCCAGTCCGTCACCCGTGGCGGCTCGCCAGCATGTAGTCAACGTACCATTCGCGCTGCTGCTGGCGCACGGCGACGCCGCGCACGAGCCCGGAGGCGAGGAGCATCTCGTGCGCTGGCTGGAGGACGCGCTGGAGGTGCGACGGGTAGCGCTGCGTGAGGGGAAGCTGCTCGGCGAGGCGGGGGAGCGATACGCGCCACGTCACTTTTCCCTCCTCGCGCGCGACCTCGAGCAGGCGGTAGAGACGCCGCGCGACGGGGGAGGAGAGGGCGGCCCAGCGGGCCGCGGAGAGGGTGACGGTGTGATCGGCGGCGATGTTGGCGCGGATCACCGGCGAGAGCGCGACGCGGGCGTCGCCCGGCTCGCTCGCCGTCAGGATGGGGAAGAGGGTGAACTGATCACGGTCGCTCGTGCGCCGCCGCTCGATCGTGACCGAACTGAGGATCGTGAACCGTCCCTCGAGCGGACGCCCGGCGCTGGCCTCGAAGTAGACGCCCGACGACTCGAGGGTGGTCCGCTCCAGCCGCGACAGCGCGGCCCGCAGCTGCTCGTACGTCCGCCCGTCCACGCGCCGCCCCATGGAGCGCAGGAAGGCGTGCAGGGTGAAGGTGATGACGCCGTCGTCGGGCCCCCCCGCCTCGTGGTAGCGGTGCAGCAGCTCGACGTAGACGTCCTGGTCGAAGGTGCCGGGGAGCCGGTCTCCGGGGCTCGGCAGGACGCGCCAGCGCCCGCCGTCGTCGGGCGTGAAGGTGACGGCGGCGTCGTCCGCCGAGTCGCTCAGCCGGAAGAGCGGCAGCGCCTCGAGCGAGCGGTCGAGCACGATCGCCCGCGCCAGAGGGCGCCGGCGGGCGGCGAGGGTCATGCCGTAAGAGTGGAGCGGCGGAAAGGCCTGTGCAACCGTATGCACCTACGGCACGTACGCGCGACTCCCGGCAAGAAGCCGAATGGGGGCGGCGCTCCCTGTCCGATAGGGGCCCCCTCCCCGCTGGGCGGTAGTGGCCCCCTGCACGCTCCCCGCCCCGACGCTCTCTACTCCAGCTTCAGCACCTGCCCCGTGACGTTGCGCGCGGCGGCGGAGCAGAGGAAGAGCACCGCGTCGGCCACCGCCTCGCGCTCGACGTAGCGCACGCCGGGCGCGTCGCCCATCGCGCGCAGGTTCGCGCCGGTGCGGATCATGGTCGGGGCGAGGGCGTTGGCGCGGATGCCGGCGTCGCGCTCCTCCTCGGCGACGGCGCGCATGAGGGCGAGCACGCCGCTCTTCGCGGCGGCGTAGGCGCCGATGCCGGCCGCCGCGCCGTCGGGGAGCGCCGCCGCCGAGCCGAAGTAGACGACGCTCGCGCCGCCCGCGTCGCGGCCCGCCGCAGCGGCGGCGCGCAGGAACGGGAGGAAGGCGCGCGTCGCGGAGAAGGCGGTCGTGAGATTGATCGCGACCATGCGCTCGAGCAGCGCGAGGTCGCTCTCGCCCACCGGCCCCCCCGACACGAAGCCGCCCGCGAGGTTCACGAGGGCGTGCACGCGCCCGTCGCCGCGCGCCGCCGCCACCGCCGACGCGGCGAGGCGTTGCACCGCGTCGCCGTCGGTGAGGTCGACGGCGTGGCCCCACGCCCGCCGGCCCGTCGCGGAGGAGATCTCCGCGGCGCGCGCCTGCACGCCGTCGGGGGTGCGGTCGATCAGCACGAGGTCGGCCCCGCGGTCGGCGAAGGCGCGCGCGACGACCTCGCCCACCTGGCCGGCGCGTCCAACACCGGTGAGGACGGCGAGCGTGTTCGTGAAGTCCATGGGGCCTCGGGAGTGGAGATGCGACGCCGGGTGCGGGGGGGCCCCCCCGCCGGGAAGGTAGCACCACGCGCGGGACCGCCGGCACCGGATTCCCGCCCGCCGCAGCGTGGAACGGCCTCTGCACTAGCTCCCTTCCCAGCCTGCTTCACTCACACCAGGACGCATGACGAAACTCGTGAAGTCGGTCGCGATGCTCGTGGTGGCCGCCGCGATCGCCGCGCTGTCGCTCATCGGGTGGCAGACGGTGACGCACGGGACGCCGGTGGGCGAGATCCGCGCGGCGCACGGGGACGTCGCGCCGTCCGTTTCCGACTCGCTGTTCGCGCACACCATCGAGATGTTCTCCGGCGTCCACCTCGACCCGGGCAACTCGGTGGAGATCCTCGAGAACGGGGACGGGACGTATCCGCGGCTCTGGCGCGACCTCGCGTCGGCGCAACGGATGGTGACGGTGCAGATGTACTATTCGCAGCCCGGCGCGGTGGCCGACTCGATGGCGAAGTATCTCATCGACCGGGCGCGCCACAAGGTGCGGGTGCTGCTGCTCTTCGACGCATTCGGCTCCGGGCCGCTCCTCGGGCAGGACGACTACGTGCGGGCGCTGAGGGACGCCGGCGTCGAGGTGGCGCTGCTGCGTCCGGTGCACTGGTACAGCCTGAACAAGGCCAACAACCGCTCGCACGTGCGCGTGGTGACGGTCGACGGGCGCGTCGGCTACACGGGGGGCTTCGGGCTGGCCGACTACTGGCTGGGGGACGGGCGGCGGGACGGCCAGTGGCGCGAGACGAACGTGCGCTTCGAGGGGCCGACGGTGATGCAGCTCCAGGCGACGTTCGCCGCGGCGTGGGCGGAGGCGACGCACGAGCTCCTGGTCGGCGACGGGTTCTTCCCCCGCGCCGGCTTCGCCCCGCGCGGCCCCGTGTCGGCGGGCGTGCTCTTCACGATGCCGACGACGGGGAGCACGCCCGCCGAGCGCTTCATGGCGCTCTCGATCGCCAGCGCGCGCAAGACGCTCTACATCAGCAACTCGTACTTCGTCCCCGACGACGACTTCCGCCGCTTCCTCGAGGCCGCCGTGCGCCGGGGCGTGGACGTACGCGTCCTCACGGCGGGGCCGAAGACGGACGTGAAGACGACGACCTACGCGGGGCGCGCGCGCTACGCGGAGCTGTTGCGCGCGGGGGTGCGCATCTGGGAGTACCAGCCGACCATGATGCACGCGAAGACGATGGTGGTCGACGGCGTGTGGGGGACGATCGGCTCGCTCAACTTCGACAACCGCTCGCTGGCGTTCAACAACGAGTCGAACATCGTCGCACTCGACCCCGCCTTCGGTGCGGCGATGGACACGATGTTCCTCAACGACCTGCGCTACGCGAAGGAGTGGACGCTCGACGACGTGCGCGGACGGTCGTGGCTGGAGAAGGCGCTGGATCTGGGGGCGAACCTGCTCTCGCGACTCCTCTGATCGTCGAGCTCCTTCAGCCCCTGATCTCGGCCCTACCGAGCGCCGCCCGTACCGCTTCGCGCATGGCGACCAGCGCCTCGTCGCGGGCGGCGGGGGAGTCGTCGCGGACGTGGAGCTCGATTCCTTCGGCCACGGGGAGACGGCGCCAGGCGAGGGGGCGCTGGTCGTCGTCGCGGGCGCGCGTCTGGTCGGCGCCGACGCCGAGCGCGGGGGCGAGCGACTGGGCGACGCGGCGCTCCAGGGCGTCGCCCGTCACCTGCTTCATCTCGTGCTTGATCGCGTCCAGCGTCTGTCCCTCGCGCTGGCGGATCTTGATGGCGAGGAGCTGGAGGAAGTGACGGTAGTTGTAGGTGGCCGCCGTTCCCGTCCCCTCGGGCCGGTCGAGCAGTCCGTTGGCGACGTAGAAGCGCACCGAGCGCGCGCTCGGCGCGGCGCGCGCGGAGGCGTTGGTGGGACGCATGCCCGCGGCATCCACGAGGGCGGTGACGTGGGCGGCGAGCCCGCGCGCGTTCCACGGAGCGTGGCGCGCGTGCGCGCGCAGGAGCGGAACGGGTGATTCGGCCATGGCGGGAAGAATAACCGGCGCCACGGGGAGTGGGGAATCGGGAGTGAGGAATCGGGAGTCGCGACCCTCGGGGCCGCCCCGGCGCGCGCGACTCCCCACTCCCCGTCCCCACTCCCGACTACCACGGCTTCCTAGGCCCCGACCAGTCCTCCCTGCTCGGCGCGCGCCAGGAAGGCAGCGACGGCGTCGTTGAACTCGGTGGGGCGCTCGTCGTGCGGGAGGTCGCCGGCGGGGGAGAAGATGGCGGGCTCGAAGTCGGGCTTGAGGGCGAGGAAGCCGCGCATCTCCTCGACCGGGGACTGCACCGCCTGTTCCCCCCAGGCGAGGAGGGAGGGCTGCACGAGGCGGCGCAACGCGTCGCGCACGTCGACGTTGAGCTGCTGGGCGATGAAGGCGGCCGGCGCGTGCTTGGCCCCGGGCTGGTGCGCGGTCGTGTAGTACGCCCGCACCATCTCGTCGGTGACGAGGGAGTTGTCGGCGTACGAGGTCTCGAGGAAGGAGCGGATCGACCGGTGGGAGGCGATGCCGTTGAAGACGGCGGTGCCGAGGACGGGAGTGTCGACGGCGATGCGCGCGAAGTCGCCGCTCGCGCGCGGCTCGCGGTTCAACCGCACGACGCCCACGGGCTCCACGAGCACGAGGGCGGGGAAGCGTCCGGGGTCGCGGGAGCCGAGGACGATCGCGTAGGCGGCGCTGAGGGAGTTGGCGACGAGGGCCACGGGCGCGCGCACGACCTGCCGGGCGAAGTCGGAGAGCAGGGAGAGGAAGAGCGCCGGGCTGTAGCGGGTCGCCGGCCGGTCGGAGCGGCCGAAGCCGAGCAGGTCGATGGTGTAGACGGTGTGGCCGCGGGCGAGGGCGTCCACGTTCCGCCGCCATTCGTAGGAGAACGCGGCGGCGTGGATGCCGTGCACCATGAGCACGGGGGAGCCGGTGCCGCGGACGGTGTAGGCGACGCGGTGCCCGCGCCACCGGAACGTCCCCTCCGTTCCGCCGACGAGGTTCTCGAGCGGACCGACGTCGCGGATCGCCAGGTGGTTGTAGGCCGCCGCGGCGCCGAGCGCTGCGCCGCCGGACATCAGGATCTTACGCCACTGCATCAACGACCTCGTGAGACAAAGGCAGAGACCGGGACGGGACCGAGGGAGGGCAAACAGTGCCACCTCGCCCTCGTGCCCGTCCGTGGGTCACGTCACCACACGTCAGTGCGCGCCCCGTCCGGACGGCGTGCCGTCATCGCGATGCTGCTCGAAGCTCGCAAGGTTCCCGCGTCGGAACGCGCCCATGCCGGGCACCGGAGGGGGCCGTGCCGGGTGGTCGCCCGTGTACGGGCGGGTAAGGCGTGCCGGCCTGACGGCGAGGGGGCGGCGCTCGCTCGATCGGTACGATCGGTGAGCCCGATCCTCACCGGCCGTCTCTCGCACGACCTGTTCCGCCCGGACGGAACGGAATGATGCAATGATGCAGGGCGCGCGGCGCGCGCGATACCCGGATCGGATCGCGAGTGGCGCCGCGGGCTACGGCGTCGCGCCCGGCGTCGGTCGACCGTGGGGCGCGGCGGCGGTCCCGGATGTGGGGATCGCCGCCGGAACGCCGTGGCGCGCGGCGAGGGAGGCGATCGTCGCCAGGTCCACGGGCTTCTCGAGGAAGTACGTGGCGCCGAGCCGCCGCGAGGCGTGCCGGTTGTCGTCATCCGGAAAGGCGGTGAGCGCGATCACCGTGGCGTCGGGGGAGAGCATGCCCGCGGCCGCCATCACCTGCAGCCCTCCGTCGCGCTTCCCGCCGAGCCTGATGTCGGTCACGATGAGGTCGAAGGCGCGCTCGCCGAGCGCCTTCTGTGCTTCCGGCAGCGAGCCGACCGCGCAGATGCATCCTCCCTCGACCTCGAACAGCTCGGCGAGGATGTCCCGGATCGACTGCTCGTCCTCGACGATCAGCACCGACTTGCCGCTCTCCGCCACCGTCACACCTCCTGAAAGTCCGCACCACCATGCAAAGGCGAGGTCCGGGCCAGGCGGTATGGAGTGTTGCATCGTCTGCAACGACATGGATTTACATTGACAGAACCGGCGCCGATCGAATGCGCCGGTGGACGGAAACCGGTCAGAGTCGATGCCGTTGTGGCCGGACTTCGGGCAGGGCCGGATTCAGGAGGTGCGGCGGGTGGAAGCTCAGTCGCCGACGGCGTAACGGCCGATGGCGCAGCGCTTGAGCTTGTCGGCCAACGTCGAGCGGGCGACGCCGAGGAGTCGCGCGGCGCGGAGCTTGTTTCCGGCCGTGGCGGTGAGGGCGGCGATTATGGCGCGACGTTCCGCTTCCGCGATCGTGATGACGCCAAAAGATGGCGTTGCTGTCGCATCTGTGCGCTGCTCCGATGGGAGGGCGAGGTGTTGGGGGGCGATCTCGGCGCCGTCGGCGAGGATCGTCGCGCGCCAGAGCGCGTTCTTGAGCTCGCGGATGTTGCCCGGCCACCGGTACTGCAGGAGGGCGTGAAGGCCCGCGTCGGAGAGCCGCGCGCCGCGGGGGAGGAGCGACCGGGCGAGCGCCGGGATCTCCGCGGCGCGCGCGCGCAGCGGGGGGAGGGCGATCGTCAGCACCTGCAGCCGGTAGAGGAGGTCGGCGCGGAAGCGGCGCTCCTCGAGGGCGGTGGTGAGGGGCTGATGCGTGGCGCAGACGACGCGGGCGTCGCAGCGCAGCTCCGCCGTGCCGCCGAGTCGGCGGAAGGTGTGCTCCTCGATCACCTTGAGCAGCTTCGGCTGGACGTCCGGCGCCATCTCAGCGATCTCGTCGAGGAAGACGGTGCCGTGGGCGGCGACTTCGAGGAGTCCGCGCTTGGCCTGTCTGGCGTCGGTGAAGGCCCCGCGCTCGTGGCCGAGCAGCTCGCTCTCGAAGAAGGTCGCCGAGAGCGAGGCGCAGTTGACATCGACGAAGGGGGCGGCGCGGCGCGCCGAGAGCTCGTGGATGCGCCGGGCGACGAACCCTTTCCCGGTCCCCGTCTCGCCGACGATGAGCACCGGCGCGTCGTCGTTGCGCGCGGCGAGCTCGATCAGCCGGTCGACGCTGAGGACGATGGTGGGGGGCACCGTGTCGGCCCACGCCTCGTGCGCGTCGCGCGAGCGCAGGAGGTCGAGCTCGCGGCGCATGCGTCCCGACTCCGCGGCGCGGTCGACCGCCGCGGCGAGGGAGTCGAGGTCCACGGGCTTCTCGAGGAAGTCGACCGCTCCCCGCTGCATCGCTCGCACGGCGGTCGGGACGTCGCCGTGCCCGGTGAGGACGATGACGCCGACCTCCGGGTCGTCGGCGCGGATGACCTCGAGGAGGCGCAGGTCGCTGGCGTCGGGGAGCCGGAGGTCGATGAGGGCGACGTCCGGGGCGTGGGCGGCGAGCGAGCGTCGCGCCTCCGTCGCCGTCGCGGCGCCGCGCGCGGAGTGGCCGAGCGCCGCGAAGTAGTCGACCAGCGTCTCGCGGACGGTGGCGTCGTCGTCGACGACGAGGATGGAGAGGGGCATGAGAGCAGCGCTACGCGCTCGCCCTCAGGCGCCCGGGAGGGTGATCGTCACCGTCGTTCCCGCGTCCGGGGTGCTCTCGATGCCGATCGTGCCGCGGTGCTCCTCGACGATGCGCTGGCAGAGGGCGAGCCCGATGCCGGTGCCGCCGGCCCTGGCCGAGACGAAGATCTCGAAGACGCGCGGCAGCACGTCCGGGGGGATCGCCGGACCGCCGTTGGTGAGACGGCAGCGCCAGGCGCCGGTCGGGAGGGTGGTGGAGGCGAGGGCCAGGTCGCTCGCCTCGGGGGCGGCGTCCACCGCGTTGACGAGCACGTTCGTGAACAGTTGGGCGAGCTGCTCGGCGTCGATGGCGCAGCGCGCCGGTGGTTCGGCGCGGACGCGGTGGAGCTGGAGGGCGCGGCTCTCGAGGCGGCCGCGGTAGCTCTCGATCACCTCGTCCCAGACCGCGTCCGGGTCGCCCGGTCGGGGGTGGATCGCGCTCGGCCGGCCGAAGTCGAGGAGGGAGGTGACCATCCGGTTGAGGCGCTCGACCTCGCGCAGGATGCGCCCGACGTTCTTCTCGACGACCGGGTCCTCCCTGGTGCGGAAGCGGAGGAGCTGGGCGGCGGAGGAGATGCCGAAGAGCGGGTTGCGGAGCTCGTGGGCGACGCCGGCGGCGACCTCGCCGACCGCTTCGAGGCGACGCTTGTGCTCGACGCGCCGGACGAGGCCGGCGCGCTCGATGGCGGCGGCGGTCTGGGCGGCGATCGTCGTCAGCACTCGCTCGGCCTCGCGGAGCCGCTGCGGCGATTCGATGTCGTCGGAGACGATCGTCATGGCGCCGAGCGCTCCCTCGGTGCTCACCATCGGGGCGGTGAGCTGGAGTCCGTGCCCGCTGTGCGCGACGGTGACGTGGCCGTTGGCGAGGGCCTCGCTCCAGACCGGTTGGAGCTCCGTCTCGATCCACCGCTCGATCTCGCGGCCGGCGCCGGCGGCGGGGTGGTCGAAGCCCACCTGGTGGGCGACGCGGAGCGCGGCGGTGTCGCCGTCGGCGATCGCGATGACGCAGGCGTCGCAGCCGATGGCGCGCCGCACCTGCTGGACGACCTCGGGGAAGACGCGGTCGAGCGCGATCGTGCGCGAGAGGGCGATGCCCGTGTCGATGAGCGCCTCGCGCGACTTGTGACTGGGGGTGATGTCGACGGTGGAGAAGACGTAGCCCGTCACCGGGGGCGCGGGGCGTGGTGCGCGGGGGCCCCCCCCCGCTTTCGAATCTATGGCGTCGTCGCTCGTCCAGTCGTACCCGTTCGCCGCGCCCGCCGTCCAATCGTCCTCCGCGCCCCGCGCCGCGCGCCGGCCGTCTCGCAGCGGCGTGATCTGCATGAGGAAGACGCGCTCGGTGTCGGGGGAGTCGCAGGGAAACTCCCAGGCCACCATCGGTGCGCGCCCGGTGCGGAGGAGCGCCATGGCGCGCTCGATCTGCTCGCGCGGGGCCTGGTCGGAGATCGCGTCGAAGATCGAGCGTCCGAGCACCGCGTCCTCGTCGGCGAGGTGCGGCGCGCCGTTGGCGGCCGCGAAGCGCGACCAGGAGCGGTTCGCGCTGGTGATGCGCCCCTCGAGGTCCACCGTGTAGACGGTGATCGGAAGGGCATCCAGCACCTGCCGCTCGAAGACGTCCGTGGGGGGCATGGGGAGATATTAGGGCGCAAGGTGGTGAAGCGAAACGGCGGGCGCGCCTGAAGGGCGCGCCCGCCGTTTCGCTCCGGGGGTGGGGACGTGGGGGAGTTGCCACCGCCGCTCGAGGCGTCCGGGGGCCGGGGGCTCCCACTCCCCCATCCCACCCCCGACGAGCTACCGCCGACCCCGCGCGCTCGAGCCGCTGCGCCCGCGGGAGGAGGAGCGGCCGGTGCTCTTCTTGGCCGCGCCGCGACCGCGTCCCGCCTGCGAGCCGCTGCGTCCGCCGCGCGTGCTGCCACCGCGAGCGCTGCCGCCGCGGGCGCTCGTGCCGCGGGTGCTCGTGCCGCGCGCGCCGCCGGCGCTCTTCTTCGCCGCGCCGCCGCGGGCCGAGCTTCCCTTCTTGGCCGCGCCGCGGGCCGAGCTCCCCTTCGTCGCCGCGCCCTTCCGGGCGGCCGACTTCCCGGCGCTCTTCTTCGCGGCGCCCTTGGCCGCTCCCCGCTTGGCCGCACCAGCGCGGGCGCCGGTCGAGCTGCCGCCGCGCGAGGCGCCGGTGCGCGAGGCGCTGGTGCGCGAGGCGCCCCCCTTGCTCGCGGCGGTCTTGGCGCCGCCGCGACGCGTGGCGCCGCTGCTCTTCTTCGCCGCGCCCTTCTTGGCGGACGACGTCCGCGACGCCCCGCCCCGCGAGGCGCCACCGCTCTTCTTGGCCGCGCCGCGCGACGCGCTGCCGGCGGCACCGCCGGCGCTCCGGCCTCCGCCGGCACCCATCGCGCCGCCGCCCGCACCGGCCGCCGCCCCCGTCGCCGCGGAGGC
>JBJMNL010000284.1:0-3670 GCA_045804285.1 Gemmatimonadaceae bacterium
GCTGCCTGCTCGGCGCCCTCACCTTCGTGCCGATCTTCAAGGCGATCACCCACTACGCGAACCCCGCGCTCGAGGCGGCGGCGCGCGCGGCGCCGGTGGTCGTCCGCGCCGGCGCGGAAGGGGACGCGGCGGCGGCGTGGCTGACGAAGCGCGGGGTGCCGTACGCGCGGGAGCACGTGGTGCCCGGCGGGGGGACGGTCGCCGTCGGGGGACGGCCGCTCGTCGCGCTCGGCGCGCGCGCAGCGCTCGACACGGTGGCGTACGCGGCGGCGCTCGCCGACGCCGGCTACCCGGCGCGGGCGGAGCCGGCGCGCATCGACCGCGTCATGGTGGTCGCGCTGCTCTCGCTGCTCATGCTCTACGTCGGCATGGTGTACGGCCCGATCGCCGCCTACCTCGTGGAGCTCTTCCCGACGCGAATCCGCTACACCTCGATGTCGCTCCCCTACCACCTCGGCAACGGCTGGTTCGGCGGCTTCCTCCCCCTCATCGCCGAGTCGCGCGTGGTGGCGACGGGGGACATCTACGCCGGCCTGCACTACCCGATCGCGATCGCGCTGATGACGTGCGTGGTCGGGTCGCTGTTCCTGAAGGAGACGCGGGGGAGAGATCTGCGGGACGACGAGGCCGGCCCCGAGGCGCCGCCGCCTCGCCGGTGAGGTCGCGCCGGGGAGCACGGCCTGTTCATAGCCGTGGCGGAGGACTAATTTCCGCGTCCCTCCGCTCCACCACCCCGCTCCACCAGTAGACCACCCCGAGAGCAGCACGGCCCATGATGCAGCACGACGATCTCTCCGGCGCCGAGGGCGAGGGCGCCGCGGTCGCGACGCCCAACTGCCCCAAGTGCGGGGGCGAGATGTGGGACAACCGCGAGTCGAAGCGGAACCCGAAGGCGCCGGACTTCAAGTGCAAGGACCGGGGCTGCGACGGCGTGATCTGGCCGCCCCGCACCGCGAACGGCGCCGCGGCCGCCACTCCGGGGAGCGGCCCCGCCGTGGCCGCCGGTGCGCCGAGCTGTCCGATCTGCGGCGGGCCGATGTGGGACGACCGCGCGAGCAAGCGGAACCCCAAGGCGCCCGACTTCAAGTGCAAGGACAAGCCGCGCTTCAAGGGCGGGCCGGGGTGCGAGGGCGTGATCTGGCCGCCCCGCGACGGGAAGCCGAGCCCGTACGGACAGCCCTCGGCGCGCCCGGCGTCCTCGTCGGGGGGCGGGCCGGCCGCGTCGGCGTCGCGCGCCAGGCCGAGCGCGCCGGCGTACGACGCGCCCCACTCCCCCCCGCCGCACTTCGACGCCCCGCCGCACGACGACGCCGACGCGCCGCTGTTCGAGGACGACGACGACCTGCCGTTCTAGATTTTTTCCCGATCACGCCGGGCCACCGCGCGCCTCTCCCCGCCGTGGACCGCCCCCGCGCTGGAGCCGCCGGCTGTAAGGGTGCGCGCACGAGCGGACGATGCTTTGGGGTGAAGAGTCGACTGCGAGTGAAGCACGCAATGGCGGGCCTGCGGCAACCGCCCACTCCAAGACGAGGTTTGCGCCGCGCACGTCTCGCCGTCGCATGACCGCGATGCGCGGACGCCCGCTCACGCCGCGCCCGCGCGCGTCGCGCGGGAGCTGGCGAGCTACCACCTGCTGCCGGCGGCGCGGGCGGAGCTGATCCGGCGCGCGGGACGACTCGACGAGGCGGTGGTCGAGTACCGGCGGGCGCTCGGGCTGACGCGCAACCCCGCCGAGCTGGCGTACCTGCAGAGGCGGATCGGTGAGGTGCAGCCGACCGGCACCGAGGCGGGCGGAGACGACGCCCGCCTCGGTGCCTATCGCGACGGACTCGAGCGCTCGGCGTGCAGTACCTGTTCCCCTTCCGGGAGCTCCGGGTCTGGCGTCGGTATGGACGATGGGAGCGGCGTCCCCGACGGCCTTCGCGGCCTGCCGGCGACCACGAGCTCTGGTGGCGCCACGGACGGGTCCGACCGGTCCGCGGGAGGCAGGGCCGAGGCGTCCGGAAGCGGGTCGGCGAACGGTGGCGTCTCGGTGGATGGGTGGACGGTGGGACGGTCGGGGTGGTCCATCGGGTGCTCCTCTCTCTACTGTGGGGTAGCCGCAGAGGAGATGCTGCATATCCGTTGCCGCGGAGACGCCCGGCCCCGACGGCCGGGGCGCGACGGTCGGCATTCGGCACGACGCGAACGACGAGGGAGGCGAGAATGGCGAAGACGTGCGGCGTGTCTCGCTCGTAGCGCGGCCGTGGAGTCGCTCTTCGCCAGGGCTACGTCGGTCGACGTCGTCCCCTGCCGCCTCCCGTCCGGCCGCGAGGCACGCCTCCGCACGCTCCACGTCCGCTTCGGACGCGCGAGCCCGGAGCACCTGAAGCCCGGCACCCTCGTCGCGACCTACACCGCCAAGCCGCTCGTCACGTTCGACGGCGCGCCCTTCTTCGGCGAGCTCGCCGTGCTGCGCTGGCTCGAGCGCGACCGGTGGAGCGGCGTCTGGGTCGACACCTTCCACGGGCGGAAGTTCTGGCGCGACATGCCGCAGCGGAGCGCCCCCGTCGCCCTGCCACCCGAGGCCCGCGCGCTCTACGACCGCATCGTGGACGCGAACGGCGGGAAGGCCGGCGGCTTCTTCGACGTCATGGCGTGGCGCGACGGACAGACGGCCTTCGTCGAGTACAAGGGGCCCGGCGACCGCCCGAACCGGAACGAGAGCCGGTGGATCGACGCCGCGCTCGACGCCGGCGTGTCGGAGCACGACCTCCTCGTCGTGCGGAACGACTAGAACTGGGGCGGGCGGGGCTCCTCCGTGGGGGAAGCGGGGAAGCAACCGGCCCGCGACGTAACCGTTTCTCCGTGCGGTGTGTCAGGCCAGGCGTGCGCGCACGCTGGTCCACCGTTCGCCCTCGGTCTCCCATGCTCCGTCGCCTGCTCGTTCTCCTGCCGCCGCTCGCCGCCGAGCGCGTGGATGCGTACGTGCGCGACGCGATACGCCGCCACGGCGTCATCGGCCTCTCCGTCGGCGTCACCATCTGCGACAGGCCCGTGCTCGTACGCGGCTACGGCCTGGCGAGCCTCGGCGAGAACCTCGCCGTCTTCCACGACCAGCGGCACACCGGCTCCCACGTGGAGTTGCGGCGCAAGGAGGCGCTGGACCTGGGCGCGCTGTGAGGAGCGACGCGCGGGCCCGCCCGCCGGGCCCACCCCACGCGCGGCTTCCGCCTTGCGTCGCCGCCGCGCAAAGCGCAGGTTCGTCACCCCGCCCCGCGGCGGCGCCGGCACTCCTGTCAGTGCCCTGCCGTACCGTACGACCGCCCCTCCCGTCGTCGTACGCCCGCCGCCCCTGCCCAGTCGATGCCCGACAGCCCGCGCCACGCCGGCCGCCTCGTCCTCCTCCACTCGGCGGACCCGGACGCCCTCCTCGCCCACGCCGCCGCGCCCTTCTGCGTTCGCGGCCGCCCCGAGGGGCGGCTCCCCCTGCTGGCGGTGCGCCAGGGCGGCGTGCGCGACGAGGTCCAGGAGCGCGCCGCGCGCGCCGGCTGCGTCGGCTGGCTGGGCGCGCCGGTGGTCGTCTTCGCCGAGCTGCCCGCGCTCCTCGCCGGCGACCTCGCGCCGCTCACCGCCTCCGAGCGCCGCGCCCTGCTCGGCGACCTCCTCGACCGCGCGCCGCTCCGCCACC
>JBJMNL010000285.1:0-5205 GCA_045804285.1 Gemmatimonadaceae bacterium
CACCACGCCCACGATCAGCGCGCGGGAGCTCGCCAGCGCGCCGAGCTCCACCTGCGCGCCGACGCCGGCGAAGAAGATGGGGACGAAGAAGTGGCCGAGCGACGTCGTGGCGCGCTCGATCCGCTCGCGCTGGGGCGTCGGGTGCAGGACGAGACCCGCCGCGAAGGCGCCGACGATCATCGCCGAGCCCGCGACGTCCGCCAGCCAGGCGAGCGCGAACGCGAAGGCGAGCGCGGCGAGGCCGAGCGTCCCCGACGTCCGCACCCGCTCGATGGCCCGGAAGAAGGGGGGGACGGCGATGCTGCCGAGCACGATCGCGAGGGCGACGAACCCGATCGCGACGCCTGCGGTACGGGCGACGCCGCCGGCCGTCACCGCGCCGCCGGTGAGGACGCCGGAGATGACGGAGAGGATGACGAGTCCGACGACGTCGTCCAGCACCGCGGCGCCGAGCACCACCTGCCCTTCGGGGCTGTCGAGCCGACCGAGGTCGGAGAGCACGCGCGCCGAGATTCCGATCGACGTCGCGGTGAGCGCCGCCCCGCACACCACCGATTCGATGGCGGGGAGGCCGAGCAGCCGCGCCGTGTAGTAGCCGCCGACGAAGGGGAGCGCGACCCCGACGAGCCCCACCGTGAGCGCCGAGCTGCCGACCCGGGCGAGCGAGCGCAGATCGGTGTCGAGACCGATCTCGAACAGCAGGACGAGGACGCCGAGCTCCGAGAGCGCCCGGATCACCGGGTCGGCCGGGTCCACCACGCCGAGCACCGACCCGCCCAGCAGCACCCCGGCCAGCAGCTCGCCGAGCACCGACGGCTGACCGGCGCGCTGCGCCAGCTCGCCGAGCAGCTTCGTCGCGACGATGATCGCGACGAGGGCGAGAAGGAGCGGGGCGAGGGAGTGCGGGGCGGCGGCGGCGAGAAGGAGGTTCGGCATGGAGGGCTGACGGTGAGTCGTGGGACGGGCGACAGCCAGCATGGAGCGGAGAGCGAGGAGGGGGCCACTCCGTGGCTGGAGTGGCCCCCTCCTCGCTCCCCCTTCACCCTCGGCCCGGCCTCACCGAGCGGCCTCCCCCTCGAGGTAGGTGTACCCCTCCAGCCCCGCCACGTACTCGGCGATGAAGGTGTTCGCCTCCTGCCGGGTGATCGCCTTCGACGCCGTCACCTTCCGGCGGAAGGTGGCGAGCAGGTTCGAGGCGCCGAACTGCACGTAGTTCAGCACCTCGGTCACGGTGTCGCCGTGGACCAGGTCGCTGATCTCGTAGCCGGCGCCGGTGGGAGAGAGGCGGATGTGCACGGCGTTCGTGTCGCCGAACAGGTTGTGCAGGTCGCCGAGGATCTCCTGGTACGCGCCGGTGAGGAAGATCCCGAGCATGTAGTCCTCGCCGTCGCGCATGGCGTGCAGCTCGAGGCTCGGCCGGCCGTTCTTGTCGCCCACGAAGCGATCGATCTTCCCGTCCGAGTCGCAGGTGACGTCCTGGATCGTGCCGCGGCGCGTCGGCTCCTCGTCGAGCCGGTGGATGGGCATGATCGGGAAGAGCTGGTCGATCGCCCAGGAGTCGGGGAGCGACTGGAAGAGCGAGAAGTTCGCGAAGTAGCGGTCGACGAGCGCCGCGTCGAGCTCGGCGGCGATCTCCTCGTACTCGTCGCGGTCGCCGCTCACGATGCGGGCGATGGCATTCAGCGTGGCGAAGTAGAACTGCTCCGCCGCCGCCAGCCCGCGCAGCGAGAGGACCCCGCTGTTGAAGAGCTGCCGCGCGCGGTCCTTGTCGAACGACGCGTCGTGGAAGACCTCGAGCACCTTGCGGGGGGAGAGCGGCTTGCGCGACACCGTCTCGTAGTCGGCCAGCATCTCGTGCAGGAGGGTGTGGTCGTCCTCCGACAGCGCCGGCAGCGGCTGGTCGATCTGCGACTCGACGTCGATCACCTTGACGAGGAGCAGGGCGTGGTGCGCCGTGAGCGCGCGCCCCGACTCGCTGATCACGTGCGGCATCGGCAGCTCCTGCTCCCGGCACGCCTCGGCGATCGTGTAGATCACGTCGTTCGCGTACTCCTGCAGCGAGTAGTTGACGCTGGCGTTCGACGTCGACTGGGTGCCGTCGTAGTCGACGCCGAGCCCGCCGCCGACGTCCACGTGGGTGATGTTCACCCCCATCTCCCGCAGCTCGGCGTAGAAGCGCGTGACCTCCTGCATGCCCGACTTGATGAAGCGGATGTCGGTGATCTGCGAGCCGAGGTGGAAGTGGATGAGCCTGAGGACGTCGAGGCGTCCCGCCGCGCGCAGCCTGTCGACGAGCTTGACGAGGTCGGAGGTGTTCAGGCCGAACTTCGACTTCTCGCCGCCGCTCTGCGCCCAGCGGCCAGCGCCCTCGGAGGCGAGCTTGATCCGGATGCCGGCGGTCGGCACGACGCCGAGCTCGTCGGCGACCTCGAGCAGCACGTCCACCTCGCTCAGCTGCTCCAGGACGATGAACACCTGGTGCCCGAGCTTCTGCCCCATGAGGGCGAGGCGCATGAACTCGTGGTCCTTGTAGCCGTTGCAGACGATGATGTGGTCGGTGTCCTCGCTGAGGGCGAGCACCGCCTGCAGCTCGGGCTTCGACCCGCATTCGAGGCCGACGCCGTGGCGCTTCCCGAACTGGACGATCTCCTCCACCACGTGCCGCTGCTGGTTCACCTTGATCGGGTACACGGTGGTGTAGCCGCCGGTGTAGCCGTACTCGCGGATCGCCTGCTGGAAGCGCTCGCTCAGGCTCTCGATGCGCGAGCGGAGGATGTCCGAGAAGCGCAGCAGCACGGGCAGGGCGACCCCCTGCTCCTCGAGGTCGCGGGCGACCTCGAACAGGTCGAGCTCCCGCTCCGGATGGCCGCGGTCGGGCCGGACGACGACGCGCCCCTTGGCGTTGATGTCGAAGTAGCCGGCGCCCCACCCCTCCACGTTGTAGAGGGTGCGGGCGGATTCGATCGTCCAGGGCTCCGGCGCGTCGGGCTGGAGGCCCGCCCCGTCCTGCTCGACGGGGCGCTCGGTGGTGCGGGTCGTCGTCATGGCCCGAAGTTTACGGAAGGTGGACGGTCAACGGTACCGGTCACCCGCCCTTCGCCGACCCTTCACACTCGCTTCTCGAGCCCTCCCCGATGCCCCCGAGTTGGCGCGACACCCTGAACCGGATGGCCGACGCCATCGACGGCCGCGTGGACGAGGCGCGCGAGGCGCTTCGCGGGCACCGCGCGGCCGGCCCGCCGCGCCTCGTCCCGTATCGTGGCTTCGGCACCGAGCGCTCGCTTCGCGTCTCCGGACGCGTCCTCCGCGACCTGCCCCTGCCCGCCGCGGCGCGCGAGGACGGCGCCTGGCGCAACCTCCTCACGACGCTCCGCCGCTTCGACAGCCGAGAGGTGCCGGGGGCCCGGGTCAGACTCACCTTCGG
Source organism: Gemmatimonadaceae bacterium (assembly GCA_045804285.1). GTDB lineage: Bacteria > Gemmatimonadota > Gemmatimonadetes > Gemmatimonadales > Gemmatimonadaceae > DATMHT01. The sequence goes on from JBJMNL010000285.1 coordinate 3,425, forward strand.
CGACGCTGTACGCGTCGTCACCACGGACGGCGAGGGCTATTTCCACGCCACCCTGGAGCCCGGCACCCCGGTCTCCACGGACCGCACCTGGCACGAGGTCGCGGCCGAGCTGCTGCCGCAGTCCGCCGGCGAGGCCGGCGACCGCGCGCCGGCGCGGGTGCTCGTCCCCTCGCGCCACGCCGCGTTCGGCGTCATCAGCGACATCGACGACACGGTGGTGCGCACGGACGCGACGCAGCTCCTGCGCATGTTGCGGACGGTCTTCCTCGGCAACGCGCGGACGCGGCTCCCCTTTCCCGGGATCGCGGCCTTCTACCGCGCGCTCCAGCGCGGACCGCAGGGCGACGAGGTGAATCCCATCTTCTACGTGTCGAGCGGCCCGTGGAACCTCTACGAGCTGCTCGTCGAGCTGTTCGCGCACCAGGGCATCCCGGACGGGCCGCTCCTGCTGCGCGACTGGGGGATCGGCTCCGCCGAGGTGTTCCCCACGCACCACGAGGCGCACAAGGGGGCCGCGATCCGCCGCGTGCTCGATAGCTACCCCGCCCTCCCCTTCATCCTCGTCGGCGACAGCGGACAGGACGACCCGGAGATCTACGCCTCGGTCATCCGCGCGTATCCGGCGCGCATCCACGTCGCCTACATCCGCGACGTGAACCCCGCAGAGCAGCGCCGGAGCGCGGTCCGCGCGCTGGCGGAGGAGCTGGCCCGCGACGGCGGCCGGCTCGTCCTCGCCGACGACACGCTCGTCGCCGCCCGGCACGCGGCGTCGGAGGGGTGGATCGACGCGGACGCGCTGACCGCGATCGTGACGGAGATCGAGGGGCGGGGGTAGGGGCTCGCGACGAGGGAGTGGCCGAGCGTGGCGCCCGCCTCAGCGGCCGAGGCGGACGGCGATCGGCCTCATGTAGCGCTCGACGTACTCGAGGAGCGCGTAGACGAAGAGCGCCACGCCGGCCATCTCCGCCGTCTCCTCGATCAGCTCGCACAGCGCCACCTGCCAGCTCTGCCATCCGTGGTGGTCCACCATCAGGCCGCCGGCGCTCTCCATCCCGATCGCGCCGCCGACGTACATCACACCCGCCACGAGGAAGAGCCACCGGCTCCGCTTCGGCAGGTGGCGCAGGAAGGAGAGAAAGGAGAGCAGGACCACCACCGCGATGATCGCGCCGGGAATCACGAACACCATGAGCGGCCCGGGCAGGTGGAAGCGTTGCTCCATCGCGACCCCGATCATCTCGTCGTGAATCTGCGCCTGCTCGTCGAGGGAGATGTAGGTGAACCCCGCGGCGAGGGCGACCCAGTGTCCCAGGAACGGCCGGCGGGCGCGGCGCGTCTCGATCGCGATGATCCAGAGCAGCGCGGCGCAGGCGCCCTCGAGCAGCACGGAGAACCACGAGGGGACGCTCGCCTCCTGGTCCATGTTGAACAGCCGGATCATGCCGAACCCGAAGTCGTGCCCGGTGAACACTCGCAGGCTCTGCGTGACCACGTCGGCGACGAAGAGCGCCGCGATCCAGAGCGCCAGCGCACGGCCGACGTCGCGCGACTCGAGGCGAAACTCGGCCGGCGGCGACGCCGCGTCGACGTGAAGGGAGAGGGGGGAGAGGGCGGGCGCAGTGGCGACGCCGCCGGCCGGCGTGAGGCGTCGGTCCGCGGTCTGGTGTGGCGACGTGTGCATGGAGGAAGAGAGGGGTTGGCGTGCTGGGCCGCTAATAGACACGCGGTTCAGACCGCCGCAAGGTCCCGTCGAGCGCGCTCGGTCGACGCCGGCGCCGAGC
>JBJMNL010000286.1:0-2475 GCA_045804285.1 Gemmatimonadaceae bacterium
GACGGTGGAGGCGCTGCAGTACAGGTTCGTGACCGGTCGCGACTCGAGCATCGGCGACGTCCTCTCCAACGTCATCGGCGGCGCGCTCGGCGTGCTGCTCGCGGAGCGGTGGCGCGACCTCCTGACGCCGGCGGCGCGGGGAGCCCGCCGGCTCGCGATCGCCGGCGCGGCTGGGTGGCTCGGCGTGCTCGCGACGACCGCGTGGGCACTCGCCCCGTCGGTGCCGGACGTCGCGTACGGCGTGCAGTGGCTCCCGGAGGACCCGACGCTCGCCAACTACCACGGCGAGCTGCTCGGCGCCTCACTCGGCGGCGTGCCGCTCCCCCCCGGTCCCCTGCCGGAGCGCGCGCGCGCCGCGCTGCGCGCCGGAGCGGCACGGCTCGAGGCGCGAGTGACGACCGGGAACGCGCGGGACGAGTTCGCGCCGATCGTGCGCGTGCGCAGTGCCGACAGCAGCGACCTGGCGGCGATCGGCGAGCGCGGGTGCGACCTCGAGTTTCACCTCTGGTCGCGTGTGAGCGACCTGCGGATGCGCGGGCCGTCGGTGACCGTGCCGCGCGTCTTCCCGTGCGGCGGCGCCGTGGATCGCGCGCGCGGCGAGCCCGAGGGAGACACGATGGTCGTCTCCGGCGAGCGGGACGGAAGCCTGATCCGGGTGACGGCGCGCGGACGCGGACGCGACGCGAGCCGTACGCTCCCCCTCACGCCGACGCTGGGCTGGAGCTTCTTCTTCCCGTGGACCTACCCGTTCGGCGGCACGCACTGGCCGCTCTCTGCGCTCTGGGTCGCGGGGCTGCTCTTCCCGGTGGCCTACTGGGCGGGGCGGGCGCGCGCGCGGAGGGGGCCGCCGGCGCTCCTCGCAGTGGTGGCGCTGGGACTTGGCGCCCTCCCCCCGATCGCCGGCCTGGCCACGCCGGGGATCGGCGAGTGGGCCGCCACGCTCGTCGGCGGCGCGGCGGGGTGGGCCCTCGGGTGGCGCGCCGCGGGTCGGCCGCGCCCGCGCGCCGTCGAGGAGCGCGACGGCGAGGCCACGTCGAAAGGCGTGACGCGGGGGCGGCGGCGCGCGGCGGCGCGCTAGAGCGGGCCCCGGTCGCTCGAGCGCGGGCCTCTCCCCGTTCCGCTCACCACGGCACGCCGGCGTCCGTCTCACCGCGCCACACCGGCGGACGCATTCGCTGCGGCAGGAAGGCCGACAGGCCCGACAGCCACCCCTCGAACTCGATCTCCGAGAGGAGGGTCGTATCGACAAGGCGCGGCAGGAGAATGGGCTCCGTGTGGCGCGAGGCGATTCCCGGCTCGCAGGTCGTGGCCGAGTGGACGTCGAGGCCGCGCAGCCAGGGGATGAACTCCGGGTAGTGCCAGCCGTTCGGGTAGCAGAAATGCCACCGTGCCGGCGCCTGGCCGGTGAGGGCGGCGATCTGGTCGCGGTTGACCTCGACCTCGCGCGTGAACGCCCGCTGCTCGCGCGGCGTACGGTGCCGGTGCGTGTGGAGCTGAATGCTGACGCCGTGCGCGGCCACCTCGGCGACCTCGGCCTCGCTCATCAGGTGGAGGATCCGCTTGCGGCGCATCGCCGCGAAGTCGACGTTCAGGCGCCGCGCCAGCTCGGCCAGCAGCGCGTCCTTCTGCTCCGCGCCGAGCGCCTTCGAGAGCGCATACGCCCGGATCGCCGTCGATGCCGCCTCGCGCTGCACCGGGTCGCCGAGCCGCCAGTCGCCCGGCCCCTCGATCAGGTCGCGGCCGAGCGTCCGCCCGCGCCCCTTCCAGAGGATGTAGGGCAGCGCGACGTCGAAGACGGGGTGGTTGTAGCGGCAGTAGTAGGTGGTGAGATAGACGGTGGCTGGGAAGCCGAACTCGCGCAGGATGGGAAGGGCCTGCGTATAGAAGTCGGCCGCCCCGTCGTCGAACGTGATGGCGACGCTGCGCGGGGGCAGGTCGCCTCGGTAGAGGCGCTCCACCGCCTCGTCGAAGGGGAGCACGCTGTAGCCGCCGTCGCGCAGCATCTCGAGCCGGCGGCGGAACATGGCCGGCGGCATGTAGAGCTCGGGGTTCCACTCGTGCTCGTCGTCGGCCGCGATGCCGTGATAGCACAGCACGAGGAGCCGCCGGCCGCGCCAGCGGCTGTCGCGAGCCGTGGAGTTCAGGCCGACCAGCTTCGATCCGTGGAGTACGAGTTGCTTGACGCGCTTCAGCATTGGTGTGTTGGCGGCGCGCGGCGGCCCGACGGTGGGCGGCACGCAGGCTGTGGATAGCTCAACTGTGAAGCGGACGCAACCGGGGCGGCCCGCTGGACCCCGCCAGCGGGCTCGACTGCCTGGGCGCGGCAACGATCCTCGCACCCTGCGTGCCGTTCTGCTGAGTCCCCTATCGACGCCTTCTTCCGAGGCGGGCGACGCCCGCCGCCCGCCCGAAGCGCCCTGGTCCGCCATGTGCAACCATGAGCGCGCGGCGCCCGGGTCCGCCCCCATGGTGGAC
>JBJMNL010000287.1:0-16929 GCA_045804285.1 Gemmatimonadaceae bacterium
GCGACGGCGGCGCTGCCGCGCCCGCGCCGCGCCGCCGCCCTCCTCGCCGCCGACCGCGCGCTCGCGGCCGCGGCGCCCGCCGTCGGCACCGACGACGTCGCCGCCGACAGCGCGACCGCGGCGGCGATCGCGAGGCTCGGCGCGCGCTACGTCTTCTCCCCGATCGGCGGCGCCTTCGTCTACGGCGGCAACTGGCTGCGCCAGGCGCGCGCGCTCGACCCGCGCGGAGCGGCGGGGGAGCTCGCCCTCCTCGTCCAGCTCGAGACCGGCTTCGCCGAGCCGCTCTGCGACGGCCCCGACTCGGCCGGCGAGAACTTCCGCGTCGTCCGGGCGGAGGGGGAGCGCTACCTCGCCGCCGGCGGCCACGACGACGCCTCGCGCTCGCGCGTCGAGCTCGCCGTCGCCGACGCCGACCGCGACCTGGTCGCCCTGGCGAGCGGCGCGTCGGAGTACGCCGACTCGGCGAGCTACCTCGCCGGGTCGCCCGCGGCGCGCCGGCGCGCGATCGGGCACTACCGTCGCTTCCTCGCCCTGAGCCGCGCCACCGGCCAGAGCGCCACCCCGCGCGCCCGCCGCGCCTGGCTCGAGGCCTGGCGCCTGCTCGCGGGGCTGCCGCCGGCGGGGCTGCGCTACTACTGCGTGTACGACTGAGCCGCGTCTACGACCGAGCGGGAACCGCGCGTCCGCCGTCGGGCGCCCCTACCGGCCGTCCGCCGCGCGCGCCCTCTCCGCCAGCCGCTCGATCAACGCCGCCGCGCGCTCGAGGGTCGCACGGTCCGCGGCGTCGAGCTCCGACAGGGCCCCGGCGAGGGCGGCGACTCGCCGCGCGCGGCCGGCCTCGAGCAGGCGCCGCCCCTTCGGAGTCGCGCGCACCAGGGTGACGCGGCCGTCGGCCGGGTCGGCGGCGCGCGCCACCAGCCCCTCGGCCTCGAGCGCATCGACGAGGCGCGTCATGGTCGGCGCGCTCACCTGCTCGGCCGCGGCGAGGTCGCCGAGGGTGATGCGCGCTCCCCCGAAGACGAGGACGGAGAGCGCCGAGAGCCGGGGCGCGGAGAGCCCGCTGCGCGCGTCCTCGCGGCGCAGCCAGCGCAGCAGGTGGATCGCGGCCGAATGCAGCCGGTCGGCGACGCGCGCCGGGGGCGCGGCTGAGACCGCGCCGGCGCCGCGGCCGTGGTCGCCCACTCTTGCGCTACGAGGGCTCAAGGCGCATACTCTCCGCTGATATTTAGCTACGCTAAATATAACCCGCCGAGCGCAGGAGCCACCATGTCGACCAACGCCGCCGCCCCCCAGCTCGCGCTGCGCCGCGTCGGGCAGATCGCCATCCCCGTCCGCGACCTGGAGCGGGCGGTGGGCTTCTACCGCGACACGCTCTCCCTTCCCTTCCTCTTCGCCGCGCCGCCGAACCTGGCGTTCTTCGACTGCGGCGGGACGCGGCTGATGCTCGCCCTCCCCGAGCGGGAAGCGGGAGAGGGCACGGTCGGCGGCGGCGGCTCGCCCGTCGTCTACTATACCGTGGACGACATCGCCGCGGCGCACGCCGCCCTCCTCGCCCGCGGCGTCGAGCTCGAGAGCGACCCGCACCTCATCGCGCGGCTCCCCGACCGCGACGTGTGGATGGCGTTCCTCCGCGACAGCGAGGGGAACCTGGTGGGATTGACGAGCGAGACGAGGAGATAGCAGCCGACCGCCGGCCGATCGTCGCCCGCGGTCGGCGGTCGCTGGCTCGCGGCCGGCCGGTCGCGACTCGCGCCTTCGCCGATCAGACCAGCTGCGCGTCCATCTCGAAGCGCACGTTCCCCTTCAGCGCCGCGGAGATCGGGCACCCCTCCTTCGACGATTCCGCCAGCTCGCGGAACTTCGCGGGGTCCACGTTCGGCACGCGGGCCCGGACGGTGAGCTTCATCGTCGTGATCTTGAAGCCCCCATCGACCTTGTCCACCGTGCAGGCAGCGGTGGTCTCGACCGACGTGGGCGGCGTGCCCGCCTGCTCCAGGGCGGCGCTCAGCGCCATGCTGAAGCAGGCGGCGTCGGACGCCGCGAGGAGCTCCTCCGGATTGCTCCCGCGGGCGTTCTCGAAGCGCGAGCCGAAGGAGAACGATCCCCCGATCGAGCCGCTCTCCGCCTTGAAGCTTCCCTTCCCCCCCCTGAGCCCGCCTTCCCAGGTCGCGCTCGCCTTTCGCGTCGGCATGGTCGTGTCCTCCCGTTGCTGGTGAGGATCTGAGGTTAGCGGGGATCGGCCGCCGGGCGCCAGTGTTCCGTCGGGCAACCGGGCGCGGCGCTCGCGGGCACGCCCGGCGTGCACGCCCCTGACTACCGCCCCGCCGCCAGCGTCCGCTCCACCGCCTCGACCGCCCGCGCCACTCCGTCCTCGCCGCGCAGCGCCGCGCCGAGCGCCGCCGCGCGCTCGCGCATCCCCTCGTCGCGCACCGCGCGCTCGATCGCGCGCGCCAGACGGTCGGCCGTGAGCGCGCGCCGCGAGATCGGCGCCGGCCCGACGCCGAGCGCGGCGACGCGGCGCCCCCAGAAGGGCTGGTCGAAGCCGAGCGGGACGACGATCGACGGGGCGCCCGAGCGGAGGGCGGCGCCGGTCGTCCCCGCGCCGCCGTGGTGGACGACCGCGCGCGTGCGCGGGAGCAGCCACTCGTGGGGGACGTCGTGCACCGCGATCGCCCACGGCGGGAGGTCGCCGTCGCCTAACGAGCCCCACCCGCGGAGGAGGACGCCGCGCTGGCCGGCGCGCTCGAGCGCCTCGAGGGCGATCGCCGTCAGCCGGCCGGCGCTCGCCGGCGTCATGCTCCCGAAGCCGACGTACACCGGCGGCGGGCCGGCGGCGAGGAACGCCGCGAGCGCCGCCGGCGGGCGCCAGGCCGCGGCCGCGTCGGGCTCGAGCACCCACCAGCCGGTCACGTGCACCTCCGGGCCCCAGTCGCGCGGCTTCGGGACGACGCGCTCGCTGAAGCCGTAGAGCACCGGCGCGCGGCCGCGGCGCATCTCCGCGAGCGGGGCGCGGAGGGCGGGCGAGGGTCCGAGGCCGAGCGTCGCCACCCGCCACCGGTTCACTCGGCCGCGCACGGAGTGCCACATCACCTGCTCGGCGGCGACGTGCGTCGCGTAGTTGAGCGCCGGTCGCACGACGGGGAGCGGGAGCCCGCGCCCCCCTCGCAGCCCGATGGTCGAGAAGGCGCGCGTGCGGCTCAACGGCTGGAGGAAGGCGGCGAACGAGGGGACGCCGAGCCGGGTCGCGACGTCGCGGCAGGCGAGCGCGACCGCCGAGTAGAGCACGACGTCCGCGCCCTGGCAGGCGCGCCAGTAGTCGGCGAGTGACTGGTCGACGAGCGGCCCCGCGAGGCGGCGCAGCTCCCGCGCGAAGGCGAGCATGCTCCGGTTGCGCCCCGAGGCGAGCCACGCGTCGGCCGCCGCCCCGCTCAGGATCGCCCGCGGGTCGCCGGCGACCGGCGCGAAGCCGAGCCCGTGCGCGACGACGAAGTCGCGGAACGTCTCGTGGGTCGCCACCCGCACGTCGTGCCCCGCCCGCTTCAGCCCGAGCCCGAGCGCCACGTACGGCTGGACGTCGCCGCGGGAGCCGGCGGTGACGATGGTGAGCTGCATGCGAGAGCCGAAGCGGGAGATGTGGGGAGCGAGGGATGGGGAACGGATCGCGGTCGGCAGTGAGTGGTTCCTGCTGGGTGGCTCTCGGGGAGCGGTCTCAGCGGACGCTGCCGACTGGGGACTACCCACCGCCGAACGCCGGCCGGCCGCGCCCCCGCGCGCCGCCCTCACCCCCTAGATTACCCTCATGGCCGAATCTGCTCCTCCCCTCCCCCCCTCCGTCGAACGCGTCCTCAAGCTCTTTCGCTCGCTCTCCCGCGAGGAGAAGATGGCGGCGCTCGTGCAGTACTCCAGGAAGCTGGAGCCGCTCCCCGAGCGCTTCAAGGAGCTCGACCACTCCCAGTTCTCCGTGCCGGAGTGTAACACGCGCGTCGACATCTTCCCCGAGGTGCACGACGGGAAGATGCACTTCTACGCCGACATCAACGCCCGCCAGTCGCCGACCGTGGCCGCTGTGCTCGCGATCCTCTTCAGCGCCGTGAACGAGCAGCCGCCGTCGACGACGCTCGCGATCCCGAACGACTTCGTGCGCCAGGTGATGGACAGCATCGGTCTGGGTACCCGCGAGGCGGGCCTGACGGCGATGCTGACGCGGCTGAAGCGGCACGCCAGGGAGGCGGAGGGGAACGGGCAGCGGTAGACTGCAGGCTGCGATCACGCGGTCCGCCCATCCCGCCGCCCTCCCCCCGAGCTCCGCGCCCACATTCCCGCGCTGCGCCTGCGCCAGCTCCTCCGCCTCCGCTTCGCCTCCGACGCCGAGCTCCCCGCCCTCGTCCGCCGCTGCCTGGCCGGCGAGCTCGCCGGCCAGGTGAAGCGGGAGGTCAGGGACTGGCAGGCGGATCATCTGAGGGCGTAGCGGCCCGGGGGGGCGCCTCCACGCTCCGCGCCATCGGGCGCGCGCCTTGCCTCCGCTCTTCCGTCCGACTCCCCACGCTCACACCATATCCGACTCATACATGGCGCCCATCACCATCAAGGTCCTGAAGGACGGTCCGCTGCTCATCTCGGGTGACGACGTGCAGAACGTCGCCGTCGTCGACGCGAGCGGGATCGCGCTCCAGCCGCGCGGCAAGAACGTCTCGCTCTGCCGCTGCGGCGGCTCCAGCAACAAGCCGTTCTGCGACGGCACGCACTCGAAGATCGGGTTCCAGGGGGCGGAGCAGGCGGTGAAGGAGTTCGACGCGCAGGCCAAGAAGGACCAGTAGAGAGGTTGGGAAGGGCGAACGGCGGGCGGTGGGCAGTCCTCAGTGGCTAGCTCTCGTGGCGCAGTCTCCGCGCAACACTGCCGACTGAACACTGGCAACTGAGAACTGCCCACCGCCTACGGTCGCCCCTCCCGCCTTCCATCTCCCACTCTTCCCCACTTCGCCGTCGCATCTCGCCGTCTCGATGAACCGCCTCGTCAACGCCTGGATCTGGACCACCACGGTCCTCGTCGTCCTCTTCGGCTTCCTCTACGTCGCGCTCGTCTGGCTCGTGACCGCGCCCTTCGACCGCGGGCGCTACGCGGCGGGACGCGCCTTCCGGCAGCTCGCCGTCGCCGGCACCTGGCTCAATCCGTACTGGAAGTTTGAGACCTCGGGCGTGCGGATCCGCGACCCGCGGCGGCCGTACGTGGCGGTGTCGAACCACGAGTCGTACGCCGACATCTTCCTCATCTCGCACCTGCCGTGGGAGATGAAGTGGCTGAGCAAGGACACGATCTTCAGGATCCCCGTCATGGGGTGGATGATGTCGATGGTCGGCGACATCCCCCTCAAGCGCGGCAGCCGCGACTCGGTCGAGCAGGCCCTCGCCGGCTGCCGCGACCGCCTCGCCAGGAAGGTGTCGCTCATGATCTTCCCTGAAGGGACGCGCTCGCGCACCGCGGAGCTGCTCCCCTTCCGCGACGGCGCCTTCCGCCTCGCCGTCGAGTCGGGCGTGCCGATCCTCCCGATCGCCGTCGCCGGCACCCGCCACGCGATGGCCAAGGGCTCCTTCCGCTTCGAGCGCGCCCACGCGCGCTGCCGGGTCCTCGAGCCGGTCGAGACCACCGGCCTCACGGTCGCCGACGTCCCCGCGCTGCGCGAGCGGGTGAAGGCGACGATCGACGAGGCGAGACGGGGACTGATGCGGGAGCTCGGGATCACGCCGGAGACGGACGTCGACGCGCCGGAGACGCCGAGGCGCACGAGAAGGGTGAAGAGCGAGGGGTAAGCTCCCCATTCCGCCTCCCGTCCGCATCTTTCCACGATGCTTCCTCCCCCCTTCGACCTCGCCGACGACCGCGCCTGGGCCGAGTGGCGCGCCCTCACGCCGCCCGCGCCGGCCGACGAGGCGGCGCTCGACGACCACCTCTCGATGCCGTCGTTCTCGAACGAGGCGACGCTGGAGCAGTGCGCGGGCGACGTCGTCGTCCTCGGCGCCGGCGGCAAGATGGGGCCGACGCTCGCCCGCATGGTCCGCCGCGCGCTCGACTCGGTGCGCGCCGACGATGACGACGCGCCGCGGCAGCCGCGGCGCGTCGTCGCCGTCTCCCGCTTCTCGTCGCGAGAGGCCGAGGAGCGGCTCCAGGCGGCCGGCGTCGAGACCATCACCTGCGACCTCACGGACCGCGACGCCGTCGCGCGCCTCCCCGACGCGCCGAACGTGCTCTACATGGCCGGCCAGAAGTTCGGCACCACCGGGGCGCCCGGCGACACCTGGGTCATGAACACCGTGGTCCCCGCGATCTGCGCCGACCGCTACCGCGGCAGCCGCATCGTCGCCTTCTCGACCGGGAACGTGTATCCGCTCACCCCCGTCGCCCGCGGCGGCTCGCGCGAGACGGACGCGCCGGCCCCGGTCGGCGAGTACGCGGCGTCGTGCCTCGGCCGCGAGCGCGTCCTCGCCTGGCACTCGGCGCGCCACGGCACGCCCGTCGCCATCGTCCGCCTCAACTACGCGGTGGACCTCCGCTACGGCGTCCTCACCGACATCGCGCTCAAGGTCTGGCGCGGCGAGCCGGTGGACGTGACGATGGGATGGGTCAACGTGATCTGGCAGGGGGACGCGAACCGCCTCGCCATCGACTGCCTCGCCCTCGCCGCCGCGCCACCCTTCGTCGTCAACGTCACCGGCGCCCAGGCGCTCCCGGTGCGCGCCCTCGCCGAGCGCTTCGGCAAGCTGCTCGGCCGCGACCCGGTCATCGTCGGCACAGAGGCGCCCGACGCGCTCCTCTCCAACACGGACCGCATGCGCGGGACGCTCGGCGACGCCACCTCCCCGGTGTGGTGGATGATGCACTGGACCGCCGACTGGGTTCGCGCCGGCGGGCGGCTGCTGGGGAAGCCGACGAAGTTCGAGGAGCGGACGGGGAAGTTCTAGGGAAGGCGGAATGGGGAACGAGGAATGAGGGCCGGGACGCTACGAGGGGCCACGCTGGTCACCGGTAACGTCCCGCGCCTCATTCCTCGTTCCTCATTCCGCCTTTAGTCTCATCCCGCCTTTAGACTCATCCTGATGAACTTCCGCCAGCACCTCCTCGCCGGTCAGGTCATCCCGGCGCACCCGCTCGCCCTCACGCCGCACCGCACGCTCGACGAGCGACACCAGCGGGCGCTGACGCGCTACTACGTCGCGGCGGGGGCGGGCGGGATCGCGGTCGGCGTGCACACCACGCAGTTCGAGATCCGGGACCCGCGATTCGGGCTCTACCGCCCGGTGCTCGAGCTCGCCTCGCAGACGGCGGACGAGGCGCTCGCGCGCGCGCCCCGCCCCTTCGTCAAGATCGCCGGACTGGTCGGCGACACGGTACAGGCGGTACGCGAAGCCGAGGTCGCCCGCTCGCTGGGCTACCACGCGGGCCTCCTCAGCCTGGCCGCCCTCGGCGACGCACGCTACGACGCCCTGGTTCGCCACTGCCGCGCCGTGGCCGAGGTGATCCCGATTGTCGGCTTCTACCTCCAGCCCGCGGTCGGCGGCCGCACGCTCGGCTATCGCTTCTGGCGGGAGTTCGCCGAGATCCCGAGCGTCGTCGCCGTCAAGATCGCCCCCTTCGACCGCTACCGGACGCTCGACGTCGTCCGCGCGATCGCCGAGTCGGGGCGCGAGGACATCGCGCTCTACACCGGGAACGACGACAGCATCGTCGTCGACCTGCTCACCCCGTTCCCCTGCCTGCAGGGCGGGCGCGTCGTGCACCGCCGCATCGTCGGGGGGCTGCTCGGCCAGTGGGCGGTGTGGACGCGCTGCGCCGTCGGGCTGCTCGCCGAGGTGAAGCAGGCGCTTGGCGACGACCCCGCCGCCGCGCGCCTCGACGCCTCCTGGCTCTCCCGGGCCGCCGCGCTCACCGACGCCAATGGCGCGCTGTTCGACGTCGCCCACGGCTTCGCCGGCTGCATCGTCGGCCTGCACGAGGTGCTGCGCCGCCAGGGACTGATGCGCGGCGTGTGGACGCTGAACGCCCGCGAGCGCCTGACGCCGGAGCAGGAGGCGGAGATCGACCGCGTGACGCGGACGTACCCCGAGCTCGCCGACGACGCCTTCGTCGCCGAGCACCGGGACGAGTGGCTGCGGTAGCGCGCCCCCTCCCCGCGAGCGGGATCGCGGCGCCGCCCCGACTTCGCCAGATTACCCGCCCCCACTCGCGCACGGAGAGCACGTGAGCCAACCGCAGAAGCGCCGCCCCCGGGCACGGATCGACGACCGCCCGGCCGATGCCGGCGAGGCGCGATTCCGCGCGAACGCGGCCGCGTGGGACTTCTTCCAGGCGCGCCCCCCGACGTACCGGCGCACGGCGATCTGGTGGGTGGTGAGCGCCAAGCGGGACGCCACGCGGGAGCGGCGCCTGGCGACGCTCATCGAGGACTCCGCCCAGGGACGCACGCTCGCGCAGCTCACGCGCAAGAGCACGTAGCGCCGGAGGCGACGCGTGAGGCAAGGAACGAGGATGGCCGAGTGACGGAGGAGAGGGGCGCATCGAAGAAGCCCGCGACGCCGCGCGGCAGCCGGATCGCGCGGGCGCCGAACGTCGTCGCCGCCGCGTCGGGGGAGCGCGTCGTCCTGATCGACGGGACGGGCGGGACCCGCTTCGGCGTCAACGAGCTGGGCCGGCAGATCTGGGAGATCCTCGGCGACGCCCCGACCTTCCCCGAGCTCGTGGCGCGTCTCGCCGTCGAGTACGAGGTGCGCGCCGAAACGCTCGCGCACGACGTCGCCCTGCAGGTGGAGCGGATGCGCGAGGCGGGGCTGGTCCACTGGCGGTGACGACGCACGACGACGGTCGCGCGCCGCGCGCCGCGGCCGAACGAGGCCGCCGCGTCCGCGCCGCCCTGTCGCGTTGGAGCAAATCCGTCGCCTCGAAGCAAACCCGTCGCCCCGGAGCGATGGTGCGCGCGGCGGGGTTCCGGTAGACTGCGCCCCACTCCTTCAGGGCGGGAGTGGGAGCCAGTGCACGGATTCGGACGCAACGCCGCATCGGCCGACGACCTCGCGGGGCGGTTCGCGCAGGCGCCGCACGTCCTCGCCACGGCCGCGGGCAGCGAGCGGGTGCTGCTCGACCTGAGGGGCGAGCGCTACTACACGCTCAACGAGGTCGGGAGTCGCCTCTGGGCGCTGCTCGGCCCGGGCGCCACGGTGCCGGAGATGGTCGCGACGATCGGGCGCGAATACGACGGCGCCGGCGCCGAGCAGGTCGAGCGTGACGTGCGCGCGCTGCTCGCCGAGCTGCTGGCGGCCGGCCTCGCGGTGCGGGCGTCGGCGTAGCGCGACGACAGCGGGACGGGCGTGATCACGGTCGCCGCTCTCGTCGCCGGCGGCGCCGCGCGGGCCCTCCACGAGTCGGAGCTCGCCGGCATCGCGAAGGTCCGCTTCTGCGATCGCGCAGCCGATCTGATCCGGCTCGCCGCCGGCGGTCTCGACGCCGTCGTGACGGAGCCGCGCGACCGCGACCGGGCGCCGGTGGGCGCGCTGCTCGCGGGGCTCCCGGCCCGACGCGCCCCCACCCTCCTCGTCGTGCCACCGGTCGCCGCGTCGTTCGGCGAGGCGCGGCACGCCCTCGCGACCGGCGCCTTCGACGCCTGCGTCGTGCGCTCGCAGCAGACGCTCGGCGACGCGCTCGGCGCCGCGCTGGCGTCCCCCGGAGCGCCGGCGCCGGAGCTGTCGCTCGTCGACGGCTTCGTTCCCCTCGTCGGCGAGCCGCTCCGGGGAGCCGTCACCGCGCTCGCTCTCGCCGCGTCCCCCGCCCTGCGGGTGCCGACCGTGGCCGGCTGGCTCGGCCTGTCGGAGCGCGCGCTGCGCGACCGCTTCGCGTCGGCCGGGCTCCCCAATCCGTCCACGGTCCTCCACTACTTCGTCGCCCTGCGGGCGGCCGGAGCGCTGGCGCATCGCGGCTGGACGGCGAAGCGCGCCGCCGCGGCGCTCGGATTCCGGTGCGTCGAGGACCTGCGGCAGCTCGTGCGCGACTACGCCGGGATGCCCACGCGCGCCGTGGCGTCGCCGGACGGCTACGCGACGCTGTGCGGACACGTCGCCGCCGTCCTCCGCGGCCGCATCCCGCCGCGAGACGGCCGCCGGCGGCGCCGGCCGTCCGCCGCGACGCGACGCTGGCACGAGCGCGCGCTCCCTCGGGCCGGAGCGGCCGGCGCTCGTCCGTACGCGCCGCCGGCAGTGACCGAGAGCGCGCGCCAGCCCCCGTGGATCGGCGCCACCTGACGCGACGGCGCGCGCCGCGACCCCACGGGAGCGCCGGCATCGCCGATTCGCCACCGCGTCCGCCGATCCGTCGGCTTGTCCGTCTCGCCCGTTCGCCGGCATCCTGCTTCCGCGCCCGAACGCGGGTCGCCGCGTCAGTCGCGCTCACACTCCCAGTCCAGCAGCCGATGCCCCCAGCAGCGCCGTTCGGGACTTCGATGGCTCGATCCGCCGACGCGGCTCGACCGGCCGTGCCGTCAGTGCTCGACTGCGGACTCGTGCTGCTCGGCGTGAAGGCCGCGCTCCGGTGGCTCGGCTTCGGACGCACGCTGACGCTGATTCGCCGGCTCACCGCGGGCGCTCCCGCGGCACCCGACGACGAGCCGCTCGTGCCCCGGGCCACCGCGCACGCGGTGGCGACGGCCGGCGCCTTTTTCCCGGGGCGGGCGCTCTGCCTCGAGCAGTCGTTGGCGCTCTACTACTGCCTGCGGCGGAGAGGGATCGCCGCCCGACTCCGGCTCGGCGTCCAGTCGCACCCCTTCGCGGCGCACGCCTGGGTGGAATGGCGGGACGAGCCGCTCAACGACACGCGCGAGCGACTGAAGCGCTTCCTCCCCCTGCCGGACGTCGCCCCATGAGAACGATGCTCTGCCTGGTGCGTCCGAGCGGCGCGCCCGTGACCGAAGAGGCGAGAGCCGCGTACGCCGGGAGGCTCGGTGCCCGCCGCGCGGGCGACGCGGACTGGTACGTGGACGGCTCGTTCGCCGCGTACGTGAGCGCCGACGAGGGCGGGCTCGGGCCGAGCGTCGCGCGATCCGGCGCCCTCGTCGGCGTCGGCGACGTGCGCCTCGACCACCGCGGCGACGTCGAGCGGTCGCTCGACCGCCCGACGGCCGCGCTCACCGACCTCGAGCTGCTGCTCGCGGCGGTCGAGCGGCGCGGCGCCCGCTGCGTCGCGGACCTCCTCGGCGACTTCGCCTTCGTGGCGTGGAACGCGGCCACGCGCGAGATCGTCGCGGCGCGCGACGCCTTCGGCCCGAAGCTGCTCTACTACGCGACGCGTCCCGACCTCGTGGCGTTCTGCTCCCGGCCGTCCGTCCTCTCGGACGGCGATGCGCTCGACCTCGGCTTCATCGCCGACTACCTCGTCGGCGGCGTGAGCGAGTCCGAGCCGAGCGTGTTCGGCGGCGTCTCCACCGTGGTGTCCGGCCACACGCTCACGCTCCGCGACGGGCGCCTCTCACTCGACCGCTACTGGTCGCCGGAGCGGTTCGAGATCGACGAGTCGCTCACCGGGAGCGACCAGGCCGAGCGCTTCCGGGAGCTGTTCGCGACGGCGGTGGCGAGCCGGCTCACAGGACGCGACGACGTCTGGGCGTTCCTGAGCGGGGGCCTCGACTCCTCGTCGGTCGTGTGCATGGCGCAGGCGCTGGCCGCGTCGGGACGGATCGCGCGCGGCGTCGCGGGCACGATTACGCACGTCGACTCGCTCGGCGACGGCGACGAGACGGAGTTCGTGAACGCGGTCACGCGGCCGCTCGGCGTGCGGAGCGAGCGGCTCGTGAACTACCGGCTCTGGCAGGACGACGGCGCCGGCCCGCCGCTCACGGAGCACCCTGCGCCGCACTACCTGACGTACGCAAGGGATCGCCGGATGCTCGAGATCCTCCGCTCTGCCGGCGCGCGCGTCACGCTCGGCGGCGGAGGCGCCGACCACTACCTGTTCGGCGGCCCGATGTACCTCGCCGACTGGATGGGCACAGGTCGCGTGCGCGACGCGCTGCGCGGGACGACCGAGTGGGCGGTGACGCAGCGCGCGTCGTTCTGGCGGGTGGGATACGAGCACGTGCTGCGCCCGCTGCTGCCGTCGCCGATCCGCGTGGCCCTGCTCCCGGAGTACGCGAGGGTGCCCCGCTGGATCGATCGCGCCTTCGCGCGCCGGTTCCGGCTCTCCGCGCGCCGGACGGCGGCGCGCATCGGGGCCGGACCGACCGGCCAGAAGTACCAGCGCGAGATCGCGCTGCAGGTGAGCACGTTCGGGTCGGCGTTCGGACGCGGGTTCCTGCCGGAGCGGATCGAGGCCCGGTACCCCTTTCTCTACCGCCCGCTCGTCGAGCTCGCGCTCCGGCTCCCGCCGCGGATGCGCACCCGCCCACGGGCGGAGAAGTGGGTGCTTCGCGAGGCGATGCGCGGGATCCTCCCCGAGCTCGTGCGGACGCGCACCACCAAGGGCGGGACGGACGGGAGCATCGCGTGGTCGCTCCAGCACGAGCATCGGTTGATCG
This sequence comes from Gemmatimonadaceae bacterium, assembly GCA_045804285.1. Classification (GTDB taxonomy): domain Bacteria; phylum Gemmatimonadota; class Gemmatimonadetes; order Gemmatimonadales; family Gemmatimonadaceae; genus DATMHT01. Next base: position 12,549 of record JBJMNL010000287.1, read on the forward strand.
ACGAGATGCTCGCGGACCCGGTGCTCGCCGATCTCGGATGCGTGGATGCGCGGGCGCTGCGGGAGGGAGTCGCGGCGGCGCGGCAGGGGAAGTCGCCGTCGCTGGTACCCGTGCTGACGGCGCTGTCACTGGAAACGTGGCTTCGCGTGAGGTTGGGCCGGTGGGTCGTTCGCGAGGGGGCGACGGCGACCGCCGTCGGTCTCTCACCAGGGAATCGCACGTCAACACCAGGGAGGTAGACATGAACGCGATCCAGAAGCGCGCCTACGTCGCGCCCGAGCTGGCTCCCCAGGGCGAGGTGATCGCCCACACGCTGGGCGAGTTCGGCCAGCAGCACACCGAGGCCGACCCGAGCGGGTCGGGTCTGTACACGAAGAGGCCGGTGTAAGCTTCGCAGCCACGCCTGGCTCACTCACAGGCATTCTCTCAGCAGGAGATCAACATGGATACGACTCAGAAGCGCGCCTACGCGGCGCCGGCGCTCGCGTCGTGGGGCGAGGTGACGGTCCGTACCCTCGGCGACTTCATCGGCAACCAGATCGAGGCCGACCCCAGCGGGGTGCTCGTCAGGCGGCAGATGACCTGACCAGCGCTCGGCACCGTCGCGGCGATCGCCGATCGCGTGCGATGGGCCGACTGGATTCCTCGCGGCAGACCGCCGGGGGTGGAGTGGACTGACGAGCGATCACCGGCCCGATCCCTCGCAACGGCCGCGAGCCGGACGCCTCACGGGACGTCCGGCTCGCGGCGATTCGCGATTGGAGACGGAGCGCGTGAGCGTAGCGCGTGAGCGGCGCCCACGACGACGCGCGGCGCCAGGCCGGGTCCGGCGGGAGAGCCTCATCGGGCATCGGACCTCGCACCGGTGCTCGACGTCCCGAGGTGTCCGTCGAACCAGCCGATCACCCGCGTCCAGTAGTCGACGACGTTCGCGTAGGCGAACAGGACGTGCTCCTCGCCGACGTATCGTGCGTACTCCACCTCGACGCCGAGCGCCTTCAGCGCCACATAGACCTTGTCTCCCTCCGTCGCTGGGGCCGTCAGGTCCTCGGTCCCATGGACGATGAGGACCGGCGTTCGCACGCGATCCAGCAGGAGGTAGGGCGAGTTCCGCAGGTAGCGATCCTGCTGCGACCACGGCGTCCCGCCCATCCCCCCCTGCCCCACCTCGGCCCAGCGGGTCAGCGACGCGCCATTCGGTGCCAGCCTTCCGTAGCTCGCGAAGAGATCCGCCACTCCGGCGCTGCTGACGGCGGCCCTGAAGCGCGTGGTCTGGGCGACCAGTCCGAGCGTCGAGTACCCACCGTAGCTGTGTCCCATGATCGCCAGGCGGTTCGAGTCGGCGATTCCGAGCTCCACCACCCTGCTCACTCCCGGGAGCACGGTGCCCCCGAGATCACGCAACCGATTTCCCACACTCAGTGGCGCATCCGGTTTGAGAACGGCGTATCCTCGTGTGGCGAGGATCTGCATGTTCCACTCCGCCGAGTGGCCGAGGCCGTACCGGTTGAGGCTCGTCGAGCCCAGCTCGCCGCCGTACACGAACACGACGAGGGGATAACGGCGGCCCGGCTGGTAGTTCGCGGGAAGCAGCAGCGCTCCCCGCAGCGAATCGCCATTCGCCCCGAGCCACTCCACGAGACGACTCTCCCCCGCGGCGTATCGTGCGAGCATCGGGTTCGTGTCGGTGACTCGACGCGCCCGGCGCAGCTCCGCATCCATCACCCACGCGTCGGCGGGATGCGCGGCGTCCTCGGCGACGAGGACCAGTGAGCTTCCGGAGGCGGCGATGCCCGCCACTCCCTCCGTCAGCAGCTTGCTTTCCTCGTGAAGCTCCGGCGCGCGGCGTCCGCCGAGATCGACTCTGGCGAGGCCGAGCTTCACCATCCGCGGTTCGTTGGTGACCACGTAGAGGGAGCTGCTGCCGCGAGGGGCCCACACGCGCCCATCACCGGCGGCGACCAGGGCCGTGATCCGCCGCCCGGTCACAGCCGCGACCGCCCGCGCTACGCCGTCCGCCGGCGACGTCGTCCAGACCCTGCCGCCGCCGACGAGGAAGATGCGCCCGCCGCTCTCGTCCCACAGAGGTGGGGCGTTCTCGCCGCCCAGGGGCGGGTGGACCCCAGGGGTGAGGTTGCGGGGCACGCCGCCGTCGGCGCTCACCAGGTAACAGTCCATGCGCGGACTCTCGCCCGGCACCTGCGTCGACCGGTCGACCGCGCTGTACGCCAGCCAGCGCCCATCTGGAGACCAGCTCACCGACGCTCCGAGCGGCTGCTCGACCGACGACGAGACGACGCGCGGCGTGCCCGAGGCCAGCGGGATCACCATCAGGTCGAAGAGCTGCCGGAGCAGTGTCGAGCCGGGCCGCCACTGCATGTACGCGACCGATTCCGCCGTGGGAGAGATCCAGTAGCCGCTCATGGCGACGTCGCGCGCCAATCGTCTCACGGCGCCGGTCGACACGTCGACGAGCGCCAGGTCGGCCCTCAGCCATTCCCAGATGGAGGGCACGGCTGGGGCACCTCGCCGCGACTCGGAGGTGGTCTTGTCGTCGCCCGGCCCGGCGCGCAGCACGGCGACGCTGGGCGTGGAGTCGTCGGTGACGCTCGCGGGCAACGCCGCGCGCGGCCCGGCCCGCCGCAGCACTTCCTCGAGGCTGACGCCCGTCTGCAGCACCTTCGCCAACAGACGGGTCCCGTCAGGCGTCCAGCGCGGGGAGTCCAACGGGTAAGGCGGACGCGCGATCACGTCGGAGATCCGTCGGGCGGTCCCCGTCGCCAGCTCCCAGACCCAGAGATGCACGGCGCCACCCGAATCCCAGTAGAACGCGAGGCGCTGCCCGTCGGGGGACCACCGCCCGCCCCACGCCGATCCACGATCGTGTGTGACGTTCACGGTCTGCTTCGTTCGGACATTGGTCACGAAGACACCGGACGTCGCGAGATCTACCCACACGCCGCTGTTCGTGAACAGCGGGCTGATCCGGTCGGTCGTGAGCCGCCGCGCGCGCGGGTTGGTCAGCGAGTATGCGAGCCACGCTCCGTCCGGCGAGAGGTCGATGGGCACGTCTGGAGCGAACTCCCGGGCAGCGGCGGCCTCCGCCACGGGCAGCGGCTCCGGACGCGAGGTCTGTGCGTCGGCCCGGGCTCCCAGGAGGGAGAGCAGCACGATGCCGAGCGGGCCGAGTTTGGGCGAGCGCCTGGTGGCGATGATGGGCATGAATTCCCCTGGCGGCTTCGTTCGGGAAGTGATGAGGTCGGGACCAGGGCCGGCGCGCTCGCCGGCGCTCAATCGATGGCGGCCGATCGACGCTCGCGCGGCTCGAGGTGCCGGTCGAACCAGGCGATCACCCGCGTCCAGTAGTCGCACAGGTTCGCGTAGCCGGCGAGCGCGTGCCCCTCGCCGCCGTATCTGACGTACTGCGCCTCGACACCGAGCCGCTTCAGGGCCGCGAAGACCCGATCGCTCTCCGCCGCGGGCACCGTCACGTCGAGCTCACCCTGTACGACCAGCACCGGCGTCGTGACGCGATCCAGCTCGAAGAACGGAGAGTTTCTCAGGTAGCGGTCGCGCTGCGTCCACGGCGTGCCGGCCATTCCGCCCTGCCCTCGCTCGACCACGTCACCGGCCAGGCCTCCGTTCTTCGTCAGCCGTCCCCAGGTCGCGAACAGGTCGGAGGGGCCGGCGCTGCTCACGGCCGCCTTGAAGCGCCGCGTGCGAGTGATGAGCCCGAGCGTGGAGTAGCCGCCGTAGCTGTGTCCCATGATCGCCAGGCGTCCGGGGTCCGCGACCCCGAGCTCGATCACCCGGTTCACCCCGGGGAGCACGGCGCTCTCGAGATCATCGAGCGCGTGGCCGACGCGCAGCGGCGTGTCGGGGTAGAGGACGGCGTAACCGCGCGTCGCGAGGAGCTGCATGTTCTCGGCGGACGACCCGCCGAGCCCGAACACGTTGAGCGACTCCGACCCCGCTTCTCCGCCGTACACCAGGACGACGAGCGGATACCGGCGCGTGGGCCGATAGTCGGCCGGCAGCAGGAGCGCGCCGCGCAACGCCCTGCCGTCCGCACCGAGCCATTCGACGAGGCGGCTCTCTCCCGGCGCGTATCCGGCACTCCCCGGGTTGAGATTCGTGACGCGCCGCGCGCGGCGGAGCAAGGCGTCCGTGAGCCAGACCTCGGTCGGGTGCCCGACGTCTTCCGCGACGTAGGCGAGCGCGCCGCCGTGGGCATCGACGCCGAGCGCGCCTCCCCTCGTCGAGATCGGCCCCTCGCGCAGCACGGCGGCTGCTCGCGTGCGGAGGTCGATCCTGGCGATCCCCTGCTTCATCGTGGCCGGGTCGAGTGTGGCGACGTAGAGCGCGCGTCCCCCGTCCGGCA
>JBJMNL010000288.1:0-11894 GCA_045804285.1 Gemmatimonadaceae bacterium
AGCGCGCGGAAGTCGCGATGGCAGAGCTCCTGGATGAGCTCCAGCTTGTCACGGAAGTGCGAGTAGATGACCGGCGGGGAGTACTCGATGCGGTCGGCGATCGCGCGCATGGTCACGGCGTCGATCCCCTCCCGCACGAACATGTCGCGAGCCGCATCCAGGATCTTCCCCCGGACGTCGGCCTTCTCCCGCTCCTTCCGCTCCTTCACGCCCATTGAATTTTCTCCTAACGTTGTTAGTAACGATATTGTCGTTACTTCACTCCTGTCAAGAGTCGGCTCGATCGGCACCCTGGCGGGCCCAGGCGTGAGCGGTGCGCTCGTCCCCCCGCGCCCGCTCACGCCCGCGTCGGCGCGGGCTCAGGTCACCGCGTGCGGACGATGAACACGCTCGCCCCGGCCTCCGACACCGGCGCGCCGCCGGACGCGCGGACGCGCACCGCCACGGGCGCCGAGCTCGCGGGGAGCGAGAGGCGGTAGTACGACCCGCCGGCCGCCGGCGCCTTGCCGGCCACCGGGGCCCCCGTCGCCAGGTCGGTGACGGCGAGCGGGGAGAAGCTGCCGTCGCGCGTGAACGCGTTCTCCACGTTCCGCATGTTCCAGCTCTGGAACGCCGCCTGCGGCGGCAGGTTCGGGATGGAGAGGCCGCTGGTGTAGTGCGCCGGCATCCAGCCGCCGACGATCTGCGCGAACGACGCGCCGCTCCGTCTCTCGAGATTCAGCGTCCCGATCTCGGGCCCGGCGACGAGCTTGCGCGTGAACGCCGCCACGTCGCCCCCCGAGTACTGGTCCGCCGCGTAGCGCACGAGCGACCAGGCGGCCCCCCGCACCTCGAGCGAGACGTCGGCGCGCCCGCTCGTCGCGCCGAGCGAGTCGGGCCGCTCGCGCCAGAGCTGGTAGCGGGCGGCGTTCTGCGCGAAGAAGGCGTCGAAGTCCTTGTAGCCGTTCGAGACGTCGAGGATGTCGGCGATGGTCAGCTTGCGCATGTCCGAGTAGCCGCGCGCGGCGCGCCCCACGACCTCCTCGGCGAAGTGGGCGAGCGCCTCGTCGAGCCACGTCACCTCCGCGGACGACGCGTTCTCCCTGATGCGGGTGGAGAGATTGATCATGTGCTGGAACTCGTGCGCGATCGTGCCCCGCGTGGCCTCGCGCACATCGCCGGTCGCGCGCACGTCGCTGAAGACGCCGCCCGGGTCGGGGGTCAGCAGGTAGAACAGCTCGGCGACGTTGCTCTGCTCGCACGACTGGTCGGGCGCCCCGCTCCGCGGGAAGAGGTCGCCGCCGAAGAAGAAGCCGGCGACGTACCCGTCCTTCGACCCGCGCGGCGTCTCGGCGTTGACGCGCGGCGTGTAGAGGATGACGACGCGCCCGTTGGCGTCGAGGTCGCCCGGCGACCCGAAGTGGGTCGTGTCGGTTGGGTAGATGAGCCGGTCGAACTCGCTCGCGATCGCGGTGAAGTCGGCGTCGCTGAAGCCGCCCGCGGGCGCGGTCGTGTCCTCGGCGATCACGGCGTGCTCGCTCACCGCGCGGACGCGCGCGCCGATGGTGAAGAAGCTGTCGCACGACGCGACCGTGTCGGGCACGCGGTAGCTGACCAGGTCCCCGACCGAGGGGGGCACGACGGCGGCGACCGAGAGTCGCACCCCCGAGGGCGCCGAGCGCCGGGCGTGGAGCGCCCGCGCGGCGGAGAGGGAGAGCCGGCGCGCCAGCGCCTGCCGGCGCTGCTCGAGCCGGTCGGCGATTCCCCACGCCGACCGCCGCGGAAGCGGGACGCGGAGCGACGACGGCGCGCCGCCCGCCGCGACGAGGTCGGGCGACGCGCTCGCGAGGTCGGCGCTCGCCACGCTCGCCGTCGCCGGCGTCCCGCCGGTCGACTCGACCGTGTAGCGCCAGACGGCGTCGCGGAGCGTGCTGGCGTTCCCCGCGATGAAGACGTATTCGGCCGCGCTCCCGGACCTGGGCACCGCCATGCACGCCATCTGCGCGGGGTCGGTCACCGTCGCCACCCCGCCGGGCGCGAGACTCACCGTCAAGCCGGTGGAGGTCCCGCACAGCGCCTGCAGGTTCGCGCCCGGCCCGGTGCCGCGGTCGGGGCTGCACGCCGCCGCGAGCGCGGCGGCGGCGGCGATGGCCGCCGCGCGGGCGCGCGGCATCCGAGTGCTGGGCATAGTTCGAAGCTCTCCGTTACCTACGGATGCGGCGCGCGACCGGCGCCTGGCCCACGCGGGCGCGCCGTCGCGGCCCGCAGGAAGCTACATCGCGGTCGAAGTCCATGTTACTCGTCACAGCGGAGATCCGTGCCGCGGGGGGATGCGGGACGCGGCCCCCACTGCCGTCCCCCACGCCGGGCTGGCACCTTTCCCCCATGCCATTCGCCCCGTCCCGTACGCTCCTCGTCGCCGCCGTCGCGGCGCTCGCCACCGTCGTCGTCACGCACCGCGCGGGCGCGCAGGAGCGGCGCGCCCGCGCCCGTGCGCTCGGCGTCGCGCCCGGCATCTTCCGGCCCGGCGCCAACGACGCGATCACCGACGTCGCCGGCGTGCGCGTCGGGCACGCGACCGTCGTCGACGGCGACTCGGTGCACACCGGCGTGACGACGATCCTGCCGCACGGCGGCAACCTCTTCTTCGACCGCGTCCCGGCGGCGGTGCACGTGGGGAATGCGTTCGGGAAGCTCGTCGGCGCGACGCAGGTCGAGGAGCTCGGCGAGCTAGAGACGCCGATCCTCCTCACCTGCACGCTCTGCGTCTGGCGCGCCGCCGACGCGCTCGTCGCGCAGCTGCTCGCGCAGCCCGGCATGGAGCGCGTCGGGTCGATCAACCCGGTGGTCGGCGAGACGAACGACGGCCAGCTCAACGCGATCCGCTCGCGCCCGATCACGCCCGACGTCGTGCGCGCCGCGCTCGCCGACGCGAAGGGCGGGCCGGTGGCCGAGGGGAGCGTCGGCGCCGGCGCGGGGACGGTGGCGTTCGAGTGGAAGGGCGGCATCGGCACGGCGTCGCGCGTCCTCCCGCGCTCTCTCGGCGGGTGGACGGTGGGCGTCCTCGTGCAGAGCAACTTCGGCGGCGTGCTCCAGGTGCTCGGCGCGCCGGTGGGGCGCGAGCTCGGACGCTACGCCTTCAGGAACGACGTCGAGCGCGAGCGCGGCGACGGCTCGGTGATGATCGTCGTCGCGACCGACGCGCCGCTCTCCGACCGCAACCTGCGGCGCCTCGCGGCGCGCGCGATCATGGGGCTCGCCCGCACCGGATCGAGCGCGTCGAACGGCTCGGGCGACTACGTCATCGCCTTCTCGACGGCCGAGGAGGTGCGCCGCCGCATCGCGCCGGCGAGCGACAGCGCGTCCCGCCTGCGCACGACGCGCGAGCTCGCGAACGACGACGTCTCGGCGCTCTTCCAGGGGGTCGTCGAGGCCACGGAGGAAGCGATCTACAACTCGCTCTTCATGGCCACGACGGTGACGAGCCGCGGGCGCACGGTCGAGGCGATCCCGCTCGACCGCGTGCGGGCGGTGCTGGCGAAGTACAACGTGGCGGGGCGATAGACGCGGGACGTGGGGAGCGGCGGGCCGCGGGACGTCCGAGGCGGATCGTCGTCCCGAGCGAGGCGAGGGATCCGGCTCCGTCGCGCCGGGGCCATCCCGGGCTCCGGTCACCGCGCTCAGGGCAACGATCGCTTCAGGTAGTAATGCACCGTCCGCCCGTCGCTCACCGTGGCCGCCAGCTCCCACCCGTCGGCGCCGAGCGCGTTGAGCTCGTCGGCGCTCGGCAGCCCCTGCTCGGGGAGCGTGCGCGCGAGGTCACGGTACTCCCACCGCGGCTCGGCGTAGACGAGCGGCACCTGCACCCGCACCTCTGGCGCCGGCGTCGCGGGCGTGGGTGGCGTGACGGGCGGCACTTCGGTCGGCAGCGGGGGGCGGGGCGGCACGTCGCCCCGCAGGGCCGACGCGCCGATGGCGAACGTGTTGGTGGCGGGCGCGCTGATCACGGTGGCATCTCCGGCGACGGGGGCGCGTCGCGGACCTTCCACGAGCGCGCGCCCCACGTTGCCGCGCGGAGGTGCGGGGAGCAAGCGAGCGCGTCGGGTGCGCGGGCGCGCCGAACCGACGCGGGGAGGGCGCGCTAGACGCGCTCCTCGCGGTCGCGCGACGGCTGAGCGTCGGGGGAGAAGACGATGCGCCCGTCGCGCGCCGCCGCGCCGCCGCGGTCGGCGTAGAAGCGCCCCTGGTCGTAGAGCTCCTCGTCCGCCGTCGCGTCGGGGCGCGCGTCCGCGAGGGGGGCGGTCCCGCGGGACAGGAAGGGACCGCAGCACTGCTGCTCGTAGTCGTCGGTGATCGCGTCCGGGTTCCCGTCGTAGTCGGGCAGATCCTTGACCTGCTCCTTCGTCATCCCCGCCACCCAGAGCACGTCGTTCCGCTTGTCGACGCGCGCCACGCCGATCGGGAGCAGCACGCGCTTCTTGTTGAAGAGGCCGCCGACGTCGACGTCGAGGTAGCGGATTTTGCCGTCCGCCGCGCAGACGAGGTCGCCGACCTTGCCGACCTTCTCGTCGTTGTCCCGCGTCCGCACCTCGTAGCCGCGCACGTCGGCCATCGACGAGGGGAAGCTGGTGGTCCGGTGGAGCGAGAGCGCGGTGTGGCGCATGGCTGCCTCGAGTGCGGCTGGAGAGACGTCGTCCCCGCGCGCCGGCCGTGCGCGCGGCGGACCGCGCAGTGGCGCAAGTGGCGTTCCCGCGGGCCGGGTGGGCGCCGCGCCGGCGCGCTCGGGGCCGTCTCAGGGCGGCCCGCGCCGCCGAACGGCACGCCCATCGCGTGAGAGGGCAGTCGGCCGCGGAGTGCGCGGCCGCTCGGGGGCGCGGCCCCAGCTCCGGCTGACGTCGCACCCGTGCCACCGTTCGGACGTACGGCACCGCCGCACTCCGACCCGATCACCCTCCACGAGGAGCAGCGCGATGCGTACGACCGGCACCGTGAAGTGGTTCAACGACGCCAAGGGCTTCGGCTTCATCACGCCCGAGGACGGCAGCAAGGACCTGTTCGTGCACCACTCGGCGATCCAGGGCGGCGGCTTCAGGTCGCTCGCGGAAGGAGAGCGCGTGGAGTTCGACGTCGTGCAGGGCCAGAAGGGCCCGGCCGCCGAGAACGTCGTCAAGCTGAACGGCTAGCCCCACCGCCGCGGCCGTCGCCGCGGCCGGTCGCGCGGGACCTGGTGACGCGCGCGGTCGAGATCGGGCCGCGGGCGCCGGCGTGGCGTGCGGTAGCGCGACGACACGTAGTCCGTCGCGCTACCGCCGTCCGTCTCCCGCCAGGGCGTGCAGCTTCAGGATCGTGGCCCAGTTGCGGGCGGTCGCGGCGTCGCCGAGCACGCGGCCGACGGCCTCGGGCAGCGGGCTCGCGAGGATCCCCTCGGGGCACCAGAGGTAGGCCGCGCGGGCGCCGAGGGCCAGCGCCCCCGGGGCCCATTCCCGCTCGCCCAGCGGCGCGAGCCGCGGCCGGTCCGCCGCCGGGTTCGTGAGGACCGTGACGAGCAGGCGTGACGGGTCGGTGGCGACCTCCCCGAGCGGATTCTCGGCGACGACCTCGGCGAGCTCCCCGGCGGCGAGGACGGTGACGCGCGCCGAGACGCCGGTGCGCGCGGCGAGCGCCGCCTCGATGCGTCCGGCGATGCCGTCCGCGGCGCCCCTCGCCGGCGTGCCGGGGACGTCGAAGACGACGTTGCCGCTGTTGAGCAGCGTCCGCACCTCGCCGTAGCCGAGCTCCTCGACGAGCGCGCGCAGCTCCGCCATCGCCACCCGCTTCGCGCGTCCGACGTTGATGCCGCGGATCAGCGCGACGTGCCTGCCCACGGCATGCCCGCCCGCCATCGTCTCCCCTCCGTTGAGGACGGGGGAATAGACAGGATGGCGCATCCGCGGGCAACCGGCTCCGTCGCGCCTCCGCTCGCGGCGCTCGTGACCCACCGCGACGACGCGCGCTACGGCACCTTCGCGATCTGCCCGCGAATCTCGCCGGCCGGGAAGTCGCCGGGACCGGCGTTGTTCGTCGGATCGTTCGCGGGATCGTTGGTGTGGACGTTCACGTAGCTGCCCCCGCTGCGCATCAGGTCGAGCAGGTTGTCGAACGTCACGCCCTGATTCGGCGCCGCGGGCGTCGCGAAGGTGCCGCGCGTCACGAAGCCCGAGATCGCCGAGTTGTTCGTGCCCGTCGTCCCGGGGGTCAGGAAGAGGACGATCCCCCCGGCCACCTCCGGCCCGCCGACGTGGATGTGCGCGGCGGTCACGTTCGTGATGCTGCTGAGGGCGATCGTCCAGGAGAGCGTGTCGCGGCGCAGGGTGAAGTCCGCGGTCGCCGTCGCCGGCGTGGTGCGCGGAGTGGGGCGCTCCTTGGCGCCGTCGAGCGTCGCCCGGAAGCGTTCCGTCGGCGGGCTGGTGGGCGTGTTGTCGTCGTTGCCGCAGGCGCTCGCCGTCGCGGCGACCGCGAGCGAGAGAAGCGCGACGTAGGCGTGCCGTCTCATCCTACCTCCCTGGCCTGAGTCCGTGATGCGTGGTACGCGCCCGCGGCGGCGCGCCTCATTCCACAACGACCGTCCCGTGCATGAAGGGGTGGGGCACGCACGAGTAGTCGAAGCGTCCGACGCTCTCGAACGTGTGCGAGTACGTGGCGCCTGGTGGAATGAAGGGTGAGCTCCAGGCCCCCGCGTCCGAGGTGGAGGTGTGTGCCTCGACCGTCTCGGGCTCGCAGTTCACCCACGTCACCGTCGTGCCGGCCTTCACGTGCACCGTCTGCGGCTGGTAGGCGAGGTCGCGGATCGCCACCAGCGCGCCCGTGGCGCCGATGAGGGGGGAGCTCACCGGGATCGTGCACTTCCCGGCCACCTGCCCCGCGGGGGCCGCGGGGTTCGCGCGCTCGGAGAAGCACCCTCCGGCGGCGGCGAGGGCGGACGCGAGCGCGGCGCAGGCGACGGCGAGGGAGGCGCCGGTGCGAGGACGTAGCATGGCTCAGCGCACGACGACCACGCCCTTCATGAAGGGGTGCGGCGTGCAGTGGAAGGAATACGTGCCCGGGCGGTCGAAGCGCCGGCGCCAGGTGGCGCCGGGCGCGACGACGCCGGAGTCCCAGCTGCCGTCGTCGCCCGTGACGGTGTGCGCGACCGGGTCCTGGTTCGTCCACGCGACCGTCGCGCCCGCGGCGATCTCGATGCGCGCCGGGCTGAAGGTGAGCGCGCGCATGCCGGCGGCGACGGAGGCGGCCGCCGCCGTCGTGGCGGGGGGGGGCGCCGCGCGCCCGCTCGCCGTGGCGACCGCCGGGGGCGGCCGGCGCGGGACGTAGCGGCGCAGGGTGATCGGGATCGTGAACTCGAACCCGTAGCGGCGCTGGCTGCCGCGCGCCGCGGACACCCCCTGGAGGGTGGCCGTGCTGGCGTTGGTCACCTGCAGCGACAGCGTGTGCGGCGAGTACGGGATCGCGAGCTGCAGTCCCGCGCTCCACGCGTTCTCGTACCCCGCCGGCCGGTTCGGCATCACCGAGTAGTCGCCCGCGACCGCCAGGTAGCGCGCGAGGCGCAGCACCCCGCCTCCGGCGAACGCGACGCGCCCTCCTCCGAGGTCGTACGCGTCGGAGAGCGCCCTGACCGCGCCGCGCACCCGCACCCGCCCGATCCGCCGCCCGAGCGACAGCTCGCCGTCCACGCTGCGCGCGGCGATGTTGTAGCCGCCCTGCACGGCGACGTCCACCGCGCGGCCCCTCTCCTGGGCGAGCGGCGCGTAGCGCGCGAAGAACTCCCACTCGTTAGGGTAGCCGGCCGCCACGTCGGAGTTGGTGGCGTAGTTGAACCCGAGCAGCGTCCGCCCGGGCAGGCCCGCCGCGACCAGGAAGGTCGGCGAGCTGCTCACCTTCCTCTGCGGCGCATCCCCGGTGACGAAGCGGTGCAGGAAGTTGAAGTGGAGCGAGCCCGGAGCGCCCACCCAGTCCCCGGTGAGGTTGGGGGAGCGCTCGAGCAGCGACTGGCCGCCGGCGGCGCGCGCGAGGGCGGTGCCGCCGAGCGACAGCACGAGGAGAGCGCGGAGGGGCGCGGAGCGCGACGGATGCTCGAGCGGAACGGGCACGATGAAGGAATGGGGGCGCTCCGCCGGCCGGGGCAACCGCATTGCGGCGAACGATCGATCGCGTGCGCCGAACGACAGGTCCGGAGGGACGAGCGTCGCGTGCGGGGGTCGCGTGCGGGGGTCGCGTGCGGGGTCGCGTGCGGGGCGCGAGGGTCGGAGTCGCCGCGTCGGGCGACCGTCACGCCTCCGCGGCCCGTACGAGCTCCGCGAGCGGCGAGCGCTCCGACGTCACCTCGTCGATCCCCATGATGTAGTCGAGCACGGCGTCGCCGATGGCGCATCCCGACGACGCCTCGTAGGGCAGGAAGGTCGGTACCGGGTTCATCTCCAGGCACCACCAGGTGCCGCGGGGGTCGACGCGGAAGTCGAGGCCCGCCAGCGTCAGCCCCTCGCGCGCCGCCGCATCGACGCACAGGCGCGCGATCGCCTCCGGCACCTCGTCGCGCCGGTACCGCACGTGCTCCGCGTCGAATCGGTAGTCCACCGCGCTCGCCTCGATGCGCGCCGCGAAGACGCGACGCCCCACGACGTGCACGCGCACCTCGTGCCCGGGCACGAAGCGCTGGACGATCGACGGCGTCGTCCCCTGCGCCACGCGCGACAGGTAGTCCGCGTCGGCGAGCCGGACGCGAGACCGCAGCCCGGACGAGGCCTTCACCACCGCCCCCGCCGGGTGGTCCGACAGGAAGCGTCGCACGGCCGCGGGGTCGTTCGCCGCGATCCATTCTGGAACGGCGAAGCCGAGCCGGCCCAGTCGCGCCATGTGCATCGGCTTGGATCCGTTCGAGCGCCCCGCCGACGGCCGGTTCACCAGCGGGACGCCGAGGCTCTCGATCCCTTCCGAGATCGCCGCCCGCCGCTCCTGCACGAACAGCTCCCTCGCCGCGTCGCCGAGCTCCCATCCCTGGGGCAGCGTGGGCTCGGGATGGAAGCGCACGAAGGCGCCGCGCACGCGCGCCGTCGCGACCGGCTCGCCGCGCACGACGAGCTGCGCGGCGTCCGCCGCCTCGTCGACGTTGATCCACCACTCCGCGCCGTACCGGTCCTCCGGCAGCTCCAGCACTTCCAACCCGCGCCGCTCCGCCAACCAGCCGACGTAGACCGCCGTCAGGTCGTGCGGATCACCCACCGAGAGCAGCACCGATCCACCCCGCGAGTCGGGAGGACAGCTCGCCGGCGAGCACCGGCGGGACCGCCGGTACCGTCTCCACGCCCACGAGTCGCCCCTCCTCGTCGAGCAGCGCCTCGGCCAGCACCAGCCCTTCGCGCAGCAGCGCGGCGGCCACCGACGCGATGCAGCGGTCGCCGTCGATGGTCTCGCCCACGCAGCAGAGCATGCGGGTGGGGGTCCCGCACGCCACGGACGCGACGCCCAGCCGCTCCGCCGCCCGGGCGTCGGGCGACGGCTCGTCTCCGCCCGTCCAGCGGATCCATCGTCCCTCCGCGTGGGGCCGTCCGATGCGGCGGGGAGCCACCGCGACCCCGCCCGCCGCGAGGCGCCGCCGCCAGAAGCTCCACTCCGACGACGAGAGCCAGCTGTCGGCGTAGGCGCGGTTCACCGCCGGCACGCCCGGGATCGCGAGCACGTGCGCCCACACCGCGCGCAGCTCCGACGCGGCGAACCCCGCGTCGTCCTCCCCGAAGCCCGGCGCGACGAGGAGCATCGGCGATGCCCGGAAGACGACGGCGGCGACCGGCGCGCCGTCGATCGCGCACCAGTCGCCGCCGCACGCGAGCCGCGTCGCCGCCAGCGCGGCGGGGCTCACCGTCCGCGCCGGGAGGTGGCGGGCGGCGAGCGCCTCCTCGAGCGCCGGCACGAGCGGGTCGGCGTCGCGGTCGCCGACGAGGACGACCACCCCGCTCACTGCCCGATGCGCTTCATCACCTCGCCGACGATCTCCTGCACGAGCCCTTCGCGCACGGCCGGATCGATCAGCTCGCCCGGGTCGATCTCGCGCTCGACGATGCGCTTCGGGATGCCCTCGACGATCAGCCGCTTCTCGAGCTCGAGCTTCTTCTTCTCGATTCTCAGCTTCTCGAGGAGCACGCCGATCGGCAGCTTCGCCACTCCCCCTTCATCCACCCACAGCTCGTACTTCTTCTTGTCGGGGAGGAGGGCCATCACGTCGGGGCTGAGCCGCACCTGCTGCAGCAGGTCGAGGAACTGCACGGCGCTGATCTCGCCGATCGGGCGACCGAGAATGTCCCCGTCGACGGCCGGCCGCATGGTCGCGGTCATGTCCCACCTCCTGTCACGCTCGTGAATGGCGCGCGAGGCGGTCCGCGGCGCCACCTCCGGATTCCCGATGGAAGCGCCGGCGCGCTCGCGCGGCGGGTCGGCGCCGACGGACGAGATGAGCTCGGCTCTCGCTAGCTCGAGGTGCGCGCGGCCACGAGGCGCGCATGCTCGGCGGCGGCGGTCGCCCATTGGCCCCGATGGCGACTCGAGCAGGGAGGGTGAGCCGACTCCCGGTCACCGACGAGACTCCAGGGCACGATGGCGACGCGGGCCGTCCCACGCCGCATCGCCCAGAGACGCGCGGTCCCGATTCGTGACAGATGGGCGGGGCGATGCCTGAATCGGCGGGCCGGCGTCACGACATCAGCCGACCGCCGGCGCGCTCCGCCGCGGGGACCGTGTGGTCACTCCTCACGCGGCGCTGCGGTCTCCGGTCGCCTCGTGCGCCGCGGACTGCGGGCCACGGGCCCGTGTCCCGCGGTCCTGCGGGCTGGAATGGGGCGCGTACAGCGCGCGGATGGCGAGCGTGATGAGGCGGTCCAGCAGTGCCCTCACGTCGCGCGCCGGGAGCTGCCGGACCTCCTCCAGCTCGGCCCAGCCACGCTTGAGGGCGATGAGCATCGCCTCGGCCGGCGCGCTCCGCGCGCGCGCGTCGTCGGCCACCATGCTCGCCGCCGCCGCGAGCCGCTCGTCGAGGCGCCAGCCGTCGCGGTGGGCGTGCAGGACCAGGCGCACGCTCAGGAGCGCCGAACGCGAGAGCACCGCGGGCTCGTCGGCGGCGCCGCTCGCAGGGGGCATTGGGGTGGTCGTCGTGCCGGGGTCGGTCATCGCATCTCTCCGGGACGAGAGCACCGGTATGTCGCGGACGTGCAAGATGCAAAAACAGCTGGAGCGACGCAAGTGTTTACAATCCAACGTCTTACGTACGCTCCCGTACACGGCGCGGGTGGCGCGTCCGGTGGGCTGCTTGTCGTCTCTCCGGTGGCGGCTCCCGTGTGCTCCTGATCGAGGACGTCCGCGGCGTGACCCGCGGCCTGCGCCCGGACGGCACCAGGGCGACGCGGAGCCGATGGAGCCCCGCGTCCGGCACGTCCGCGCGGGCCCAACCCGCGCACGTCTCGAGCGGAGGTGTGGTGTCAGCCATCCCACGTGACGGAGCCTTCGACAGCACGCTGCGACTGCTCGCCGACCCGCGCCGCTTCGTCTCCACCCGGTGCGCGCGGCACGGCTCCGACGTCTTCGAGACGCGGATCATGCTCCGCAGGGCCGTGTGTGTCGTTGGCAAGGAAGCGGCCCGGGTCTTCTACCACCCCGACCGCTTCACGCGCCGGGGGCCATCCCGATCACCGCGCTGCTGTTGCTGCAGGACCGGGGGAGCGCCGCGACCCTCGACGGCGAGGCGCACAGGCGTCGCAGTCGAGCTCATGAAGCGCGCGGTGCGCCTGCTGACGACGGAGATGCGCTACGCGGTGCCCGCGCAGGATCTCCGGATCGACATCGCGCGCATGCCGGCCGTCCCGCGCAGCCGCTTCGCCGTCACCAACGTGGAGCGG
>JBJMNL010000289.1:0-8105 GCA_045804285.1 Gemmatimonadaceae bacterium
CGCGGCGCGCCTCGATCGTGCCCTCGAGCACGACGAACATCCACGCCGCGGGCTCGCCGACGCGGAAGAGCACGTCGCCCGGAGACAGGGCCACGGCCTCGGACCGCTCGGCGATCCACGCGGCCTCGTCATCGGTCAGGTCAGCGAACAGGGGGAGCACGCGCAGCTCGATCGGTGTCGGTCGCATACGCACTGAATCCCCGGCACGCGCGGGACGTGCCCGCCCGCGTCGTCGGCGCCGGCGCCGGACGCGCGGACGCGCGTCCGGCCGCCCTCAGTCCGGTCGGTTGCGCATGTGGTCCGCGAGCTCGCGCAGCCGCTGGCTCAGGTGGGTGCGCACCTCGTCGGGCATCTCGTGCTCGGCCAGCGCGCGCTCCATGCACCAGAGCCATTCGTCGCGCTCGCGGGTGCCGATGGCGAAGGGGAAATGCCGCATCCGCAGCCGGGGATGGCCGAATCGCTCGACGTAGCGCGGCGGCCCGCCCGTCCAGCCGGTCAGGAAGAGGTGCAGCTTGTCGCGCGAGGCCTTCAGGCTCGCCGCGTGCAGCGCCCGCACGGTGGCCGCCTCCGGGGCGGTGTCCATGATGTCGTAGAAGCGGTCGACGAGTCGCCGGACGCCGTCGTCTCCGCCGAGGAGCTCGTAGTGGGTTGGAGCGGGGGAAGACATGCCGGAAATCTACGCGGGTGAGGCGGGTCCCCGAGCCCGCTCCGCCGTACGCGTCGATCCGGGTCGTCACGCCCGGAGAGCCGCCGTCGGGAGGTCGAGGGAGCGAACGGCGGCGAGTTGGGCGGGCGGGACGAGCGCGCGCCGGACCGCGGGCTGCAGTCGCAGGCGCGCGAGCGTGGGGTAGAGCGAGAGGAGGGCGCCCGCCCACGGGCGCCGGGGGAGGAGCAGCAGGCGGCGCACGCGCTCCGGCACGAGCGCGCCCTGGACCTGCCGCAGAAGCGCGTAGCGCCAGGGCCCGAGCTGGCGTCGGTAGGCGGCGTAGAGCGACGCCGTGTGATCGCTGAGCGCCAGGTCGCGCGACAGATGGCGCGCGCGGTCCGCCCGCCACCCGTCGTAGTCGCGAGGCAGCGCCGGGATGCGGAGCGCGGCGCCGACGCGCCGGAACACGCCGTAGAGCTCCCGCTGCTCGTCCGCGGTGAGCGGGCGGTGGAGAGCCCGGAACGCGCGCTCCGAATAATCGACGAGCAGGTAGAGGACGTCCCGGTGGGCCCACGCGGGGATCCGCTCGCCCCGCCGCCGCTCGATCGCCGAGTGGGCGGCGCGGATCGCGGCCAGCGCGCGCTCCGCCTGGGCGCGATCGCCGAGGACGATGCGCTGCGCGTAGGCGGCCGTCGAGAAGAGCCGGCCCAGGGGGTCGCGCGGCAGCTGCCCGGTCACGAACAGCCAGTCCACCGCGCGGTTGAGCGCGAACTCGGCCGCCGCCCCGGCGAAGACCAGCAGCACGAGGTCGACGTCCGCCCAGACGCGCCGGACGATCGAGCCGCTCCCGACGAATGCGTCCATCCGACCGCGCCGCCCCGCGTCCTGTCGCTCCGCTCGCCTCTGCTAGCCGGCCGTGTCCGCGCGGTGCGGCAGGGTGAGCGTGAACGTCGATCCGGCCCCGGGCTCGCTCTCGGCGGTGAGGTCGCCCCCCATCCCCCGCGCCAGGTCGCGGCTGATCGCCAGCCCGAGCCCCGTCCCCTCGGCCGTGCGCGTCAGGTCCGCGCGGACCTGCACGAACGGCTCGAAGATCGCTTCGAGCTTGTCGGGCGGGATGCCGATCCCCGTGTCGCGCACGACGAGGCGGACGCGGTCGCCGTCGACCGCGCACGTCAGGTCGATGCGGCCCCCGCGGTCGGTGAACTTGATCGCGTTCGAGAGCAGGTTGAGGAGGATCTGCGCGAGCTTGTCGCCGTCCGCGCGCACCGTCAGCTCCGGAGGAGTGTCGCCGACCACGACGGTGAGCCCCTTCACGCGGGCCTGCGGCGCCACGAGCGCCTCCGCCGCCCCGAGCGCCTCGTGCACCAGGACGTCGGCCACGTCGAAGTGCACGCTCCCGGTCTCGAGCTTGGCGTAGTTCAGCACCTCGTTGATCAGCCCGAGCAGGTGCCGCTGGCTGGTCTGGATGCGCCGGAGGTCCTCGCGCTGCTGCGCGGTGACGGCCCCGCGGATCCCCATCTCCATGAGCTCAGCGTAGCCGCCGATGGCGTTGAGCGGGGTGCGCAGCTCGTGGCTCATCACCGCGAGGAACTCGCTCTTCGCCCGGTTCGCCGCCTCCGCGTCGGCGCGCGCCGCCTCGGCTTCCGCGTAGAGCAGCGCCCGCCCCAGCGCCTGCGCCCCCTGCTGCGCGAGCGCCTCGGCGAGCGCCCGGACGTCCGCCGGGAACTCCCTCGGCGCGCCGAAGCTCAGCCCCATCGCGCCGAGCACTTGCTCGCGCTCCGTGCCCCGGTCGAGCACGAGCGGCACCGCGCCCCAGGCGCCGGTCGGGATCAGCTGCGCCACGCGCGCGAACTCCGGCCACGCCGCGCTCAGCTCCTCGGGGGACCCCACCCACACCGGCTCGCCGCGCCGCGCCGCGTCGGTCAGCGGCGCGCGGTACGCGAGCGGGAGGTGCTGCCACTCGCCGCGCGCGTCGGGCGGGTAGCCCACCCACCCGGCGTACTCCAGCGACTCGCCCGTGGCGTCGATGAGGGCCACGACCCCGGCGCCCGCGCCGAGCGCCGCGCTCCCCTGGCGCGCGATCACGTCGGCGACCTCGCTCACCGTGAGCGCCGCGGCGAGCGCCGCGCTCACCGTCTGCAGCCGCTCGACGCGCGTGGTCGCGCGTTCGGCCTCCTGCCGCGCGCGCTGCTCGGCCGCGAACAGACGCGCGTTGTCGATCGCGACCACCGCCCACCCCGCGATGCCGACGGCGAGCCGCTCGTGGCGCTCGGCGAACCGGTCGGGCTCGGAGTGCCCGAAGAACAGCCCGCCGAGCACCCCGCCGGCGCGCGAGACGACGGGAACGGCGAGGTAGCTGCGCACCGGCAGGTGTCCCGGCGGCATCCCGTGGTACGGCGCGTTCTGCCCGTAGCGCGGGTCCTTCGTGATGTCGGCGCTGCGCACGACACCCTCCCCGTGGAACGTCGGGCCGAACACGAGCGTGTTGCGGGGCATCGGGAACGACGAGAACGACTCGCGCGGCACCCCGGAGATCGTGTAGAGCGTGTAGGAGTCGCCGCGCTCGTCGGTGACGTTGTAGAAGAACGCGCCGAACTGCGCCCCGGTGAGCGCCGTCGCCTCGTCGGTCACGGCTTGCACGACCTCCGCGAGGTCGAGCTTGGAGGCGAGCACGCTCCCGACGCGCTGCAGCGTGTCGACGAGTTGCGCCTCTTCCCGCCGCTGACGCTCGAACTCCCGCTCGCGGGTGGTGTCGCGCAGCTCGACGATGGCGCCGACCGTGCGCTCGCCCTCGTGGAGCGGGCTCGCCGTGAACGCCACGGGGTAGAAGCTGCCGTCCTTGCGGACGAAGACCTCCTCGCCCTGCTCGCGCGCGTTCCGCGGAAGGGCCCGCGCGATGGGGCACTCCTCCTGCGGGTAGGGAGTGCCGTCGGGGCGCATGTGATGGAAGACGTCGTGGAACGACCGCCCCAGCACCTCGGCCAGCGCGTACCCCGTCAGGCGCTCGGCCGCGGGGTTCATGTAGGAGCAGTGCTGCCGCTCGTCCATGATGAAGAGCGCCAGCGACGCATTGTTCGCCACGACTTCGAGCTGGCGCCGGTAGTGCTCCGCGTCCCGCAGCTGGCCGACCAGGCCGGCCGGGCCGCCACCGTGCCCGCCGGCCGCCGGCGCCCATCCGGCTCGCTCGTTCTCCGCCCGTCCGGCGCTGTGGTCCATTCGCTCACGTCCTCGCTCTGTGATCGCCGGCCGTGGGGTGCCGCCGGCATCTGGAACATAGGGGATGGCCCGGGCGGCGCGCAGCGGTCGCGACGGCCCGGGTAGTCGCGACCGCGCGCGACCCCGCCCGGGGCGGCGGGGCGATCGCTCCGGCGTTCCCCTTTCACTGGGTGCCCGGCTTCGAGAAGCTGGTCACCGACATCGCGAAGGGGACGTGGACGGCGAGGCAGGGCGCCATCTTCGTGATGCGCTACTGCGCCACGAAGTTCGCCGACGCCGCGCTCGTCTTCGACCAGCCGGCGATGCTCCTCGAGGCGCTGAACCCGGGGGGGCTCCCTCCAGGAGCGGGCCGCGCGCGTCACAGACGTCATCGCGATGGTCCTCGACGAGCGCTTCCGGAAGGTGTGGCTCTACGTCGAGTTCAAGTCGTGGGTGGAAGCGTCGCTCAGGCTCGGCAAGGCGGAGCTGCTCGAGCAGCTCCGACTCGACATCGTCGCGTACGGCCTCGACAACATCCGCTGGGTGTTCGACGCGAGCAAGACGAGCGAGAAGGTCGTCCACGACACCCTGCGCGCCTGGCTGAAGGAGAGCGAGGTCATGAAGAAGCTCATCGGCGCCGCCGGCGGCACCGACGCCGAGCAGCTGGCGAAGATCGACGCGTTCCTGCGAAAGTCGGTCGAGCTGTTCTGAGCGAGCGCGAGGAGCCGCGCGTGGATCCGGGTCCAGGGGAGCAGCACTTCCCGGCCGCGGACTGACCGTTACAATAGAATGATCGGCGAACGATCGGCGCACGAGCCGCGCGGCGCCGGTGGCGCCGGTGGCTCACCCACGCAGGCCTTCTCCGGAGGCGATTGATGCGCGTGCCGCACGTCGTGAGCGTGGTCGTGTTGAGCCTGCTTGCCGCCGCCTGCAAGGGCGAGGGCCGGCAGCCGCGGGCGACGGCCGCGGGGACCGGTGCGGCCACGCCGGGCTCGGAGCGCGGCGACGCGGCCGGCGTGGCCGTGGCAGCCGTGGGCGCGGGCGCGCACGCGGACGGCGACGTTCACTTCTCCGCAGCGACCTGGAAGGCGCCGAGCGACTCGGCGATCCCGAACGGCCCACTCGGCGCCTCCATCCGGCGCGGCCTCGCGCTGGTGACCAACACGCACGACAGCCTGCCGCGCCACGCGCCTGGCGACATCGACTGCGCGAACTGCCACATCGACGCCGGTCGGGCGCCAGGGGCGGCGCCGCTGACGGGCGCGCACGCGCGCTTCCCGAAGTACATGGACCGCACCGGCGCGGTGGTCACGCTCGCCGACCGCGTCAACTACTGCTTCACGCGGAGCCTCGCCGGCACCAGGATCCCCGACGGCAGCCGCGAGATGGAGGACATCCTCGCGTACATCGCCTTCATCTCCCAGGGGGTTCCCACGGGCGCCAGGACGGCCGGCGCCAGGGGGCTCATCGACATGCCGGGCGACATCGTCGGCGACTCGGTACGCGGCGCGCAGCTCTACCGGACGGTGTGCGCCGCCTGCCACGGCCCGAACGGCGAGGGCAACCGGGCGATCCCGCCCGGCATCCCCGCGCTCTGGGGGCCGAAGTCGTACAGCGTCGGCGCGTCGATGGCGCGCGAGGAGCGCGCCGCGTCTTTCATCTGGCACAACATGCCATACGGGAACCCGAAGTCGCTCACCCAGCAGCAGGCGTTCGACGTGGCCTCCTACATCAACGCGCGGCCGCGTCCTGACTCGCCGGGGAAGGCCGACGACTGGCCGGCCGGCGGCGCACCGAAGGACGTGCCGTACGACACGAAGTCGGGGCACAGGGCCTACCGGCCGCCGGCGCGCCTCCTGCCGCGGGCGAATCCCGAGGGCGCGATCGTCCCGCCGCCGCGCAGCCTGAGGCGCGCGGCGGCTGGGGGCGGGAGGTGAGCGCGATGTCGGACGCGGAGCGGCAGACGGCGACTGGCGCCGCGAACGGCCGGGAGGGCCAGGCGACGACCGACGACCTCCCGCCTCCGACGGTCAGCCGCCGCGCGATGCTGGGCGCGGCGGCGACGGTCGTCGGCGGGGCGGTGCTCGGCGCCGCCGCCGAGACGGTCCTGGGCCAGCAGGCCGCCGGCGCGGCGCGCGAGGCGGCGAAGGTGGGACAACCCCTCGCGGCGGGTGCCGCCGCGCCGGCGCCCGCCGGCGTCCCGGACGACGCGACCAGGGTGCCCGGCGTCCCCTCGGGCCCGTTGAGCGGCCGCTCGCCCTTCGAGAGCCCGGCGCTCGCGCCGACCGGCGTCACCACCGGGTCGTCCTACACGCCGCTCCAGGACCTCGCCGGAACGATCACCCCCTCCGACCTCCACTTCCAGCGGCACCACAACGGCATCGCGCTCATCGACCCGGCCAGGTACGAGCTCACCGTGCACGGCCTGGTGGACCGGCCGCTCGTGTTCTCGCTCGCCGAGCTCAAGCGCTTCCCGTCGGTGACGCGGGTGCACTTCATCGAGTGCTCGGGGAACGGGCGGGCGGCGTACCGCGCGCCGAAGCGCGAGATGTCGCCCCAGGAGGTGGACGGCCTCACGAGCAACTCGGAGTGGACCGGCGTGCCGGTGGCCGCGCTGCTGAAGGAGACCGGCGCACGGCGCGGCGCGACCTGGGTGCTGGCCGAGGGGGGCGACGCCGCGGTGCTGTCGCGCAGCGTGCCGATGGAGAAGATGCTCGACGACGCGCTGATCGTGTATGCGCAGAACGGCGAGCCGCTGCGCGCGCCGAACGGCTACCCGGCGCGGCTGCTGCTCCCGGGGTACGAGGGCAACACGTGCATCAAGTGGATCCGCCGGCTCGAGCTCATCGACCAGCCGAACATGTCGCGCGACGAGACGTCGAAGTACACCGACCCGCTCCCGAACGGCACGTCGCGGCAGTTCAGCTTCGTCATGGACGCCAAGTCGATCATCACGTCGCCGGCGTACCCCGCGAAGCTCACCGGTCCGGGGTGGTGGCCGGTGACCGGGATCGCGTGGACCGGGCGCGGCAGGATCGCGCGCGTCGACGTGAGCACCGACGGGGGCGGTAGCTGGACCGAGGCGGAGCTCGTGGGCCCCGTGCTCCCCAAGGCGCACACGCGGTTCCGACACATGTGGCGGTGGGACGGCGGGCCGGCGAGGCTCATGAGTCGCGCGGTCGACGAGACGGGTTACGTCCAGCCGACGGTCGAGACGTACCGTCGGGCGCGCGGCGCCGGCACGGACTTCCACTTCAACGCGATCCGCTCCTGGCTCGTCGAGGTCGACGGGCGCGTCTTCTTCGGGGGCTGACGCATGCGCCAGAGACGAATGCTCGCCACCTCATGGACGCTCGCGCGCCTCGGCCGGCTCGCGCCGGTGCGCGTCGTGGCGATCGCCGCGCTGCTCGTGGTCGCGGCCGCCGGCTGCGAGCGCGAGTCGCGCGCGAGCGGCGACGTGCCGACGAACGGCGGCGCCGGGCCGACGCGGAAGGCGCAGCCGCTCCCGGACCGCCTGGGACTCGGCCGCGCGCCGGCGCCGGCCCGGCTCGCCGCGATCGACATCGACGCGAACCCGGCCGGCGCCGGTCTGCCGCCCGGGCGGGGCACGTACGCCGAGGGCGCGACCATCTACGCGCGCAAGTGCGCCGCCTGCCACGGCGCGAACGGCGAGGGCCAGGGCACGTACCCGAAGCTGATCGGCGCCGAGCCGCGGACGGGATTCCCCTTCGGCACCGACCCGAAGATCGTCAAGACCGTCGGCAACTACTGGCCGTACGCGACGACGGTCTACGACTACATCCACCGCGCCATGCCGTACGACGCGCCGGGCTCGCTGGCACCGCACGAGGTGTACAGCCTCACCGCGTATCTCCTCGCCGAGAACGGCGTCGTGCCGCGCACGGCGGTGATGGACGCGGCCTCGCTCCCCAGGGTGAAGATGCCGGCGCACGATCACTTCGTACCCGACGATCGGACCGGCGGCCCGACGTTCCGGTAGACACCCCCGGGCATGCGGGCGTGCCGGTCCTTCGTGGGCTTTGCGCGGTGGTTCTACGGCGGGGACGACTTCCCGGTGCTGCAGGTCGTCTACCCCGACCGGACCGGCCGCTACCCGTGGGAGGACGGCGTGGCCGAGGGCTTCCGCGCGGTGCAGCCCGTGCTCGCAGATGGGCCCGAGCGCCCGTAGGCCGGCGCGCCTGCCGCCTGACGAGGCGCCACGGCCCGCGGGCGAGCGCCCGCGGGAGGCGGCTGACCAATGACC
>JBJMNL010000290.1:0-7559 GCA_045804285.1 Gemmatimonadaceae bacterium
CGAGGGAGGCGCGTACGCCCCCGCCCCCATGACCCCCGTCGCGCGCACCCTCCCGACGCTCCTCGCGGCGGGTGATCGCGCCGCTCCCTCTTCAGCCCTCCCCGCGCCCCGCCGACCCCAGCCCCAACCCCCGGACGATCTTCGCCGTCGTCACGAGCTGCCCCGCGTGTCGCTGCGCGTGCTCCGCGGCGTGGAACAGGAGCCCGAGCACGGTGGACGGCAGCTTCCCGCGTCCTACCGTCCGCGCCTCGCCCAGCGTCTCGACCGGCGTGCGCCGCAGCACCTCCAGCGCGTGCCCGACCGCGCGCTCGACCCCGGCGATCAGTGTCGCCGCGTCCGCCGGCGGGTCGCCCGGCAGCGCCTCCGTCACCAGGGCCGCGCGCTGCGGACCGTCGAGTGACTGCCCCCGCGCGTACGTCAGCAGCCGGTCGAGGCTACCCGCGACGTGTCGCAGGTGGTAGCCCGCCGACGCCGCGCCACCGGGCGATACCCAGAGCTCCGACGTCGTGAGGGGCGCGGCGGCGGTGCGGATCTCCGCCGCCGCCTGCAGCAGCGCGTGCGCCGCCGGCTGGAGCTCGGGCGCGACGCCCGCGACCGGGCCGCTCAGCCACGCTTCGGGTGCCGCCATCACCGCCTCCGGGTAGGGAGCAGGGAAGGTACGCGCGTCCCGCCGCCGCGTCATCCCGCGGCCGTATGCGGGCTCGGCCGCGCGGAGCGCCTACGCCGTGGCCACCGCGAGGATGCTCTGCCCGATCGGCGGCTCGACGCGCGACTCGAGCGCGAGCAGCCACGGGATCACGAGGCGGTCGTAGAGCTGGGCGCGCGACGCCGAGATCGTCCGCCAGCGAAAGACGCGCCCCGCCGCGAACCAGGCGAGGACCCCGAGCGAGTTCACGTGACGGAGCCGCACGTCGCGGAACCCCGCGGCCGCCAGGGCGCCGCCGAGGGAGGCCTTCTCGTACCGTCGGAAGTGCTCGAACTCGGCGTCCAGGGTGCCGTAGATCGCCGGCACGGCGGGCACGAAGGCGAGCAGCGATCCGCCGGGGCGGAGCACGCCGCGCACCTCCCGCAGCAGGGCAACGTCGTCCGGCGCGTGCTCGAGGACGTTGACCGCGATCACCGAGTCGGCCCCGCGCACCTCGTCGGCGACCTGCTCGAGGTAGCCGTGGAGGACGTGCACGTTCGGACGCCCCGCGAAGCGAGCCGAGAGCAGCGGGAAGTTGTTGACCGCCGGCTCCACCACCGTCAGCTCCCGCACCGGCGTCTCCCGCAGCAGGTGCTCGGCGAAGGTGCCGATGCCCGCGCCCACCTCGACCGCGCGCGCGCCCACGTACGGCGCGAAGTGCCGCGCGATGAAGCGATAGTAGTTCGGTGCCGCGGCGAGCGCGTCGAGCTCGGTGCCGGAGTACGAGAAGGAGGTTGCCGTCATGACCTGTCGGTTCGGACTGGAGTCGCGTGCGGGGAGTCGAGCGCGGGCGTCGGTCGTCCGTGGCCGCCGATCGTTCCCGCGGGCCGGCGCCGGCCCGCGTTACCGCAGGTTGTACTTCAGGATGCACCACACGGCCCGTACCCCGTCCTTCCAGCCGATCTTCTTCCCCTCCTTGTACGTGCGCCCGTTGTAGCTGATCCCCACCTCGAAGATGCGGCAGTCCAGGCGCGCCACCTTCGCGGTGATCTCGGGCTCGAAGCCGAACCGGTTCTCCTCGATCGTGATCTGCTGGATCACGTGGCGCTTGAAGACCTTGTAGCAGGTCTCCATGTCCGTGAGGTTCAGGTTCGTGAACATGTTCGACAGCGTCGTGAGCAGCTTGTTGCCGACCGAGTGCCAGTAGTAGAGCACGCGGTGGGGGCGCCCGCCGAGGAAGCGCGAGCCGAAGACGACGTCCGCCTGCCCGTCGGCGATGGGCTCGAGCAGCTTGGGGTACTCCTGCGGGTCGTACTCGAGGTCGGCGTCCTGCACGATCACGACGTCCCCCGTCGCAGACGCGAAGCCGGTGCGCAGCGCGGCGCCCTTGCCCTGGTTCCGCTCGTGGTAGACGACGCGCGCCAGGCAGCCGTCCACGCGCTCGCGCAGCAGCTCGCGGGTCCCGTCGGTCGAGCAGTCGTCGACGACGATGACCTCCTTGTCGTTCACGGGCGAGGCGTGCACCTCCCGGAGGATGCGCTCGATGGTGTGCAGCTCGTTGAAGCAGGGGATGACGATCGAGACCTTCATCGACGGGCGGGGTCGGGGAGTGCGGGGGGACGTCGGGGGCGGGCGAGGCGGGCCGCGTGCGCCTCGAGGGAGGAACTTAGCAAGAGGCGCCGGGCGTGAGGTACCCCGCCTGAGGCACCTCGCGCGTGGCGCCGCCGGCGGCCGGCGTCAGCGGCCCGCGTGCCCGTCGGCGGTCGGGGCGCCGCGCGCGGCGTGCTCGTAGACGGCGCGCGAGACGTCGGCGATCAGCGACCGCGCGACCTTCTCGTCGGGGATGCCCCGCGTCAGCACGACGAGCACGTAGGGCGGCCGCCCGGCGGGGTAGACGATCGCGGCGTCGTGCAGGACGCCGGTGATCTGCCCGGTCTTGTGCGCGACGCGCGTCCCGGGAGGAAGGCCGGCCGGGATCTCGCCGTTGAACTCCTGCCGGCCGAGCACCTCGCGCATGAGCGCGCACCCCGCCGGCGACGCCGCCCGGTCCTCGGCGATCGCCGCCATCAGCGCCGCGAGGTCCCGCGCCGTGGTCGTGTTGTTCAACCCGGCGTCGTACGCCTTCTGGTCCTCGACGCCCCGGAGGACGCGCATGCGCGAGGCGCCGAGGGCGTGCGCGGTCTCGTTCGCCCGCGCGGCGCCGACGAGGGCGATCACGGCGTTCGTCGCCAGGTTGCTGGAGCGCGTGATCATGTGCTCCATCAACTCCCGCACCGGGATCCGCTGGCCGACGCGGGCGTACATCGAGCTGTCGGAGTCGTCGGCGGGGTCGAGGGCGTACGGCGAGCCGTCCACGATCGAGCCGAACTGGTTCACGAGGAGCACCGCCTGGTCGAGCGCGGCGGACCCCGACTCGGCCTGGCGTACGAGCTCGATCATCACCGGCACCTTCATCGTGCTCGCCGCGTGGAACGTCGTGTCGGCGGCGACGTCGAGCGAGTCGCGGCCGGGCGCCAGGTCGCGGTAGGCGACGCCGACCACGGCGCCGGGCACCTCGGCGACTCGCCGCTCGATGCGTGCGCGCAGGGAGTCGTCGCGGGCCGCCGAGTGGCGCGCGGCGAGCGGCGCCTGCGTCAGCAGGAGGGCCGCGGCGAGCGCGGCGTGTAGGGCGATTGCGGGCATGGCGGGAACTTACGCGACGCGCCGCCGGCCGCAATTTCGGGCCTCCGTCGCGCGCCGCGGCCCGGCGCCGGCGTCGCATGGTTACCTCGCCTCCGCTCACTCGTGTTACTGACACAACGGCGCCACTTCCACCCGGCCGCCGCCACACGGCCACCCACCCTCGCCGCCGACGCCTCCATGGTTCCGCCATCGTCCGAGCAGGACGACCCGACGACGGGCTCCCAGATCGTGACGCAGGCGCAGTTGAAGCGCGAACGACTGCGCTTCACCAACTTCAACTTCACGCGCACTCCCGCCGGCCAGTGCGCGGCGGAGGTGGAGCTCGAGTGGCTGGAAGGCGTGCGCGTGGTCGGGAAGGCGACGGGCCAGTCGAGCCCCGTGAGCGACCTCCGGGTGGCCGCCGAGGCCGCGATCAAGGCCATCGAGAACTTTTCCGAGGGGGCGCTCGACCTCGAGCTGCTCGGCGTGAAGGCGCTGCGGGCGTTCGACGCCAACATCGTCATCGTCTCGGTGGAGGTGAAGCGCGGCGACGGCCCGACGCGCCTGCTCGGCTCCCACCTCGCGGAGAAGGACCCCGTCCGCTCCTCGGTGGTCGCGGTGCTCAACGCCACCAACCGCATTCTCGGGAACTACATCGCGACGCGCTGACCGCCTACTTTCCGGGGGGCGCGCGAGGCTCGCGGACCCCCGGCCGCGCGGCGGGGTAGGGCGGCAGTGGGCTGCGCGCATCGCTGAGGGTCCGTGCCGATGGTCCCGCACCATCGGCATTTTCGTTGACCGCGCCGGGCCCCGAAGTGGTCCCGGCGCCCGCCCGGCGCCCGGCGCCGGTCGAGAGGAGGCAATGTCTTGAAGTCCCCCGTACTCATGGCCGCGCTGCTCGCGGCCTCGGTGGCCGCGTGCGGCCGTTCCCCGCGTCCGGCGACGTCGCCGGCGCCAGCCCCGCACCCCGCCACCGCCTCGGGGGACCGCCCAACCGCCGCCCGCGCCGACGGAGCCCGCCCCGGCAGCGTCGCCGAGCCCGACACCGTCGACGTCTCGCGCACCGAGGTGACGCGCAGCGCCGTCGGCATCTTCGGCGACTCCGTGGCCGAGGTGCCGGCGCCCGACTCCAGTGCGGAGGACGCCGCCGTCGCCGAGCCGACGTGGGACATCGACGTCCGCTCGTACGAGACGCAGGCCAGCGTCGAGAAGTACGTGGGCATCTTCACCGGGCGGGCGCGCGACACCTTCACCGCCTGGCTGGAGCGCGGCACGCGCTACGACGCGATGATCCGCCAGAAGTTCCGGGCCGGCGGTCTCCCCGAGGACATGGTCTACCTCGCCCTCGTGGAGAGCGGCTACAACCCGCACGCCTACTCGCGCGCCGCCGCGGTGGGCATGTGGCAGTTCATGGCCAGCACGGCGCGCGGCACCGGCCTGCGCGTGGACTGGTGGGTGGACGAGCGCCGCGACCCGGTTCGGTCGACCGACGCGGCGCTCAAGTTCATCGGCTGGCTGCGCGAGCAGTTCGGGTCGCTCTACCTCGCGGCGGCGGCGTACAACGGGGGCCCGGGGCGCGTCTCGCGCGGCCTCACGCGCTACGCCGGAGACCTCGAAGGGATGTCGGGCGAGGACGTGTTCTTCGCGCTCGCCGAGAAGGACTACCTGCGCGCGGAGACCAAGAACTACGTGCCGCAGCTCATCGCCGCGGCGCTGATCGCGAAGGAGCCGGCGCGCTACGGGCTCAAGATCGAGCGGCAGCCGGCCTACGTCTACGACTCGGTGCGCGTCGGCCCGGCGGTGCCGCTGGCGGCGGTGGCCACCGCCGTGGGGGCGCGCCCGCTCGACATCGTGGACCTCAACCCGCACATCCTGCGCGGGATGACGCCCCCCTCGGGCACGATCTGGGTGCGCGTCCCGGTCGGTCGCGCCGGGGGCTTCGACTCCACGCTCGCCGCGCTCCCCGCCACGCAGCGCGTGGCGTACACCCGGGTCGTCTCGAAGAAGAACGAGACGCTCGCCGCGATCGCCGACCGCAGCGGCCGCTCGGCGCGGCAGCTCGCCTGGTACAATCCGAAGCTCGAGAAGACGAAGCGCGGCCGGCTCGCGGCGGGGCAGACCGTGATCGTGCCGACGGCCGCCGTCGTCGCGGCGGCGCAGGACGTCCCCGATCCGTCGGTGGAGCGCTACGGCACGCCGCGCGGCTCCGCCGTGCGCGTCCACGTGGTGAAGCGGGGCGAGACGATCAACGGCATCGCGCGGCGCTACAAGACGACGCCGGCGCGGTTGCGCGCGCTCAACAGCATTCGGGGGAGCCTCCTCTATCCAGGGCAGCAGCTCGTCGTGAAGGGGACGCCGTCGAAGGCGCGCCGGTCGTCGGCGCGCTCCTCCGCGAAACGCTCGGCCGCGGCTCGCGGATCATCGGCGAAGCCGGTCAGGAAGTCCTCGGCCAAGGGGGCGCGGAAGGGGGGCACGACGAAACACCGAAGGGGCTGAGGCGGCCGCGCCACAGGCCGTGGCGCCGGACGCAACGCCGCGCCACCGCGGGCCACAAACGCACGGTAGACGAGAGCGGGGCGCCACCGGATGGTGGCGCCCCGCTCTCGTTGCTGCTCGGTGGTCCCCGCCGGCCACGTGGCGGCGCGTGGGGCTCAGTCGATGGTGCCCTTGCCGCTGTAGCCCTTCATCACCATGCGCTCGTAGCCGTTCGACGGGTTCATGCCGAGCGCACGGAGCGTCTCCACCGCCTGCGGGCCGCGGTTGTAGACGAGGAGGGCGAGGTTGACGTTCCCCTTGTACTCGCGGATCAGCGTCCGGAGGTAGCGGAAGCCGACGCGAAGGTTCGTCTGGCGGTCGTACAGCTTCTCCTTCGACGCGTCCTTCACGAAGTACTTCGCCGTGGCGGGCATCACCTGCGTGAGTCCGACGGCGCCGACGGGGCTCGTCGCGTGCTCGTTGAACTCGCTCTCGACGCGCACCAGGCGGAAGCCGAGCTCCGGCTCGAGCCCCTCGGCCAGCGAGACGTCGTAGATCGCGGCGGCGAGGTCCGCGCCGATCTTGTAGCGGCTCGAGAAGTTGTAGATGCGGTTCCACCGCTCGAGCTGCATGTGCGCGAGGTCGAGCTCACCGCGCGCCGCGTCGAGCTCGTCGCGCATCTTGCGGAACTCCGCGCGCTGCTCGAAGAACGACGGCTCGGCGCTGGCTTCGGCCGGTCCGCTGCGCGCATCCCACGCCATGCCCAGCGCCCCGCAGAGACTGGCGAACAGCGCGACGGCGCGAATACGCATGCGACGACGCTGGGCGTCACCACGGTGGACGTAGGTGCCACGGAGATTACGCATATGAATTTTTGTACCCTCGGTAGGGTTACGGCGTGCGGGCGGGGCGGGGCTGACTGAGCCCCGCCGTCGTCGCCCGGATACGTGGCAACGCACATGCCACGCGCCGGGATTCGGACAGATCGTCCACCTGTCCGGTCAGCGCGTCCGATCGCGTCAGGCGCGCCTCCAGTCACCGCTGCGACCGCCCGACTTCTCCACGAGCGCGATGTCGCCGATGACCATTCCCCTATCCACTGCCTTGGCCATGTCGTACAGGGTGACGAGGCAGACCGACACGGCGGTGATCGCCTCCATCTCGACGCCGGTCTTCGCCGTGGTGCGCGTCGTGGCCTCGACGCGCACGCCGGGCAGCGCGTCGTCGAGCGTGAGCGTGAGCTGGACGTCGGTGAGGGGAATGGGGTGGCAGAGGGGGACGAGCTCCGACGTGCGCTTCGCCGCCATCACGCCGGCGATCTTCGCCACCGTCAGCACGTCACCCTTGCCTAACGAGTTGTCGCGGATGGCGGCGAGCGTCGCGGCGCGCATGCGGATCGCGCCGGCCGCGCGCGCGAAGCGCTCGCTGTCGGGCTTCGCCGACACGTCGACCATGCGGGCCACGCCCGCGTCGTCCACGTGCGTGAGCGGGGGCGGGGCGGCGCGCCGGCGCCCGCCCCCGCCGCCACCCGTGCCGCCGCGGCCGGCTTCGGCGCTCACCGGAGCGACGCGCCCAGGTCGCGCAGGAGCGCCGCGCTCACGAGCGCCGGGCTGACGTTCCCCGCGGCGTACGCCTTCGCGCGCTCGACGAGCTCGATCGCCCGGGCGGCGCCGGCGGCGGCGCGCTCGTCGGAGCGGGCGAGGGCGTCGCGCGTGCGCGCGTGCAGGAGCACGGTGAGGGCGTCGAGCGTGTCGGTGAACGCGCCGCGCGCCCGCGCGCCGCCCTGCGCGAAGGCGAC
>JBJMNL010000291.1:0-2429 GCA_045804285.1 Gemmatimonadaceae bacterium
AGTCGGTGGCGCGTCCCCGAAGTGCGCGCAGCTCGGCGTACTCACGGGAGTCCCACCACGCGTGGGCCGCATCCCGCGACGGGAACTCCACGACGACGAGCCGCGGCGGAGCCCAGGTGCCCTCGAGCACGAGGGTCCGGCCTCCGCGCACGAGGTATCGGCCGCCCGCGCGCTCGAGGCCCGGCGAGACACGCGCACGGTATTCCGCGTACGCGCCCTCGTCGCGCACGGCGGCGATCTCGACGATCAAGTAGGCGGACATCGGTGTGGCTCGCTCGCTGGGGTGGACGGGGGCAACTCTATGACCTATACTTGCCATTGTCAATAGAAAGCGTGATAAACACAACCATGTGAGGTGGGCGTGGCCGATGGCGACGGCATCCACAGTCGAGGCCCGCGATCGAGCGGCGATCCGCTCGACGGGCTCGTCGCAGACGTCGCGACGCTCTGCGAGGCGTTGTGCCTGCGTGCCGCGAGAGACTCCGGCGCACGGCGGGATGTGGACGTCCGCGTTGCGGTCCGCGCGCTCGGCAACGCGGGCGCGATGGATCTTCGCGCCTTTCGCGCGCGGCGCACCGCGCGCCTGCCCACGGAAGCCGATCTGCGCCGCGCCGTCGCGGTGACCTCGACGCTCGCGCGCTACTCGACCCCGCTCGCCGCGGCTTACATGGTCAGCGGCGTCGTCGCCGGCACCTGCGTCGCCGTCCTCGGCTCGGCACGTCAGCGCCGGGAGCTCCTCCCGCGGATCGGTTCGGGTACGCTGCTCTCCGCGTTCGCGATGACCGAGCCGGAGGCGGGGTCGGGCGCGTCCTCCATTCGCACGCGCGTCGAGCGGGCAGGCGCGGACGTGCGGGTGACGGGCGAAAAGCTCTACACGACCGGCGCGATGACGGCCGATCAGCTCCTCGTCGTGGCGAGAAGGCCGGCGGAGCCAGGGCGCGCCCGCGATCCCTTCGTCATTGCACTGGTACCGCGCCACGCGCCGGGAGTCGTCGTCGAGCCGCTGCCGGGGCTCGCCGACGCCGGCGCCACCGCGTACCCGTCATGCCGAGTGCGTTTCGACGAGGTCACGATTCGGGCCGACGCACTGCTCGGCGCGGAGGAGCCGTGGCCCGCGGATGCATGGCCGGCGATCCGGCTGTTCGGAACGGTCGAGCGCATCCTCGTGGCCGCCATCGCGCACGGACTGGCATCGGCTGTCGCCGCGCGCGCCCTCGCGTTCGCGCGTGAGCGCCGGCAGTTCGGCGTCCCGATCGGCACGTTCCAGGCGATCCAGCACGGGCTGGTCCGCCTGGCGACGATCGAGACGACCACGCGCCTCTTCGTGGACCACGCCGTGTCCGCGTTGCGCGACGGGTTGGTTCACGAAGGCGCCGCAGTGGCGGCCGCCATGGCCAAGGCGGTGTGCGCGGAGCAGCTTCAGGAGGCGGTGGCGCTCGGCATGCGAATCTGCGGCGGGCGGGCCTTCTTCGAGACCGAAGAGATGTGTCGCCTCTATCGCGAGGCCCCGTTCACGCTCTACGCCGGGGGGACCGGCGAGATCCAGCGATTACTCGTCGCCCGCAGCCTCGGTCTGCTCAATGCCGCGCGCGGCGAGGGGCACTGACCGGCCGGCCGTTACCAGCGACGATCGGCAGAGGGCCCTCGGGGTGCGCTACGCTGCCCGGAATGGCCCGGAGGCGGCGACGGCGATGATGCGTGAGGCCCTGGTCGGCTTCCTGCGACACCACGGGATCGCCGCCTCGAAGTATCACGAGACGATGACACGCTCCTGGATCCTCGCGGTGCGGCTTTTCATGGAGCACTCGGCGCTCGCGGCGGCGGTCCGCGCGGCTGGCTCACCGTCGGGGCGATACGCATGCGGATGTGCGTCCCGGAGGCCTACCGAAAGCGGTCGGGCGTGACCGACGGCACGCCAAGCGCGGCGAGCGAGACGTGGAGCAGGCGATCCGCGCGCCCGAGGATCAGCGTCGCCCCGTCCCGCGTGACGACGGGGTTGTACTCGAACGCCGCCGTGTTCACGCGAGCGCCGAGCGCGAGCCGGGTCCGGCGGCGGTGCGCGGTCATCGCGCCCCCCGCGCCGGCAGCCACGCGTCGAGCGACACGCGCCACACGTTCGCCAGGCCGTTGTTCCAGGCGGCCATGAGCGCGAGGCCGCGTGCGCTCGCGGCGCGGTCGTTGGGCGGCGTGGGGACGACGCGCGTGCTCGAGAAGTAGAGCGTGCGGGCGTCGGGGCCGAGCCGCGCCTCGATGTTGCCCGCGCCCGGCGCGCTGACCGTGTCGCCGAGGTACGTCGGAGTGGTCCACGCGCCGCGCTCGCGGAACGTGATGAACAGCGATGTGCCCTTCGCCGGCAGCCGCGCCGACGAGAACACCAGGAACGACTCGTCGGGCGCCACGGCGGGGTCGAAGTCGCCGACGTCCTCGGC
>JBJMNL010000292.1:0-9647 GCA_045804285.1 Gemmatimonadaceae bacterium
CGCGCAGCAGGCGCAGCCCACGCAGCCCGCGCAGCCCGCGCAGCCCGCGCAGCCCGCGCAGCCCGCGCCCACCCAGCCCGCGGCCCCGGCGGCGCCCGCCGCGCAGCAGACGGCGGGAGCGGCGCAGCAGCCGGGCGGCGACCATCTCACCGCGTCGCCCGCGGCGTACCAGGGGTGGAAGACCTTCCACGTCTACTGCTACCGGTGCCACGGGGTGGACGCGATGGGCTCGGACCTCGCGCCGAACCTTCGCCACTCGGTGGGGCCCCAGGGGTCGGTCACGCACGACGTCTTCGTGACGACGGTGAAGGAGGGGCGCATCCCGAAGGGGATGCCCTCGTGGAAGGCGCTGCTCGACGACCAGCAGATCGAGAACGTCTACGCGTACCTCAAGGCGCGGAGTAGCGGCGAGCTCGCCGCCGGCCGTCCGCGCCAGGCCAAGACGCAGTAGGGCGGCGCGCCGCGAGGGACGGGGGAGGCGAGGAAGCGACCCTCCCCCGTCGCCATTCCTCGCCACTCGCCGCGCTCCGTGCGACGCATGCGACCGACCCCTACCCGCGCGTCTCTCGCGCTCGCGCTGCTCTCCGTCGCGGCGTGCGCCCCGGGCTCGCCGCCCAAGCCGCCGGCGCCGGCCGGCCCGCGCGACTCGAGCCCCGCGCCCGCAGCAGCGCCCGCAGCAGCGCCCGCCGCGGCGCCCACCGGCGGGCGCCCGGTCGGGGAGCGGCTCACGCGCGAGCGCGTGCTCGCGGCGCTCGCCGCCGCGACCCCGGAGCGCCCCGCGCGGCTCGTCAGCGTCGACCTCTCCGGGCTCGACCTGTCGGGCGTCGACTTCAAGCGCGCCGATCTCACCGGGAGCCGGCTCGTCGGGACGAAGCTCGCGCGCGCCGCGATGTTCGGCGTGACGCTCAACGGGGCCACCGCCACCGGGGCGGACTTCGACGGCGCCGTGCTCGACGTGGCCGTCATGCGCGGCACCGACCTCTCCCACGCCACCTTTCGCGGCGCGAGCCTCTACGCCACGATCATGATCGGCGCGATACTCGCCGACGCCGACCTCACCGACGCGCGCGTGATCGCGGCCGCCGGCGGCGCCAGCTTCCGCGGCGCCAACCTCACGCGCGCGCGCATGGGCGCCGACCGCGGAAACCAGCCGATGGGCGTCATGCGCACGGACCTCACCGACGCCGACCTCACCGACGCGAACCTGAGCGCCGCGGACCTGCGGAAGGCCGACCTCACGCGCGCGAGCCTCGCCGGCGCGAACGTGGCCGGCGCGGACCTCGAGGGGGCGGTGCTGCGCGCCGTGCGCGGACGCGACCGCATTCGCGGCCTGGCCGAGGCCCGCAATCTGGACCGCGCGATCGGCGACGCGCCCGCGGCGCGGGTACCTGCGCCGGACGGGATGGGCGCGGCGACGGCGCCCCGGCCGCGGATCGCGCTGCTCGACGTCGCCTTCTACGGCCGGGGGGCGAACTCCATCGAGCCCGGAGACTCCGCGACCGCCACCGTGGCCACCGGCCGCCTCCGGAGCGGGCTACGCGACGCCGGCGCTTTCGACCTCGCCGACTCGGCGCGCGTCGCCGCCGCGGCCGCGTCGCTCGCGCCCGCGGGCATCGCGTGCAACAGGAGCATCGACTGCGCGCGGCGCGTCGGACGGGAGCTCGGCGCGCGCTGGGTCGTGCTGGGGAAGGTGAGCAAGCTGAGCAACCTGATCTGGTACTTCTCCGGCCAGCTCGTCGACGTCGACACCGGGCGCCTGTTGATGGACGACGAGTTCGAGCTCAAGGGCGTGCGCGACGACATGGTGCCGCGCGGCGCCACGGCGCTCGCCAGGCGCATCGTGAAGGCGGCGCAGCGGGAGTCGGTCGCGGCGCGGAGCGACGCGCGGTAGCCGGTGCGCCGCACGGCGGTGCGCTACCCGCGCGCTCCCGCGTCGGCCGGGGCGTGGGCGGGGGCGTCGGCCGGGGCGCGCCACACGCGGGCGCCGGCGGCCGGGAAGGGGCCCTCGTACACGGCGCCGCCCCCACCGAGCGCGGCGCGCGCGCGCGCGGCGAGCATCGCTCCCGCCTCCGCACCCTCGACGAGCGCGTAGACGGCCGGCCCCCACGAGCTCTGTCCGACGCCGGCCGCGCCCCACTCGCGCATCCGGCCCACGAGCTCGGCGCCCGGTCCCGGCGCGAACGTCCCCCCCTGCACGGGGGCCCACCAGCGGCCGGTGACCTCCTGCAC
Source organism: Gemmatimonadaceae bacterium (assembly GCA_045804285.1). GTDB lineage: Bacteria > Gemmatimonadota > Gemmatimonadetes > Gemmatimonadales > Gemmatimonadaceae > DATMHT01. The sequence continues at coordinate 2,230 of JBJMNL010000292.1, forward strand.
CTCGGTCAGCGCGGCGCCGAACGTCGCGAGCTCCCCCTCGGCCACGGCGGGCAGGAGCCCCATCAGCACCAGGTACGCGACGCGCTCGACGTCGCGCTCCGACGGCGGGGGCAGGCGCGCGAACGCGGCCGCCTCGGCGTCGCCGCTGATTCCCGGCGCCGCGTCGGGCACGGCGATCACGCAGCGCCAGGCGGGGGGAAACGGGATGCGCGAGAGCAACGGGCCGGCCGCGTCGCTCCCCGAACGTCGCCCCCCCTCGACCACGAAGCCCCCGCCCGCGAACACCCACGTTCCGACCGCCGAGCGTTGCGCGCGTCCCACCGCGCGTGCGAGCGACGGTGCGTCGGTGGGGAGCCCGTGGAGCTCCGCCAGCGCGCGCGCCACGGCGAGCGCGAGCTGCGTACCCGAGCCGAGCCCCGCGTGCCCCGGCAGCGCGCGGTGCACGCGCAGCCGCGCGCCCGCCGCGAGCCCGTGGAAGGCCAGGAAGCGGAGTGCGAACCCGGCGGCGCGCGCCGCGTCCTCTCCTTCGGCCTCCACGCCGTCGGCCGCGGTGGCCGAGAGCAGGAGGGTCGGCGCCGGCGCCGCGGCGCCGATGCCGCCGAAGCTGCGTCCGAGCGAGCCGCGGAGGTCGAGCACCCCCATGTGGAGGCGCGCCGCGGCCTCGACGAACACCGCCTCCCCGTCGGCGCGCGCGGCCGGCGCGATCACGACGACGTGGACGTCGCCGTGGGGGCGGCGCGGACGTGGGCGGTGAGGAGCGCCATCGCCTCGAGCTCGCGCGGGCCGGCGGTCTTGTCGACGATCACCTGCAGGCGCGCCAGCTCGCTCTCGATGAAGTCGCGCGGCAGCATGTGCACGCGCGTGGCGTAGATCGCCGCCTCGAGCACCGCGTGGCGCGCGCGGTTGAAGCCGATGAACTCCCGCCGCACGCCGCGGTGGACGACGGCCGCCTCGATCCGCGCGCGCGGCGGCGTCGCGTCCACCGAGCGCACCTCGACCTCGCGCCAGGAGCAGACGTCGGCGAGCATGACGCCGGGAACGAGCTTCGCCGGCACGACGTCGCACTCCGGGTTGGAGATCGCGGCGCGGGCGAACAGGAGCACGTCGTCGATCAGGTTGACCACCGCGGCCCCCGTCGCCTGCACGTTGCGGAAGGTGACGGTCTCGAGGAACGGCTTGAGAACGAGCGCGTCCTCGCCCCACTCGACGCCCATGGGCGCGCAGTTCACCGTGCCGTCGGGCGCCACGGTGGTCACGATCGTCTCGACGATCACGCGCCGCACTCCCCGCGCACGAGCGCGCGGAACGCGGCCGAGATCTCGCGCGTGACCGGACCGGGCGCGCCGCCGCCGATCGGGCTCGCGCCGACGCGCACGAGCGGCGCGATCTCGCGCAGGGAGCTCGTGAGGAACGCCTCGCGCGCCGCCAGCAGCTCCTCGAGGGCGAACGGCCGCTCCTCGGTCGGGACGCGCCGCGCGCGCGCCGCCTCGAGCACCGCCTCGCGCGTGATGCCGGGGAGCGCGCCGCAGGAGAGCGGCGGGGTCAGGAGCTCGGTGCCGGTCCACGCGAACAGGTTGCTCGCCGACGCCTCCGAGCAGTGCCCGTCCGTGTCGAGGAGGATCGCTTCGTCGGCGCCGGCGCGGCGGGCCTCGAGGAGCGCCGCCACCGACTCGGTGTAGGCGAGCGTCTTGAGCCCCGCCGTCGCGGAGCGCTCGTTGCGCCGACCCGTGGCGACGTGCCCCACGAGCCCGGCGTCGTAGGTGGACGACGGGAAGGCGGGGAGCGCGCTCACCGTGACGACGACGGTGGGCGTGCACGCGCTCGCCGGCGGCGGCGCGAGGCCGGCGCCCCCCGCGCCGCGGCTCACCGTGAGGCGCACGGCGAGCTCCGGCGCGCCCGCGTCGGCGACCGCCGCCAGCACCCACTCGCGCACGGCGGCCGGGAGCGGGATGTCGAGCGCCGCGGCGCCGCGCTCCAGCCGCGCCAGATGCTGCGCGAGCCGGAACGGCACGCCGCCGTACACGCGCATCGTCTCGAACAGACCGTCGGCGAGGGTGAAGCCGCGGTCGAACGCCGAGAGGTGCGCGCCGGCCGGGTCGTGGCGGCGCCCGTTCACCCACACCGCGGGGAGGGTGCCCGCGCCGGGCGTCGCCCGCTGGCGCTCCGCCTGCGCCGGGACGCGCGTCGTCACCGGACGAGCGCCGCCGGTGGGGGGACGAACGCGTCCGTCTCGACGGCGTCGTCCAGCCACGGCGTGGCGCGCGCGCCGTGGCCGTCCGCGGCTCGCCCGCCGTCCGCCCGGTCGGGGAGCGTATCGGGGCGCGACCGCGCGCCGTGGAGGAAGCGGTCGATGATGCGGTAGCCGTGCTCCGTCAGCGCCGACTCGGGGTGGAACTGCACCCCGACCACCGGGTGCTCGCGGTGCTCGACCGCCATGATCTCGCCGTCGTCCAGCGCCGTCGCCGTGACGCGGAGCGCCGCGGGGAGCGTGCGCGGCGCGATGACGAGCGAGTGGTAGCGCGCCGCCCAGAACGGGGAGGGGAGCCCCGTGAAGACGCCGCTGCCGCCGTGCGCGACGCGCGAGCCCTTGCCGTGCATCGGACGCCCCGCGCGCACGATCTCGCCGCCGTACGCGGCGCCGATGCACTGGTGGCCGAGGCAGACGCCGAGGATCGGGATCGTGGGGCCGAAGCGGCGCACGATCTCGGTGGAGACGCCGGCCTCGGTGGGGGTGCAGGGGCCCGGCGAGATGATGACGTGGCTCGGCGCCAGCGCCTCGACCTCGCCCGGCGTGAGCGCGTCGTTGCGGCGCACCACGGCCTCCGCGCCCAGCTCGCGCACGTAGCGGGCGAGGTTGTGGACGAAGGAGTCGTAGTTGTCGATGAGAAGGATCATGGGCCGGCCCCCGCCGTCTCCGCGGGCTCGAGCGCGGCGATCAGGCCACGCGCCTTGTCCAGCGTCTCCCTGTACTCCTGCTCCGGGTCGGAGTCGGCGACGATGCCGCCGCCCGCGCTGAAGTATACGCGGCCGCCGACGGCGACGGAGGTGCGGATCGCGATGCTGGTGTCCAGCTCGCCGCCCGTGCTCCAGTAGCCCACCGCGCCGCAGTAGACGCCGCGGCGCGACGGCTCCAGCTCGGCGATGATCTCCATCGCCCGCACCTTGGGCGCGCCGGTGATCGAGCCGCCGGGAAAGGCCGCGCGCAGCAGGTCGAGCGCGTCCGCGCCCTCTCCGAGCCGGCCGACCACGGTCGAGACCAGGTGGTGCACGGTGGGGTGGCGCTCGAGCGCGAACAGCTCGGGCACCCGCACGCTGCCGGGCGAACAGACGCGCGAGAGGTCGTTGCGCAGCAGGTCGACGATCATCAGGTTCTCGGCGCGGTCCTTCGCGCTCTCGGTGAGCGCGCGGCCGAGCGCCGCGTCGTGCTCCGGGCCGTGGCCGCGCGGCCGCGTCCCCTTGATCGGCCGCGTCTCCACGTCTCCCGCCGCGCCGACGCGCAGGAAGCGCTCGGGCGAGGCGCTGAGCACCGGCGCCTCGGGGAAGTCGAGGAAGGCGGCGAAGGGGGCGGGGTTGCGGGCGCGGAGTCGGCGGTAGAGCGCCCACGGCGCCTCGGTGAGGGGCGCCTCGAAGCGCTGCGAGAGGTTGGCCTGGAAGATGTCGCCGGCCAGGATGTACTCCCGCACGCGGGCCACCGCCGCGAGGTAGTCGCGGTGCGAGAACGACGACCGCAGCTCGAGCCCCGTGTCCCACCACCCCGCCGCCGGGTACGACGGCGCGTGCTCGCGCGGCCGCGCCGTGAGCGGCGGGAAGGCCGGCGCCGCGGCGATGCGCGTCGGCGCGGCGCCGCGCAGCCGACGCTTGACGGCGGCGAGCCGGTCGGCGGCGCGACGCGCGCGTGCCGCCGGGGCGGCGGCCGGCAGCCCGGTGGAGATCAGCCAGGCCCGGCCGGCGGCGTGGTCCCAGGCGATCACCCAGTCGTACAGGCCGAAGACGACGTCGGGGAGGGCGAGGTCGTCGTAGCGCGGCGCGGGGAGACGCTCGAGCGTCTCCCCCCAGTCGTAGGCGACGTAGCCGATCGCGCCCCCCTGGAAGGGTGGGAGCCCGGGCGCGGGCTCCGCGGCGTGCGGCGCTAGCAGCGCCTTCACCGTCGCGATCGCGTCGCCGCTCGCCGGGTGGCGCGTGCCCGTCGCGAGGTCGAGCCACTCGGCCGATCGCCCCTTGCCGCGTACGACGATCGCGGGGTCGGCGGCGAGAAAGGAGTGGCGGCCGAGCGGCGCGCCGCGCGCCGCGCTGTCGAGCCAGACGCGGTAGGGGAGCCCCGCGAGGCGCGCGCAACAGCCCTCGGGGTCGGGGGGCGGCGTCAGCTCCTCGACGAGCGGCGCCGGGAGCCTACTCATCGGGCTGGCCATCGACGTACGACTCGCCGTCCGTCCGCGGGGATTCGGCGGCGCGCGCCCGCGCGCGTGCCCGCGCCGACCGCGCCGAGCGCTGCGTCAGGCGCACGTGCTCCGCCTTCACGTCGTCCGGCGGCGTGAGATAGCCCCACGACAGCGACCCCTCCTGGCGGTAGCTCTTGCCGAGCGTGATCGCGAGCTTCGCCTTCGCCAGCTCCTTCCCCAGGTAGAACGCGTGCGTCGCCTCGTCGACGCCGAGCTGCGCGAAGATCTCCTGGATGTCCGTGCCGCGGACGAAGCGCTCGTTGTTGAAGACCGTGATCGTCGCGCGGTCGGTGAAGATGCGGAAGTTCGGGTCGGTGACCTGCGCCTGGAGCGCGCGCAGCTCCCCCTCGCCGTACTCGAGGATCCTCGGGTCCTTCACCGTCACGAGGCGGTCGTCCACGTGCTTCGGCGTGGTGCGCTGCGCGTGGGCGTAGTGCATCAGCCGGCGGGCGACGTCCACCTCGCGCACCGCGCCGCGCGCCCAGTCGATCACCTCGGTGGTGAGCACGGCGCGCACGCCGAGCTCCTGGCAGACCGCGATCAGCAATGCGTTCACGCCGGTGGTGTCGGCCTCGGTGAGCTCGGTGAGGTTGCCGATCCCCATCAGCATCTCCGCCTCCGGCCAGCGCCGCCGCGCCTCGGCGTAGCGCTCGAGCGACGCCATGAAGCCGAATCCGATCGGCTCGAGCACGGGGTCGATCAGGTATCGTACTCCCCACCGCTCGAGCGCCGCGAGGCTCGGCTCGAGCGTCTCGAGCGGGCCGCCGAGGTCGGGGATGACGACGACGCGCGCGCCGGTGCCGGCGAGCTCCCGGGCGGCGTCGAGGTTCGAGCCGTTGACGCTCAGCACCAGCTCCGCGCCGGCAGCGACCGCGGCGCGGATCTCGGCGGGGTCGAAGCTGTCCACGCTCACGCGCATCCCCGCGCCGACGAGCTCGCGCACGACGTCGCCCAGCGCGGGGAAGGGAAGGCCCGGCGTGCAGCCGACGTCGATCACGTCGGCCCCCTCGGCGCGGAAGTAGTCCGCCCCGGCGCGGATCGCCTCGCGGCTCAGCCGAGGCGCGTTGTTGATCTCGGCGACGATCTCGATGTCGTAGGCGCCGTAGTCGCGCGCCGCCCGCGCGCGGCCGAAGTGCGTGGGGATCTCGCGCAGGTCCTTCGGGCCCTTCTCGACGCGCACACCGAACTTCTCGGCGATCGCCGCCGGGTCCCCCTCGCAGAGCCCCGGGAGGAGCACGAGGTCGGTGCCGGCCGGGACCTCGAGGAAGCGCGCGATCCACGGCGTCGTCATCAGCGCCGCGACGGTGATGCGCATGACCGCGACGTCGCGCTCGAAGGGCGCGTCCATCTCGGCGAGCACGCGCCGCAGCGCCGGCTCGGCGAGCCGGCCGGTGACGAACAGCACCCGCCGCGGCGCCTCGCCGGCGCCCGCGCCCCCTCTCCCAGACGCGCCCACGCCGGCCGTCAGCTCGGGTCCCCGCCGCGCACGAACTTGTTCGGCGTCCCGGTGAGCGCGCCCCCCTCAGCCGGGCGCCAGAGGACCACGTCCTCGATCCGGCGGGCGAGCGTGAGGTCCTTGTCGGTGATGCCGTCGGCGCTGTGCGTCTTGAGCTTCACGCCCACGCGCGCCCACGTCACCGTGAGGTCGGGGTGGTGGTACGCCGCCTCGGCCAGGTAGCCGATGGCGTTGACGAGCATCAGCGTCGTCGGCCAGCCGTCGGTCTTGTAGTGGCGGCGGATCCAGCCGTCCTCGTAGAACCACCCCGGCAGCTCGCGCAACCGCTCGGCGATCTGCGCGTCGTCGTACGTCGGCTCTCGCTTGCTCATACGCAGGAGGGAGTGTGGGGTGAGGTCACATCACGATCCCGCCGCCCACCATGATCGTCTGCCCGGTCAGGAACGACGCCACCGGCGACATCAGGAACAGCGCCGCCGCCGCCACGTCGTCCGGCGTCCCCCACCGGCCGAGCGGCGTCGCCTCGGCCACGGCGCGCCGCCGCTCGTCGTCGAGCCCGGCGCCGAACGCCGTCTCGATCCAGCCGGGCGCGACGACGTTCACCCGCACGCGCGGGGCGACGGTGCGCGCGAGCGACTTGCTGAAGCTGAGCACGCCGCCCTTGACGGCCGAGAAGATCTCCGGGTTCCGTCCCGGCATCCCCGCCAGGGCGTGGTCCCAGCTCATGTTGACGATGACGCCGCCCTCCTCCTGCTCGGCCATGACCTCGACGGCGCGCCACGAGGCGATCATCGTCCCGCGCAGGTCCACCCGGAGCAGCAGGTCGAGCTTGTCGATGTCGGAGAGCCGCGCCCCGTCCCCGGTGAGCACGTCGGCGCCGGCGTTGTTCACCCAGGCGTCCACCCTGCCCAGCGCGTCGCGCGCCACGTCGGCGGCGCGTGCGACGGCGGCCTCGTCCGCGAGGTCGAGGCGGATCGCCGTCGCGTTGCGTCCGAGCACCTCGACGTTTCGCACCGTCGCGCGGGCGCCGTCCTCGTTGTCCTTGTAGGTGAGCGCGACGTCCGCGCCGGCGCGGGCGGCGGCGAGCGCGATCGACCGGCCGATCCCGCTCGACGCGCCGGTGACCAGCACCTTCATGCCGTCGAGCGGCGCCACCGGCGTCGCCGCCGCAGGGCTCGGCTCCACGCGGTCGCTCCGCAGCTCCGTGCTCCGCATGCTGGTTTGACAGCCTCCGTCCTCGGGCCTAACATGCCCCGCCGATCCCGGCGCCACAAGTGCAATTCGAGGACCCACCGATGCATCTGCTGGTCAGTGTGTCGAGCGCCGCCGAAGCGGCCGCCGCGCTCGCCGGCGGCGCCGACCTCGTCGACGCCAAGGACCCGAGCGCGGGCGCGCTCGGCGCGGTGTCGGACGGCGCGCTGCGCGGCATCGTCGCCGCGGTGAGTGGCGCGCGGCCCGTCTCCGCCGCCCTCGGCGACGCGCGCGACGAGGCGGGCGCGGCGGCGCGCGCAGATCGGAAGAGC
>JBJMNL010000293.1:0-1990 GCA_045804285.1 Gemmatimonadaceae bacterium
GGACGCACCGAGAAGTGCTGCACCGCGGTGAACGGGCTCCACGGACCGTCCGGCCGCGCGTGGAACTCTCCGGCCCATTCGATGCGCGCGCGGCGAACGAGCGGTTGGCCGGGCGTGAGGGCGAGCTCGAAGTAGTGTCTCACAGGCTCCGGCAGCCCGTCGAGCTGCTCGGGCGAGTATCGCGATGGCACCGGCCCGTCCGCCGTGGGCGTACACGCGGTGAGTCGGCCGATCGCGCGCGCCGTGCCGCGCCTCCAGAGCAGCCTCCCGCCGGCAATGGCTGTAGCGGAGGCCGCCGCGGCGCCGAGTACCGTGGCCGCACCGAGCGCGGCCCAGTGTCTCACGAGTCCCCTCGTGCCGCGGCCCGTCCTCGCGGGATCACGGCGCACCGGCTGGCGACGCGGCCCGCCGTCGCTCGGCCGCGCTCGCGATCCGCCCGAGCGCGCGCCGCTCGGCGTCCGCCTTGACGAGTCGCAGCGACTCGCGGCGGATGAGCAGGATGCCGGGCGAGAGCAGCGCCCAGTAGCGCCGGAAGCGCTCGCGCGACGCCGGGTCCGTCGTCGCCACGCGCGTCTCGGTGCGGAAGACGGAGCCGTCCGGCCCCCGCGGGTCGACGGCGAGCGTCCAGGCGATCTTCGCGTAGCCGGGCTCGGCGAAGGCGGCGAACTCGTCTGCCGGGAGCCCACGGAACACCACGTCGCCCTCCCACGGTCGGGTCACGGCCCCGAGGACGACCTTGCGCCCGGGGACCTCGGCGAGCACGCGCCAGCCGAGGGTGAGCACCTCGGCCACGAACTCGCGCGGGCGCGCGGCCGGTGGGGCGTGCGCCCGCATGAGCAGCTCGCGCCCCCGGAAGATGGCGCGCACCAGCGGCGAGCGCTGGAGGTCGAGGTGCCGCGCCGCCTCGAAGGTGACCTGCGCCGGCGCCGCGACGCGGACGGTGTGGCGCTCGGCGACCTCGGGCGCGGGCAGGAAGCGGTCGAGCAGCGTGTCGGGTTCGGCGCCGTCCAGCGCGGCCCCGCGGCCGTAGCGCCGGTACGTGGTGGCGACGTAGGCGGCGTACGCCATGCCTGCCACCGCGGCGGCCGCGGTCACGCCGCCGGCGATTCGGCGCGCACGCATGTGCTCGCCCCGCCGCCTGCACGCAACCGGAACCCGCGGCTCCGCATCGGGGACCCGACGTCTACCGGCGCCTCCGCCGCGACCTCGCGCCGGCGCTCGGCTTCGCGCGGCTGCCGCCACGCTACTGGCCGGTGCTCGCTCTGACGCTGCTCTCCCACGTCACGCTCACTCAGCTGGTCAAGGTGCTGCTCGTGCGTCGCCGGTGGATCTGAGATTGCACGAGAGGCGCCCTCCGTGCAGATCGCCCTGCCTACGGTTGGGGCGTGGTAGGTGCCGGTGTGGCGAGATCGCTCTGGTACTGGGGCGACCTTCCGGCTTGCCGATCGTCGGGTCCCACCACCGCCGGCCGCACCAGCTCCACCATCGCGCGATTGAACTTGTCCGGCTCGTCCGCGAACGGCTGGTGTCCGGACTTCTCGAACCAGACGAGGCGCTTCGAGGGCGCGGTGAGCGCGTCGAAGTAGGCCACGCTGGTCTCGGGCGGGACCCAGTGGTCGCCCCGCCCGAGGAAGAAGAACACTGGTACCTGCAGCGCCGGCGCGAGCGTCAGGAGATTCAGCCGCGATACCTCGGCCCACATCGCGTCGAGCGACCTCCGGAACGCGCGCATCACCCGCGGAAGCTCGAAGATCGACGTTTCCGGCGCGCCGACGAGGACCCGGCCCATCTTCCAGAGCGCCCTGGGGCCGAGCTGCCCCTCCAGGCGCTGGAGCCACGTGCGCTCCGTCCACAGGCGCGTGGCGGTGTGGGGCGGCGGGCCGATGGTGCGCAGCTTCCGCAGCGCCCTGCGTCTGCCGAGGCGCTCGGCTTCGTCGAGCGCGAAGGCGTACGATGCCGCCTCTCCCGCGGCCCAGTCGCCGATCTGGCC
>JBJMNL010000294.1:0-20664 GCA_045804285.1 Gemmatimonadaceae bacterium
AAACTCTATCACTACACTAACCACTACCAAACACGTGTAGGCGAGTCCCGTCGCGACGCCGACCCGGTCCTCGAGCGACCGCTCGTCGGGGTCGAAGGGGGCGGGGCCGAGGAGGGCGGGGAGGTCGGAGGCGCGGACGATGAGCGGCGCCGTCGCGGCCGTCGGACCCTCGGTCACCCGGCCCTCGGCCACCCGGCCCTCGGCCACCCGGCCCTCGGCCATCCGGCCTTCGGCCATCCGCCGGGCCAGCTTCCGCGCCACGCGTCCGATCCTCCGCTCCAGCTCGCGCACCCCCGCCTCGCGCGTGTAGCCGCGCAGCAGACGCGGGAGGGCGTCCGGCTCCCATTGCACCGCGGCCGGGTCGAGGCCGTTCTTCTGGAGTTGCCGGGGAACCAGGTGGCGGCGGGCGATCGCGAGCTTCTCCTGGTCGAGGTAGCCGGCGAGGCGGATCACCTCCATCCGGTCGCGCAGCGCCTCGGGGATCCCGGAGAGCGAGTTGGCCGTCGTCACGAATAGCACCTGCGACAGGTCGTAGTCGACCTCGAGGTAGTGGTCGTTGAACGCCGAGTGCTGCTCGGGGTCGAGCACCTCGAGGAGCGCGGCCGCGGGATCGCCGCGGTAGTCCTGACCCAGCTTGTCGACCTCGTCGAGGAGGAGCACCGGGTTGACGACGCCGGCGCGGCGCATCGCCTGCACGACGCGTCCCGGCATGGAGCCGATGTAGGTGCGCCGGTGGCCGCGGATCTCCGCCTCGTCGCGCACCCCGCCGAGGGACATGCGCACGAACTTCCGCCCCAGGGCGCGGGCGATCGAGCGGCCGAGCGAGGTCTTGCCGACGCCCGGCGGCCCGACCAGGCAGAGCACCGGCCCGTCGAGCCGCCCGACGAGCGAGAGCACCGCGATGTGGTCCAGGATCCGCTCCTTCACCTCGTCGAGGCCGTGGTGCTCCGCGTCGAGCACCGCGCGCGCGTTGGCGACGTCGAGGACGTCGTCCGTGCGCTCGGTCCAGGGGAGGGCGAGCACCCAGTCCACGAAGTTGCGCCCGACGGTCGCCTCGGGGGAGAGCGGCGACATGCGGCGGAGCTTGCGCACCTCGCGGATCACCCGCGCCGCCACGGCCTCCGGGAGTCCGCGCGCGGCGACCTGTCGCTCGAGCTCGGCGGCGTCGTCCGCGTCGTCGGCGCCGAGCTCCTTGTGGATCGCCTTGAGCTGCTCCTGCAGGTAGAACTCGCGCTGGTTCTGGAAGAGCGACCCGCGCACGTCGTCCTCGATCTTCCGCTCCAGCTTGAGGATCTCGAGCTCGGCCGCGAGCAGCTCGGCCAGGGCGGCGAAGAGGTCGGGGAGCCCCGGCGCCTCGAGCAGTCGCTGCCGGACCTCGTACTGCACCGCGACGTGCGCGGCGACGGCGCACGCCTGCCGCTCCGGGGAGGAGGCGTCATGGACGAGCTCGGTAACCTCGTCGGGGATGCGCCGGTGCAGCGAAACGTACTCCTCGAACAGGCCGATGGTGCGCCGCGCGGCGACGAGGCCGGCCGCCGCGTCCACCCCTCCCCCCCCGGCGCCGCTCGGCGCATACGGCCCGTCCCCCTCGTCGCCCGCGTCGACGGTTCCGCCGGCCGGGGAGGGCGCCGCCGGCGAGCCTTCGTGGGCGCCGAAGGGGAGGGGGGCGACGGTGGCGCGGAGCACGCCGCCGCTCGCCGCGTACCGGGTGACGCGGGCCCGCGCCACCCCTTCGAGCAGCACTCGCACGGTCCCGTTCGGGAGCGGCGCCACCTGGTGGACGCGTCCGACCACGCCGACGCGGAAGAGGTCCCCCGCGGCCGGCTCCTGCACGTCGGCGCTCCGCTGGGCGACGAGGAAGACGAAGCGCCCCTCGGTCGCCGCCGCCTCCTGCACCGCGCCGAGCGACACCGGGCGCCCGACGAGCAGGGGCATGACGACGTACGGGAAGATCACGACGTCGCGGAGCGGGAGCACCGGCAGGCGCTCCGGCACGTCGAACGACTCGCCGTCGCGGGCGAAGGAGAGGGTGGTCATGCGATCAATCTAGCGCGGAGAGGAACGGCGAAGGGCGGAATGAGGAATGAGGGACGGGATGCCACCTCGTAGCGTCCCCTCCCTCATTCCTCGTTCCTCGTTCCGCCCTATGTGGCTCTGCCCGACTCAGGCTTCCTTCTTCTGCCGCTTCGGGCTGATCTCGAGCAGCGGAGGGGCGCCGTTGTTGACGGTGCTCTCGATGATCTTGACCTCGGTGACGTCGTCGCGGCTCGGGAGGTCGAACATCACCTCGGTGAGGATCTCCTCGAGGATCGCGCGCAGGCCGCGCGCGCCGGTGCCGCGCTTGAGCGCCTTCTGCGCCACCGCGCGCAGCGCCGAATCCTCGAAGGTGAGCTTGACGTCCTCGAGCTCGAAGAGCTTCGCGTACTGCTTGGTGAGGGCGTTCTTCGGCTCCTTGAGGATGCGCACCAGCGATTCCTCGTCGAGCGCCTCGAGCGGCACCGCGACCGGCAGGCGGCCGACGAGCTCGGGGATCAGGCCGTAGCGGAGCAGGTCGTCCGGCTCGACGTCGGCGAAGGGGTTCTTCGTGACGCCGATCCCGCGCTTGGTGCCGTCCGGGTCGCCGCCGAAGCCGATCTGCTTCCGCCCAGTGCGCGCCTCGATGATCTTCTCCAGCCCGTCGAACGCCCCGCCGCAGAGGAACAGGATGTCCTTCGTGTTGATCTGGATGTACTCCTGCTGCGGGTGCTTGCGCCCCCCCTGGGGCGGCACCGAGGCGACGGTCCCCTCGAGGATCTTGAGCAGCGCCTGCTGCACGCCCTCGCCCGAGACGTCGCGGGTGATGCTCGGGTTCTCCGACTTGCGCGCGATCTTGTCGATCTCGTCGATGTAGACGATGCCGCGCTCGCACTCGGCGACGTTGAAGTCCCCCGCCTGGAGGAGCCGGACGAGGATGTTCTCGACGTCCTCACCGACGTAGCCCGCCTCGGTGAGCGTCGTCGCGTCGGCGATCGTGAACGGGACGTCGAGGATGCGGGCCAGCGTCTGCGCGAGGAGCGTCTTCCCCACGCCCGTCGGCCCGATCAGCATGATGTTCGACTTGTCGAGCTCCACGTCGTCGTCGCGCAGCGACGCGGAGTTGATGCGCTTGTAGTGGTTGTAGACCGCCACCGCGAGCGTCTTCTTCGCCTTGTCCTGGCCGATCACGTACTGATCGAGGACGTCCTTGATCTCCTGCGGGGAGGGGACCTGCGTGATCGCCTCGGCGACCTCCCGCTCCTCGTCCTCGGCCAGGATCTCGTTGCAGAGGGCGATGCACTCGTTGCAGATGTAGACCGACGGGCCGGAGATGAACTTCCGGACCGAGTCCTTCGACTTTCCGCAGAACGAGCAGCGAAGATGTTTGTCGTGCGACATGGCGATCCGCGAAACGTGTGAGGCGTGCGGCGTGCGTCAGGTGGCGCACCGGGCGCCGGGCGCCGCGGGGCCGGGGACATAATACCGCCCGACTCGGGCGGGAGGCAAACGGCGGGGGCGGGCGGGCGCGTCCACCCGCCCCCGCCGGGTCTTACGCCGTCACCGCGGGCTGCTTGGACGGCTCGACGACCTCGCCGCGGTGCGTGACGATGTTGTCGATGAGGCCGTAGGCTTTCGCCTCCTCGGCCGACATGAACTTGTCGCGCTCGATGTCGCGCTCGATCTGCTCCACCGGGCGGCCGGTGTGCCGCGACATCAGCTCGTTCATCTTGGCGCGCAGGTAGAGGATCTCCTTCGCCTGCACCTCGATGTCGGCCGCCGTCCCCTGCGCCCCGCCGGAGGGCTGGTGGATCATGATCCGCGAGTGCGGCAGCGCGTTCCGCTTGCCGGGGCGGCCGGCGGCGAGGAGGAACGCCCCCATGCTCGCGGCGAGCCCCATGCACGTCGTGTTCACGGGCGACTTCATGAACTGGATCGTGTCGTAGATGGCGAGCCCCGCCGACACGCTCCCGCCCGGGGAGTTGATGTAGATGTGGATGTCGCGCCCCTCGTTGTCGGACTCGAGGAAGAGGAGCTGCGCGATCACGATGTTCGCTACGTCGTCGTTGATCGGCGTGCCGAGGAAGATGATGCGATCCATCAGCAGCCGCGAGAAGATGTCGTACGTCCGCTCGCCGCGGCTGGAGCGCTCGATGACGTAGGGCGGGTAGATCGTTGCCATGTGCCTGTCTCGTCTGAGGGTGCTGCGGTGCGAGGTGGGGAGGGGGCGGCGACCGCGGTGAGCAGTCGGCAGTCGTGAGCTCTCGGTTCTCAGTCACGTCTCAGTCGCGGCGCGACACTGCCCGCTGAGAACCAGTCACTGTTCACTGCTCACCGCGGTCGCCCCCCTCCCGCTCACTTCACCTCGTTCTTCTCCATCAAGTACTTGAACACCTTGTCTTCCGTGATGCTCCGCTCGATCTCGCGCAGCCGCCCCGCCTTCTGGAGCGACGCGTAGAGCTGCGCCGGGTCGCCGCCGCGCTTCTCCGCGACCTCGGCGATCCGCTCGTCGATGTCCCGCTCGGTCGCGGTCAGCCCTTCCTGCTCGGCGACCGTGTCGATCACGACGTCGCGCCGCACCTGGCGCTCGGCCATCGTGCGGAACTCCTCCGCGAAGTGCCCGCGGTCCCCCTCGGGGATCTGGTAGGCCTCGGCGTAGGCGTCGACGAGCTGCGCCACCCAGCTGTGCGGCACGTCGAACGGGTTGGCGGAGATGATCTCGTCGATCAGCTTCTGCCGGACCTCGGCCTCCGACTCGCGCTCCGCGTGCGCCGCCATGTCGGTCTTCACCGCCGCGGTGAGCGCGTCGAGCGAGTCGAAGTCGCCGACCTCGCGCGCGAAGGCGTCGTCCAGCGTCGGGAGCGACTTGCGCTTCACGTCGCTCAGCGCGACCCGCGCCAGCATCGTCTGCCCGCGGCGCGCCTCGTCGGGGAAGTCGTCGGGCCACTTCACGGGGCGCTCCACCGTCTGGCCGGGTGTCGCCTCCATGATCAGCTCCTCGATCCCGGGGATCGCCTGTCCCCCGCCCAGCTCGAGGCGGTACTCCTTCCCCTCGGGCATCGCCCCCGTCTCGTCCGCCGTCGCGAGCTGCACCGTGACGATGTCGCCCGGCTGCGGGCGCTCCGTCACCGGCGTCAGCGACGCGCGCTGCTCGCGCATCCGCTCGATCTGCTCCTTCACCTGCTCGTCGGTCACCGCGGTCGAGGGGCGCTCGACCCGGAAGCCGGTCAGGCGCGCGAGCTTGACCTCGGGACGCACCTCGACGTGCAGCTCGAAGGTGAGGGGCTCGTTCTCGGCGAACTTGAGGTCGTGCACGTGCGGCTGCGCGATCGGCTGCAGCTTCTCGCGCTCGAGCACTTCCTTGTAGGCGTCCTGGACGAGCGACTCGAGCGCCTCCTGACGGATGGCGTCGGCGAAGCGCCGGCGGACCATCGCCGCCGGCGCCTTGCCGGGGCGGAATCCGGGGAGGCGCACGTTGGACGCATAGCGGCGCGCCGCGCGCTCCTCGGCGTCGCGCACGGTCTCGACGGGCACCGACACCTGGAGCAGGCGTTCGGCCCCGTCGGTCTTCTTGGGCGTGATCTCGATGTTCATGATTCGAAAGCTCGTGTGCGCCGGCTGGGTCCGCCGCCGGTCGCCGGGTCCGCCGCTGGCCGGAATGGCCGGCGTGCCGCAGCCCTCCCCGCCGACGGCGCGCTCGCGGCGCCGTCCCGGGCGGTTCACATTCTGATAAGGAAAGCTAACGGGGCAGGGGGGCGCGTACCAGCAAGCGGGAGAAGGCCCGGCCCAGCCGCGCCGTGCAAGCCGGCCGGCCGGTGGCGCCTGGCGAGCGCGACAGCGCTTGCACCTCGGGCCGCGGCGGGCCGGCCGCGCGACCCGGCTCCGCCTCCCCGTGCCCGGGAGCCTGCCGACCCCGTTCCACGGAGGCGAAGCGGCGCGACTACCCGGGCGCCCGCCGGCGCGGCCTCTCGTTCGGCGGTACGCTGGTCTACACCACCGTTCGCGGCGATTCTCGCGACGATTATACTACCAGCGACCGCGCGGCCGAGCGACCTCGCTCGGCCGCGCGCCTCACGCTCGCCCCACACACCACGTACATGTCTCCACGCCTCCGTCTCACCGCCGGCGCGCTGCTCGCCGTCGCCGTCTCCCTCCGCCCGACGGCGGCCGCCGCGCAGGGGTACCCCGCGCCGGTGTCGCAGCCGGTGTCGCAGCCGTACGTCCAGACCGCCGCGATCAACGCGATCGGGCTCCCGTTCGGGCTCTTCTCCGCCGAGTACGAGGTATCGCTCGCGCCGGGGTTCACGGTAGGCGCGGGCGGGTCCTACCTCTCGACGGGCGGCTACGGCGACGTGCGGGGGTGGGCCGAGGGCAAGGTGCTCTATTACCCCAACGAGGTGGCCTTCGATGGCCTCGGCGTCGGCCTCACCCTCGGCTTTCTGAGCGCGCGCAAGGACGACCGGAGCGACACGCGCGCGACGCTCGGGGTCATGGCCAACTACAACTGGCTGCTCGGCGCCCACCGGCGCTTTCTCGTCGGCACCGGCGTCGGGGCGCGGCGGGTGGTGGGGAACATCCCCGACGACTCGCCGGTGGACCGCGTCTACCCGGACGCCCGCGCGGTCATCGGCATCGCGTTCTGAGATTCCCCTCGGAGGGGAATCTTGGTCCGAGCGCCGGCGGCGCGCGACGAAGATCGGGCCGCGAGTCCTGACGCCAACCGGCGTTCGACTCGCGGCCCGATCTTCGTGTCCGTGGATGCCGCGCGATGGATGCCGCGCGATGGATGCCGCGCGATGGATGCCGCGCGATGCGAACGGGGGGACTCGAACCCCCACGCCTCTCGGCGCCAGAGCCTAAATCTGGTGCGTCTGCCAATTCCGCCACGTTCGCGTGCCGTAACATAGCGCCGATCCGGCCGTGGCTGCCAGGGTGCCGCCCCACCCCTAACGAGCGGGGGCCCGGCCGCCAGTTGGCGGCCGGGCCCCCTCGCCCGCGCGATTCCCGCGCCCGGTCATCCGGGCGCCGCGCGGGAGCCCCTCAGGCGCCGACCCGCAGGTTCACCACGCGGGTGCTCTGCCCCTGCGGCGAGACCGAGAGGACGAAGAGGCTGATCACGTCGCCGCTCTTCAACCGGTCGAGCGCCTGCTGGAAGTCCGCGACGGAGCGCACGGCGCGCCGCGGCCCCGGATAGAGGATCTCGGTGATGACGTCCGACCCCTCGAACAGCTTCTGATAGGCCGGGGAGGCGTGCTGCACGTCGGTGACGCGCAGCCCGCGCTGCTCCGTCGTCAGGCTGTTCTCGCGCGCGAAGTCCGGCGACACCGGCTCGACCGCGATCCCCAGCTTGCCGGTGACCATGCCGGCCGGGCTCACCGCGTTGCGCGGCTCCTGCGCGACCGCCTGCTCCTCGGGGGGCGCCTCGGAGAGCTTGACCTTGAAGCTCTTGCGACTCCCGTAGCGCATCACGTCGAGCGCCACCGTCTCGCCCGGCTCGTGCGTGCGGACGACGCGCTGGAGGGTGCTCACGCGGTCCACGGGCTTGCCGTCGATGGCGACGATCACGTCACCCGGCTCGACCCCCGCCTTCTCCGCCGGGCTCTCGTCCGACGGGTTGAAGCCGCCCACCTTCACGCCGGCGATCGTCTTGAGGCCCGCCGCCTGGGCGTCCTCCGGCGTCACGTCGTCGATCGCGATGCCGAGCACCGGCCGCCGTACCTTGCCGTAGCGGATGATGTCGTCCATCACGTTCTTGGCGAGCGTGATCGGGATGGCGAAGCCGTACCCCGTGTAGAAGCCGGTCGGGCTGGCGATGGCGCCGTTGATCCCGATCACCTCGCCGCGGATGTTGACCAGCGGCCCGCCCGAGTTGCCGGGGTTGATCGCGGCGTCGGTCTGGATGAAGTCGGAGATCGCGTACTGGCCGGGGAGGAGGTTGCGGAGCTCGCGCCCGCCGCGCCCCTTCGCGCTGATGATCCCCGCCGTGACGGTGAAGTCGAGCCCGAGCGGGTTCCCGATCGCGAGCACCCACTCGCCGATCCGCGACGTGCTCTCGTCGCCGATCGCCACGCTCGGAAAGTTGCCGCCGTCGATCTTGATCACGGCGACGTCGGTCGTCGGGTCGCGCCCCACGACCCTGGCCTTGAAGGCCCGGTGGTCGGTGAGCGTCACCGTCACCCGGTCGGCGTCCTCCACGACGTGGTTGTTCGTGAGGATGTAGCCGTCCCTGCTGACGATGAACCCCGAGCCGCTCGCCTCGCTCGGTCCCTGCCGCCGGGGGTCGAACTGCTGGAAGAAGTCCTCCATCCCGGGCGGGACGCGCCCACGCAGCCGCGAGGTGCCCTGCCGCCCCTCGCGCGACGCCTCGATCGAGACGACGGCGGGGGTCACGTGCTCGGCGATGGCGACGAACGCGTTGCTCTGGTCGGCGAGCGGCTTGACCTCCTGCGAGGTGGGCTTGCTCGACGCCTGCGCGTAGCCGAGGCGTGTGAGGTCGAAGCTGGAGGCGACGACGAGCCCGCCGAGGAAGGCGCCCGCCACGGCGGCGCCGAGGCGGGCCCGGGCGAAGGAGAGTGCCATGTGTCGGTCTGCTCTGTTGTAGGGTCCTGGAAATCTACACTTCGGGGGCGCGAGGAGTTTCGCGGACCGGGGGGCGGGCCCAGGACCTCGGTGTAAGCGATCGGTCTGCTTTCGCGCGGCCCCTCGCCCGCTTCCTCGCCCGCTCCCTCGCGTGCTCCCCCCGCTCCCCATCATTGCTTCGACACCCGCTGCCAAGCGGGGGTTGTCCGGATGCCCCCTCCACGCTACACGCCCCACGCTCGGGCTGCCCGAGCGTGGGGCGTGTAGCGTGGAGGCGTGGAGCGTGGACCGGAGGCCGGCCCCCGGTCAGCTCTTGTTCTCGTCCACGATCTCGTAGTCCGCCTCGACGACGTCGTCCGCCTTGCCGGCCGCCGCCCCCGCCGGCTGCTCGCCGCCGGGCTGACCCGCGCCGGGTCCGCCGCCCGCGCCACCCTGGCCGCCGGACGCGCCCTGCGTCTGCTGGTAGAAGGACTGGCCGGCCTCCTGGAACACCCGGGTCAGCTCCTCCTGCGCCGAGCGGATCTCGCTCATGTCGTCGCCGCGGAGCGCCTTGCGCGCCCGCTCCACGGCACCGTCGAGGCGGCCCTTGAGCT
Source organism: Gemmatimonadaceae bacterium (assembly GCA_045804285.1). GTDB lineage: Bacteria > Gemmatimonadota > Gemmatimonadetes > Gemmatimonadales > Gemmatimonadaceae > DATMHT01. The sequence goes on from JBJMNL010000294.1 coordinate 9,186, forward strand.
CCGCGGGGAGCTTGTCGGCCCACTCCTTGGAGTTCTTCTCGACCTCGTACGTCATGCTGTCGAGCCGGTTGCGGAGGTCGATCTCCTCGCGCCGACGCTTGTCCTCGGCCGCGTTCTTCTCCGCGTCCTGCACCATGCGGTTGATGTCGGCCTCCGAGAGCCCGCTCGAGGCCTCGATGCGGATCTTCTGCTCCTTGCCCGTCGCCTTGTCCTTCGCGGCGACGTGCAGGATGCCGTTGGCGTCGATGTCGAAGCCGACCTCGACCTGCGGCATGCCGCGCGGGGCGGGCGGGATCCCGGTGAGCTGGAACTTCCCGATCGTCCGGTTGTCGCGCGCCATCTCGCGCTCGCCCTGCAGGACGTGGATCTCGACCGTCGTCTGGTTGTCGTCGGCCGTCGAGAAGGTCTCGCTCTTCTTCGTCGGGATGGTCGTGTTCCGCGGGATGAGCACCGTCGTCACGCCGCCGAGCGTCTCGATGCCGAGCGAGAGCGGCGTCACGTCGAGCAGCAGCACGTCCTTCTGCTCGCCGGTGAGCACCGCGCCCTGCACGGCGGCGCCGATCGCCACGACCTCGTCGGGGTTCACGCCGCGGTTCGGCTCCTTCCCGAAGAACTTCTTGACGACGTCCTGGATCTTCGGGATGCGCGTCGAGCCGCCGACGAGCAGCACCTCGTCGATGTCCCCGGCCTTGAGGCCGGCGTCCTTGAGCGCCTGCTCCATGGGCGCGATCGTGCGCTGCACGAGGTCGTCCACGAGCTGCTCGAACTTCGCCCGGGTGAGTGCATAGTTCAGGTGCTTCGGGCCCGAGGCGTCGGCGGTGATGAAGGGGAGGTTGATGTCGGTCGACTGCGTGGTCGACAGCTCCATCTTCGCCTTCTCGCCGGCCTCCTTGAGACGCTGCAGCGCCATCGGGTCCTTGGAGAGGTCGATCGCCTGGTCGCGCTTGAACTCCGCCACGAGCCAGTCGATCACGCGCTGGTCGAAGTCGTCGCCGCCCAGGTGGGTGTCGCCGTTCGTGGACTTCACCTCGAACTGGCGCGACCCCTCGACGTCGTAGAGCTCGAGCACCGAGATGTCGTACGTGCCGCCCCCGAGGTCGAAGACGGCGACCTTCTCGTCCTTCTTCTTGTCGAGCCCGTAGGCGAGCGCCGCCGCCGTCGGCTCGTTGATGATCCGGAGGACGTCGAGGCCGGCGATCTTGCCGGCGTCCTTCGTCGCCTGGCGCTGGGCGTCGTTGAAGTACGCGGGCACGGTGACGACCGCCTTCTCGACCTTGTGGCCGAGGTAGTCCTCGGCGGTCTGCTTCATCTTCTGGAGGATCATCGCCGAGATCTCGGGGGGCGTGTAGCGCTTCCCCTGGACCTCGACCACGGCGAGGTCGTTCTGACCCGGCATCACCTTGTACGGGACGCGCTTGATCTCGTCCTGCACCTCGCTCATCCGGCGCCCCATGAAGCGCTTGATCGAGAAGACGGTGTTCTGCGGGTTGGTGACGGCCTGGCGCTTGGCGATCTGCCCCACCAACCGCTCGCCGTCCTTGCTGAAGCCGACCACGGAGGGCGTCGTCCGCCCCCCCTCGGCGTTGGGAATCACGACCGGGTCGCCGCCCTCCATCACGGCCACGACGGAGTTCGTCGTTCCCAGGTCGATGCCGATGACTTTGTCTGCCATTGCTACCTCGTCAAGAGAGTGAGCTCGGACGCGGGCGCTCCTGTCGGTGGTCCGACCGGCGCGGCGCGAAAGCTGTTCCTGCTCGACCGCGCGGGGGCGCCACCCGCGCCCGTCGGTCTGCGTCACCGGGAGGCAAGGGCGGGACCGCGCCGTTCGGCCACTCTGGCAGGGAGTTCGACGGTGCCCGGGCGCGCCCGGTGTCAGAGTGGCCCGCGCGCCTTCAGGGAGGCGCCGGCGGCGCCACATCGGCCGACCGCGGGGGCGGTGCGCTCCCTGGTTCGGTGACCGCCACGCGGTGCGCGCGGAGCACGCGGCCCGATTCGCGCACAGCACGACGCTCGGCAGTTCCGCCCGCGGGGCATCGCCGGCGGACGGAACGGCCGGCCACGAGCGCCGGAACGCGGCGCAGGAGAGCCCATGTTCCCGATCGGTGACGAGAATCCGACCATCCGCACCCCGGTGATGACCTTTCTCATCCTCGGGGCGCTCCTCGCCGTGTGGGTCCTGGTGCAGGGGGCCGGCGCGAACGAGCTCACGCTCGTCTCGAGCGTCTGCAACCTCGGGCTCGTGCCAGGCGAGCTCACGCATCGCGCGCCGCTGGGCTTCGCCCTACCGATGGCGCCGGGTCTCGCCTGCCTGATCGACAACGAGCCGATCAACCGGTTGACCCCGCTGACGTCGATGTTCCTGCACGGGAGCTGGGGGCACATCATCAGCAACTCGCTCTTCCTGTGGGTGTTCGGGAACAACGTCGAAGACAGCATGGGGCGGCTGCGCTTTCTCCTCTTCTACCTGCTCTGCGGGCTCGCGGCGGCGGCCACCCACGTCCTGATCAATCCCGCGTCGCCGGTGCCGACGGTCGGCGCCTCGGGGGCGATCTCGGGGGTGCTCGGAGCCTACCTGGTGCTCTACCCGCGGGTGCGGGTGCGGATGCTCTTCCCGCCGTTCTTCATCTTCCACGTCGTCGCCTGGATCGTGCTGCTCTACTGGTTTGGCCTGCAGGTGCTGACGGGGCTCCCGGAGCTGAACCCGATGCGGCGCGACGTCTCGGGCGGGGTCGCCGTCTGGGCGCACGTGGGCGGATTCGTGACCGGCGTGCTGCTGGTGAAGCTGTTCGAGAACCCCCGCCTCGTTCGCCGCCGCACCACGGTCGGCGACGCGCGCGCGGTCTGGGACCCGACGGCCTAGCGCGAGCGCGGGGGGCCACGCGGCGGCGCGGGTTTGCGCCCGGACTCGGCCGCGGGCTATCTTCGACGTCGCAGAGCCGCGCCGCCGCCCGCCGTCGAGCCTCCCGGTGGGTGGCGGCGCGGCTCGCGGGAGACCCGGGGCTCGGCGCCCGCCAGGCGCGCGGACACCCTTTCTCTTTCCAGAATCAGCTCCTCATTGAGCGTCGATCTCAACGCGCTCGCCCTTCAGATCGCGAGCGAGCTCGCCAAGGGTGACCTCGCCCGGACCACTCCCGGCGCCGCGCCCCAGGGCCGGCCCGGCGGCCTGCCGACGCCGCCGCGCGGCGTCACGTTCGCGGCGGGGCCGGCTCGGCTGGCGGACTTCGTGGACCACACGCTGCTCCGCGCCGAGGCGGGGCGCCGGGAGGTCGAGGCGCTCTGCGTCGAGGCCGCCGAGCACCGCTTCGCGGCGGTGTGTGTCCTCCCGCTCTGGGTGCCGCTCTGCCGGGCGCTGCTCGCCGGCAGCGCGGTCCGCGTGGCGACCGTGATCGGCTATCCGACCGGCGCGTCGCGGGTCGAGGTCAAGGCGCTCGAGGCGCGCCTCGCCGCCGACGACGGCGCCGACGAGCTCGACGTCGTCGCCCCGATCAGTCAGATCAGGGCGGGGGAATGGCGCTACGTGGCGGCCGACGTCGCCGCCGCGGTCGGGGCCGTCCCCGGCCGGATCGTCAAGATCGTCCTCGAGACGGCGGCGATGACGCCGGTCGAGATCGTGCGCGCCGCCGGCATCGCCCGCGACGAGGGCGCGCACTACGTGAAGACGAGCACCGGCGCGCACCCCGCCGGCGGCGCGACTCCGGAGGCGGTGGCCCTCCTCCGGCTCGCCGTCGGCGACGCCCTCGGCGTCAAGGCGTCGGGGGGGATCCGCGACGCGAGCACGGCGCTCGCCATGATCGCCGCCGGAGCCACGCGCGTCGGCACCTCGCACGGCGTCGCGATGGCGGCGGCGACCGGTGCCGGCCCGCTCCCCGTGGCCGAGCTGTTCGGTGCCCCGTCGGCGTCGGGCGGCCCGACCGCGCGCACCACGACGCCGGCCGACTCCCCCGCCGCCGGCACCCCCGCCGCGGGGGTCCCGAGCTGGGGCGGCGCGCCCTTCGGGACGCCGGGCCGCGGAGGCCCGGTCGCGCCACACGGCACGTGACGCCTCCGGGCACCCCCGGCGGCGCGGTGCCGCGTCCCACCCCTCGACTCCATCCAGAGAGACCTTCGTGCGACTGATCCCCCGCGACGAGCAGTTCTTCGACCTGTTCGCGCAGATCGCCCAGCGCATCAGCGACTCCGCGCAGACGCTCGCGAAGCTCTTCGCCGAGCCCGCGCGGCTCGACCACTACGTGGCCGCCATCAAGGAGCTCGAGCACGAGGCCGACGAGCTCACCCACCAGGTGATCCTCCGCCTCAACAAGAGCTTCATCACGCCGCTCGACCGCGAGGACATCCACCTGCTCGCCTCGCGCCTCGACACCGTCGTGGACCTGATCGACGGCACGGCGCGGCGGGCGGCGATGTTCCGCATCCGCGAGGTCCGCGAGCCCGCCAAGCAGCTCGCCGACGTGCTCGTCCGGGCGGGAGCGTCGATCGCCCGGGCGGTGAGGGGGATGAAGGAGTACAAGATCGTCGCCGCCGCGGCGCTCGAGATCAAGCGCCTCGAGGAGGAGGGGGACGCGATCTACCACGACGCCGTCGGGCAGCTGTTCGCCGGGACGACCGACGCGATCGAGGTGATGAAGTGGAAGGATCTCTACGACACGCTCGAGACCGCGCTCGACGAATGTGAGGACGTCGCCAACACCCTCGAGAGCATCGCCCTCAAGAACTCCTGATCGTGATCACCTACGTCCTCGCGATCGTCGCCGTCGCCTTCGTCTTCGACTTCATCAACGGCTTCCACGACTCCGCGAACTCGATCGCGACGATCGTCGGCACGCGCGTCCTCAGCCCGTTCGCGGCGGTCGTCTGGGCCGCGTTCTTCAACTTCATCGCCGCCTTCACGGTCGGGACGGCGGTGGCGAGGACGATCGGGAGCGGGATGATCGACGTCAACATCGTCGACCCGAACGTGATCCTCGGCGGGCTGCTCGGGGCGATCGTCTGGAACCTGATCACCTGGTACTACGGCATCCCGTCGAGCTCCTCGCACGCCCTCATCGGCGGATACGCGGGGGCGGCGGTGGGGAAGGCGGGGTTCGGCGCGATCACGTGGGGGCCCAAGTGGGTGCAGACCCTCTCCTTCATCGTGATCTCGCCCCTCGTCGGGCTGGCGGCGGGCTTCACGCTGATGGTCCTCGTCTACTGGATCTTCCGCCGCGCCTCGCCGGCGCGCGTCGACCGCGTCTTCCGGCCGGCGCAGCTCGTGAGCTCGGCGCTGCTCTCCTGGTCGCACGGCGGCAACGACGCGCAGAAGACCATGGGGATCATCGTCGGCCTCCTCGTGGCGTCGAAGGCCTACTTCGCCGGCCAGCCAGGAGTGCTCGGCCACCTCTACGTCGAGGACGCCTCGCGCATCCCCTACTGGGTGGAGTTCGGCGCCTACACGGCGATCTCGCTGGGAACGTTGTTCGGTGGCTGGCGCATCGTACACACGATGGGCTCGCGCATCACCAAGCTGCGCCCCGTGGGGGGCTTCGCCGCCGAGACCGGGGGGGCGCTGGCGATCTCGCTGGCGACGCACTTCGGCATCCCGGTGAGCACGACGCACACGATCACCGGGTCGATCGTGGGAGTCGGGGCCACGAACCGGCTGTCGGCGGTGCGCTGGGGGCTCGCCGGCCGCATCGTCTGGGCGTGGGTCGTCACCATCCCCGCCTCGGCGCTGATGGCGGCGGTCGCGTACCGCCTGCTCGCGGCCGTCGTCCATCTGGAGCGGGCGGTGTAGGAGAGACGGGGGCGCGGTCCGTCGCCCCTCGCGTCGACGCCGACGCGCCGTGACCGGCCCGTGACGAGCTCGTGACGCCCGGCCGCTTCCGGCAGCCACCCGGCGGACGCATCTACCCACGCCATGAGCGACCTCGTCCCACCCCCCCTCGCCCCGACGAACTGCACCGCCGACGCGGAGCACTTCCTCAACCGCGAGCTCAGCTGGCTCGAGTTCAACGCCCGCGTCCTGCACGAGGCGTTCGACGCCCGGAACCCCCTCCTCGAGCGGCTGAAGTTCCTGGCGATCTTCAGCACCAACCTCGACGAGTTCTACATGGTGCGGGTGGCGGGGCTGCGGCGGCAGGTTGCCGCGGGGATCCTCCACGCGCCCCCCTACGGGCTCCCCGCTCAGGAGCAGCTCGACGCCATCGAGCGGCGAGTGGGCCAGCTGCTGCGGAGCGCTCACGCCTGCCTGCACGAGGCGCTCCTCCCGGCGCTCGAAGCCCACGGCGTGCGCCTCGTGCCGATGAGCGAGCTGTCGCCCGCCGAGTGGCTCACGGTGGACGACTTCTTCGAGTCGGAGGTCTTCCCCGTGCTCACGCCGCTCGCCGTCGACCCGGGGCATCCCTTCCCCTACATCTCGAACCTCTCGCTCTCGCTCGCCGTCGAGCTGCGCGACCCCGAGACCGGGCGCGACCGCCTGGCGCGCGTGAAGGTGCCGCCCAGCCTGCCGCGCTGGGTCCCGTTCGGCCGCGCGCACCACTTCGTCGCGCTCGAGGAGGTCATCGGCGCCAACCTCGGCGCCCTCTTCCCCGGGATGGACGTCCTGCGCTGGCACGCCTTCCGGGTCACCCGCTACTCCGACATCGAGGTCGGGAGCGTGGACGAGGACGACGACCTACTGGAGACGGTCGAGGAGCAGGTCTTCCAGCGCCGCTTCGGCGAGGTCGTGCGGCTCGAGGTACAGTCGGGCATGGCGCCCGCGCTCCGCGACCTGATCCTCGACGAGTTCCGCGAGGAGGACGGGCCGCACAGCTGCCGGCTGAGCGCGCGCGACGTGCAGGAGGCCGGTCCCCTCCTCGAGCTCGGCGACCTGATGTCGATCGCGACGCTCGAGATCCCGGAGCTGCGCGACCCGCCGTTCACCCCGGTGGTGCCGGCGGAGGTGCGCGACCCGTCGCGCTCGATCTTCGACGTCATTCGCGAGCGCGACCTGCTCGTCCACCACCCCTTCGATTCCTTCGCGGCCACGGTCGAGCACTTCCTCGAGCAGGCGGCGCTCGACGAACAGGTCCTCGCGATCAAGCTGACGCTCTATCGCACCTCGGGCGACACGGCGATCGTGCGCGCGCTCACCGAGGCGGCGCAGCGCGGGAAGCAGGTCGCGGTGCTCGTCGAGCTCCAGGCGCGCTTCGACGAGACGAACAACATCACTTGGGCGCGCACGCTGGAGAGCTTCGGCGTCCACGTCGCCTACGGGCTCCCGGGGCTCAAGACGCACACGAAGACGGCGCTCGTCGTCCGCCGCGAGCCGGACGGGATCCGCCGCTACCTGCACATCGGCACCGGCAACTACAACTCGAAGACGGCGCGCCTCTACACCGACTTCGGCCTCTTCAGCTGCGGCCCCTCGCTCGGCGCCGACCTGAGCGACCTGTTCAACTCCCTCACGGGCTACTCGCGGCAGCGCCTCTACCGCAAGCTCCTCGTCGCGCCGGCGCACATGCGACAGCGCTTCCTCGAGCTGATCGACCGGGAGGCGGCGCACGCGGCCGAGGGGCGGCCGGCGCGCATCGTCGCGAAGATGAACGCGCTCGTCGACCCGGAGACGGTCATGGCGCTCTACCGGGCCTCGCAGGCGGGGGTGGAGATCGACCTGATCGTGCGCGGCATCTGCTGCCTGCGCCCGGGGGTGCCGGGGATGAGCGACCGCATCCGCGTGGTCAGCATCGTCGGGCGCTTCCTCGAGCACTCGCGCCTCTACTACTTCGCCAATGGCGGCGCCGAGGAGTACTACATCGGCTCGGCGGACTGGATGCCGCGCAACTTCGACCGTCGGGTGGAGGCGGCGGCCCCGATCGACGACGCGGCGCTCCACCCCCGCCTGCGCTCGCTCCTCGCGGTCTGCCTGGCCGACAACCGCCAGGCCTGGGACCTCGCCCCCGACGGCTGCTACCGCCAGCGCACACCCGGCGCCGAGCCGGAGCGCGCCACGCACCGCATCCTGCTCCGCGATTCCTGGGGGATGGCGCGCGACTCGGGGAAGGTGACGGCGGTGGCGGAGAGCAGGAGCTAGGGCGGCCTCCTAGGGCGGCCTCCTAGGGCGGCCTCCGGCCGCCGGCGCCTATTCGGCCGCCTCCACCGCCTCGTCCCCGCGAATCACCTCGCCGTCCGGTCCGACGATCTCGATCGGCACGCCGGCGACCTTTGCGAGGAGGCCCGACTTGCGGCTCGCCCCCCAGAGCTCGAGGCGCAGGATGCCGGCGCCGTCGGCGGGAACGGGGGTGAGGCGGATGGCATGCTCGAGCCAGCGCACCTTGAGCTCCCGCACGCCGCCCGCGTGCCCCCGGTCGAAGCCGTCGGCGACGCGGAGGAGGGCCGCGAGGCGGCGGACGCGGCGGCGGAGCGAGCGGTCGAGCGGGCCGAAGTTGGCGTGCTTGCGCTTGGGCGCCGCGCCCCGGTGGTAGCGCGCGACGTTCGCGATGGCCACCTGCTCGCCCGGGCTGACGCCGAGCAGGTCGGCGTGCAGGATCAGGTGGTACGAGTGCTTGTGGTGCTTGCTGTAGTTGATGTGGTAGCCGATGTCGTGGAGCAGCGCCGCGTCGGCCAGCGTCCGGCGGTCGGCCGGCTCGAGCCCCAGCCGCTCGCCGAGGGCGTCGAAGAGCTCGAGGGCGAGGCGGCGCACCTGGCCGGCGTGCGGCGCCTCGTAGTGCGAGCGCTCCGCGAGGTCGCGCACCGACCGCTCGCGCGCCGCCCCGGGGTCGGCGATGGTGGGCATGACGCGCGCGGTGTCGAGCAGCAGCCCCTCGCGAATGCCGTACGCCGAGACGGAGAGCTCCCGCGTCTCGAACAGCGCCAGCACCTCGGCGGCGACGGCGAGGCCGGCGACGATGATGTCGGCGCGCGCCGGGTTGAGTCCCGGCACGCGCTGTCGCTCCTCGGGGGAGAGGTCCTGCAGCAGGTCGAGCAGGTGCTCGAGCTCCGTGCGCTGCACCATCGTGCCGTGCAGCGTGCGCGCGGTGTGCACGCCCTGACGCGCGAGGTGCATCCCGGCGAGGTTCGTGAACGTCCCTCCCGAGCCGATGACCTGCGCGCCGTACCAGTCGCGGGGGCTCGTACCGTCGCGCAGCGCCGTCCGCGCGTGCTGGCGGAGCGCGCGCACGCTGCGGCGGCGCGGCGCCGGCCGCAGGAAGTGCTCGGTGAGGCGGAGCGCGCCGAGAGGGAAGGAGAGCAGCCGCTCGAGGAGCCCGTCGGCGCTCAGCGCGAGCTCGAGCGAGCCGCCGCCGATGTCCATCACCACCGCCCGCCCGCGCCCGAGCTCGAAGTGGGCGAGGGCGCTCCGGAAGCTGAGGCGCGCCTCCTCCTCGCCGACGAGGAGGCGTGGGCGAAGGCCGGTCTCCTCGCGCACCAGGTCGAGGAATGCGTGGCCGTTCGCCGCCTCGCGGACGGCGCTCGTCGCCACCGCCTCCACCCGCTGGGCGCCGAGCTGCCGGGCGAGCGTCGTCATGCGCGCCAGCGCCTCGAGCGCGGCGCGGGCGGACGCCTCGCTCAACTCCCCGGTCTCGAGGACGCCCGCGCCCAGGCGGGGCGCCGCCTTCATCTCGTCCACGACGCGAATGGCGCCCGCGGGCGAGACGTCGGCCACGATCTGGCGGATCGAGTTCGAGCCGATGTCGATCGCGGCGATGCGGACGTCGCCCGGGCGCGCCGCGCGCCCATCGCGCCCGGCGCGCCCGGCGGGGGCGCCGCGCGCGCCGCGAGGCGCCTTACCGGCGGCCGCCACCCGTGCCGTGCGGCGCCGCCCCCTGAGGTGCCGCTCCCTGCTGCTCCTCGAAGCGGTGCTTGATCTGCTTCCCCTCGGCCAGGAACACCGCGTCCTCGCCGATGTTCGTGGCGAGGTCCGCCACCCGCTCCAGGTTGCGGCTGACGAGGAAGAGCTCGAGCGAGGGGGTGATGGTGCGGGCGTCGGCCATCATGTGGGTGAGGAGGATGCGGAAGACCGAGTCGTGGAGGGCGTCCACCTGGTCGTCGGCCTTGCACACCTCGCGCCCGAGGACGCCGTCGGCGCGCACGAAGGCGTCGAGGGCGTCGGCGAGCATCTTCCGCGCGCGGCGCGCCATGTCCTCGATCTCGGGATCGGGGGTGATGGCGGCGCGGTTGGCGATCAGCCGCTGCGCGCTCTGCGCGATGTTCACCGCGTGGTCGCCGACGCGCTCCAGGTCGCTCGAGATCTTGATCGCGCTGATGATGAAGCGGAGGTCGCGCGCCATCGGCTGCTGGAGGGCGAGCAGCGCGACGGCCCGATCCTCGACCTCGACCTCGAGGAGGTCGATCTCGCGGTCCCCCGCGATCACCGCGTCGGCCTTCTCCTTGTCGCGCGTCAGCAGCGCGTCGACGGCGAGCTCGACCAGCGCCTCGGCGCGCTCGGACATGTCCAGGAGGCGCTGCTTGAGCGTCGCCAGCTGGTCGTGGAAGTGGCGGAACCCGGCGGTGCCAGGTGTGGTCGCGGCCTCGGCGGGGCTCATCCGAATCTCCCGGTGATGTAAGCCTCGGTCCGCTCCTCGCGCGGGCGCGTGAAGAGCCGCTGCGTGGCGTCCACCTCGACGAGGCGGCCGAGGAAGAAGAAGGCGGTGTAGTCGGAAACGCGCGCCGCCTGCTGCAGGTTGTGGGTCACGATAACGATCGTCAGCTCGGCCTTCAACTCGTAGAGCAGCTCCTCGATCTTCTGCGTCGCGATCGGATCGAGGGCGCTCGCCGGCTCGTCGAGCAGGAGCACCTCCGGCTCGTTGGCCAGCGCCCGCGCGATGCAGAGGCGCTGCTGCTGGCCGCCGGAGAGGGAGAGGGCGCTCTGGCGCAGGCGGTCCTTGACCTCGTCCCAGAGCGCCGCGCGCCGGAGCGAGGTCTCGACGACCTCGTCCAGCTCGGCGCGCGAGCGGGCGCCGTTGATGCGCGGCCCATAGGCGACGTTGTCGTAGATCGACTTCGGGAAGGGGTTCCAGCGCTGGAACACCATCCCGACGCGCTGGCGGAGCGCGGTGGCGTCGACCCCGCTCCCGTACACGTCCTCGCCGTCGAGCAGGATCTGGCCGGCGTGGCGGGTGCCGGGCAGGAGCGCGTTCAGGCGGTTGATCGAGCGCAGGAAGGTGGACTTCCCGCACCCTGAGGGGCCGATCAGCGCCGTCACGGAGCGCGCCGGCACGACGAGGTCGATCTCGTGCAGCGCCTGCTTCGGCCCGTACCAGAAGGAGAAGCCGCGGGCCACGACCGAGCCCCGGCCCGCCTGCGGGTCGCTGGCCACGGTCGCCGTCGATGGGGCGGCGTGGAGGGCGGTGCCGGTCATCCGAACCGTCCGGTGATGTACGCCTCGGTGCGCGGGTCGCGCGGCGTGGTGAACAGCGCGTCCGTCGGCGCGACCTCCACCAGCTCGCCGGCGAGCATGAAGGCGGTGCGGTCGGAGACGCGGGCGGCCTGCTGCATGTTGTGCGTCACGATGACGACCGTCATCCCG
>JBJMNL010000295.1:0-21661 GCA_045804285.1 Gemmatimonadaceae bacterium
CGCCCGCCACCGGCAGGTGCTCGCTCGCCCGTGGGCGGCCGTCGGCGGTGACGTAGACGAGCGCCGTCGCGTAGCCGTCGAGCCCCGAGAGGGGGCGCGGCACGTCGTGCAGCTCCGCCGTGCGCACCGCCACCGCGCCGGGACGAATCGCGCGCCTGGTGCGTCCCGGCATCGGCGTCGCCGGGAAGGTCGGCTGGTCGGGGTACTGCGCGGCGACGGCGGCAGCCGCGCGGGCCGCGATGCCGTAACGCGGGACGCCGGCCAGCGCGCCCCGGATCTCCCCGCGCAGCAGCTCGAGCGGCACGCCGCTCCGCCGCCCGAGGAGCGAGCGGGCGGCGCGCCCCGCCACGTAGCGCGTCCACCACCAGAGCATCAGGTCCAGGAAGGCGGGCAGCTCGCGCGGGTAGGCGATCGCGCTTCGCGTCACGTAGCCGACGAAGCCCATCCCCCACTGCGAGAGCTGGTGGCGGAGCTCCGCGTACTCGCGCCGGTGGCGGTGGCGCACGACCGCGGCCGGCTCGTAGACGAGCGCGTACCCCTCCTGGAGCACGCGGAAGAACATCTCGAGATCGCCGCCGCCGTTCGTCGCCGTGCCCACGTCGAGCGCCGGATCGAAGCCGCCGATCTCGTCGAACAGCGAGCGGCGGAACGCCATGTTGGCGCCGGTGCCGAACTCGCCCGCGCCGTGGTGGCGGGCGTGGCGCGAGAGCCGCCGCGGCTCGACGCTGAACCAGCGCCGCCGGAAGCCGCGCGTGAAGCCGCCGTACTTCTCGAACAGCCGCTGCGCCTCCGTCTCCAGCTCGAACGGGATCACCAGCCCGGTGACGCAGCCCACCTCGGGCGCCTCGGCGAAGACCCGCGCCAGCGCGCGCACCCAGCCCGGCTCCACCACGACGTCGTCGTCGGTGAAGGCGAGCAGCTCGCCGCGCGCCTCGAGAATGGCGCGGTTGCGCGCCCAGTCGAGCCCGGGGCGCGGCTCGCGGACGTAGCGCGCCCACGGGTAGCGCGACCGCACCAGCTCCGCCGTCGCCTCGGTCGCCGGCGCGTTGTCGACGACGAGCACGTCGAGGCGGTCGTAGTCCAGCGCGGCGATGGCGTTCAGGCAGAGCGCCAGCTCCTCCGGCCGGTCGCGAGTGCACACGGCGAGCGTCACCGACGGCAGCGGCTCGGCCGGCTCCTCGGGCGCCGGTGGGAGCGCGAGCAGCGCGCCGACGTCGAGCGGTCCGCGCCGGCCCGGCTCCCACCGTACCCAGTTCGCGCCGAGGCGCTCGAGCAGCGTGTCGGCGTGCCGGTCGAGGAGGGCCGCGGCGAGCGTCTCCGCCGAGCAGCGGCCGGCGACCAGCGGCACGGTGGCGGAGCCCACCGGTACGCCGTGCCGGCGCGCGACGACGAGCGCCAGCCCGTACCCGTCGAGCCCCTCCAGTGGCGCCAGCGCCCCGTCCAGCTCCACGTCCACCACGGCGGTGCGCAGGCTGGTGGTCGGCGGGGCGCGAGGATCGAGGGGAGTCGGCGCGGGGTATTCCATCATGTCGGCAATATGCGTTCGGAGGGAGGGCGGCCGCGCCCCCGTCGCGGTGAGCGCCGCGGCGGTGAGCGCCGCGGCGGCGCGCACCATGAAGGTGCGCGCCGTATGGGTGGGTATCGTGACGCGCGCACCGAGCGGCGGCCGGCGCGGCCGTGCGGTAGAATGCCAGTCCCGGGCCGCCGCGCTCGCCCGGGTCCATGACGTGCAACGGAAAGCGGGGTGAGGCGTCGGCGACCCCGAGGCAGACGACCCGGCGCCGCGGTCGTCGGACGTGGCACCCGTGACACCGCGCCCGCGCGCCGCGGCCCGCGGCGCATTCCTTGAATCTCGACGTGCACCTCTCACTCATCGTCTGTACGCGAGACCGCCGCGACCGCATCGGCGCCACGCTCGGCGCGCTCGCGCGGCTGGCGGGGGCGCGCCCGTGGGAGCTGGTCGTCGTCGACAACGGCTCGCGCGACGGCACCGCGGAGCTGCTGCGCGACTTCGCCGCGGCGGCGCCCTTCCCGGTGACGATCGCCAGCGAGCCGGCGCCGGGCCTCGGGCGCGCCCGCAACGCCGGCGTGGCCGCCGCGCGTGGCGCGCTCCTCGCCTTCACCGACGACGACTGCTATCCCGCGGCCGATTTCGTCGAGAGTTGGTGCGACGTGTTCGACGACCCCGGGGTCGGCTACGGGGGGGGGCGCATCCTGCTGCACGATCCGCTCGACTTCCCGATCACCGTCCGCACCGAGACCGCGCCCATCCCGCTGGCGCCGGGCGCGTTCGTCGACCCGGGACTCGTACAGGGGGCGAACATGGCCTTCCGGCGGGAGGTCGTCGTCGCGCTCGGCGGCTTCGACCCGCGCCTCGGGCCGGGCACCCCCTTCGTGAGCGACGACGTCGATCTCGCCGCGCGCGCGTCGGCGGCCGGCGTGCGCGGAGGATACTTCCCCGGCCCCGTCGTCCGCCACCACCACCGCCGCCGCGCCCCGGACGAGGTGGAGGCGCTGCGCCGCACGTACGACCGGGGGCGTGGCGCCTATTTCGCGAAGCTCCTCCTCCGCCCCGACACGCGCGCCCTCGCGCTCCGGCACTGGTACTGGCGCGCGCGCCTCACCCCGAAGGCCGCGGTCGGCCGCGAGGTGGTGGGCGCGGCGCACTACCTGGCGCGGCGTCTCGTCGACGGGCGCGCCTCCCGCGAGGACGCCCGGTGACGACGCACCTGACCGTCGCCATCTGCACCTGGAACCGCGCCGCGCTCCTCGAGCGTGCGCTCCGGTGCCTCGCGAACCTCGCCATCCCCCCCGACGTCTCGTGGGAGGTCGTGGTCGTCGACAACGGCTCCACCGACCGGACGTCCGAGGTCGTGGCCGCGATGGCCGGCGCGCTCCCCCTGCGCTCGGTCGTCGAGCCCGAGTCCGGACTCTCGCACGCCCGGAACGCGGCCGTGCGCGCCGCTCGCGGCCACTACATCCTCTGGACCGACGACGACGTCTTCGTCGACCAGGGGTGGCTCGCCGCCTACGCCGGGGCGTTCGCGCGGCACCCCGAGGCGGCGGTGTTCGGCGGACCGATCGAGCCGGCGTTCGAGGGGAGCCCGCCCTCCTGGCTCGCCCCGGCGCTCCCCGCGTTGGGCAACGCCTACGCCCTCCTCGACCTCGGTCCCCGCCCGATCCCCTTCTCCTACGAGACGCTCCCCTTCGGCGCCAACTACGCGATCACCGCCGAGGTCCAGCGCCGTCACCCGTACGACCCCGAGCTCGGCCGCTCGCGCGACCGGCTCCTCGCCGGCGAGGAGACCGCGGTGGTGCGGGCCGTGCTCGCCGAGGGGCACGGCGGCTGGTGGGTGCCGGAGGCCCGGGTGCAACATTTCATTCCCGCCGAGCGCCAGTCGCTGCGCTACCTGCGCGACTACTACCGCGGGAACGCACACTCGGCGGCCTGGATCGCGCTCACCGCGGCGCCCGACACCCCCTTCATCCTCGGCCGGCCGCGCTGGATCTGGCGTCAGGCGCTCGAGAGCGAGCTACGCTACCGCCTGCACCGCCTGGCGCGCGCCTCCTCGGCGCTCTGGGCCCCCGAGTTCCGGCGGGCGAGCGAGGCGTGGGGGCTGCTGCGCGCCATCGACACGGAGCTCGTGTACTGGGCCCGCCTCGAGAACGAGCGCCAGGCGAGCGCCGCCAGCGCGTCCGTCGACGACGACGGGGAGGGGCGGCCCGCCGCGGCCGATCGGGTCGCGCCCGACGCGTTGCCCCGGAGCGCCGCCAGCGGCCAGCGGCCGGCCGGCGGCGACTAGAACAGGCTGATCTGCTCGCCGAGCTGGTCCGGCTCGACCGGCTTCTGCCCGAGGAGGCGCTGCAGCTCGCGGGCGCTCGCCGGGCTGTGGCCGGCGAAGTGGTTGTTGACGTAGCCGTAGACCTCCTTCACGCGCTCCGACATGCTCCAGAGCACCTGCGACCACCGCTCGAGCTCGCGCGAGCGGTCCACCTGGATGCGCGAGTAGTCCACGATGTGGCGGTCCGGTCCCATCCAGCGGACGTAGGCGAAGTCCGCGGTCGGTCGGGCGGCGAGGGCCAGCATCTGCTTGCGCGGGATCCAGCGTGCGTCCACCAGGGCGAGGGCGACGCCGTGCTCGGCGAGCAGCGCGAGGATGCCGTCGTGGATCCAGCCGCGCTGCCGGAACTCCACCGCCACCTGCACGTCGCCCGGGAGCAGCGGGAGGAACTGGGCGAGCGCCGGCAGCTCGGCGGGGGCGAAGTCCGGGCCGAGCTGGACGAGCACCGGGCCGAGCTTGTCGCCGAGCTCGCGCGCGCGGTCGAAGAAGAGCGCCACGAGGTCCGCCGAGTCGCGCAGGCGGTTCTCGTGCGTGATCTCCTGCGGGAGCTTGAGCGCGAAGCGGAAGCCCGGCGGCACGCGCTCCGCCCACCCGCGCACCGTCTTCGCGGCCGGGATCGCATAGAAGGTGGAATCGACCTCCACCGTGCCGAAGGCACGCGAGTAGATCGAGAGGTAGTCCGCCGCCCGCGTCCCGATCGGGAAGAAGGGGCCGACCCACGCGTCGTAGTTCCAGCCCTGCGTGCCGATACGAATAGTGCCCGCCATGCTGAAAATCGGCGGCGCCGACGGAGCGATGTCAAGCTCGGTTCGTGAAGACGTGGCGACGCCCGCGAGCTCCAGGGCGAGGCTCCACCGCGAGGAAGACTCGCTTACGTCCCCTTCGCCGCGCCCCCGCGCTCCGGGTCCCCGTCTTGCGCACCCCGCCCCGTTCCGATGCACGGCCACTGCTTCAAGGAGGACATGATGGCAAATCGGGACCTGAACGATGCGCGGAACGAGCGCGGGCGCGACGCGAACGACCCGTCGAGGCGGGCGAGGGACGACGCCCCTGGCCGCAAGAACGATCCCGGGGTGTCGCCCGACGTCGTCGGTGAGGCGACGGGCGGCGTCGCCGGCGCGGCCGCGGGCGCGGCGATCGGCTCGCTCGGCGGGCCCATCGGGACGATCGTCGGCGCCCTCGCCGGCGCCGTCGGCGGATGGTGGACCGGGCGTGCCGTCTCGGAGGCCGCGTCGGGGTACACGGAGGAGGACGACGCCTATTTCCGCAGCGCGTACGAGAGCCGGCGCGCCGGCGGCGCGCTGCGCGCCGAGGAAGCCGCGTCCGACACGCCGGGCGCCGTTTACGACGAGTACCGCCCCGCCTATCAGCTCGGCCAGCTCGCGGGTCGGAACCCGGACTACGACCAGCGCGGCTTCGACGAGGTCGAGAGCGACCTTCGCAGCGGCTGGACGGACGACGTCCGCAACCGCTACGGCGAGTGGGACAGCGTGCGCGACTACGCCCGCGCCGGCTTCGACCGTGGCCGCGAGGCGCGCCTCACGCTGAGCGAGGAGCAGCTCGCCGTCGGCAAGCGACAGGTGGCGGCGGGCGAGGCGACGGTCCGCAAGACCGTCGAGGTCGAGCACGTGAGCGATAGCGTGGAGGTGCGGCGCGAGGAGATCGTCGTCGAGCGGCGCCCGATCGCCGCCGACGCGCCGACCGACGTCCAGATCGGCGAGGACGAGATCCGCATCCCGCTCACGCGCGAGGAGGCGGTGGTCGAGAAGCGCGCCGTGCCGGTCGAGGAGGTCGTCGTCCGGAAGGAAGTCGTCGTCGAGCAGCAGCCGGTCGAGGCGGACCTGCGCCGCGAGCGGGTGGACGAGAGCGCACTGCGCGACGCGACCGGCCGCGCGGCGGAGCCGGCCGAGCGCGGCGGCGCCGACGACCCGGGCGACGCGATCCGCCGCGGCGCGAGGAAGGTCGCCGACAAGCTCGACGACGTGAAGGACCGGATGGACGCGAACCCCGCGTCGCGTCCGGGCCCGGACGCGACCGACCGGGAGCGGCGGTCTCGGTAGAGCGGCGGGGCGGGCGGGTGGGGGGGCCCCCCCACCCGGAAGGTGGCGCTGGTGCCGGATTCGAGCGTCACCGAATCCCCGCCCCCGTCCGCCAATCCGCGCTTCCGGGGGACACCCGCCCGCGCCCGCTCACTGCGGCTCTGCCGCCGCCAGCGCCTTCCGCTCCAGCCTCCGTCCCACCGCACGGCAGAGCACCGCCACCACTCCGAAGCGCGCCGCGCGACCGACGAGGAGCGCCGACGCGAATTCCAGGGGAGGGATGGAGAAGGCGCCGGCGGCGAGGCACACGATCTTCGTCGGGAGCGGCGCGACCGTGCTCAGCGCGACCATCTGCCAGCCATGCTGCACGAAGAGGGCACGGCGCGACTCCACGGTCGCACGCTCGACCCCGATCAGGTCGAGCAGCCCGAGCCCGACGCTCTCGTACGCCGTCGCCCCGATCACGTAGGCCACGCAGCCCCCCACGAACGCGCCCGCCGTCGCCCACGCGGCGAGCGTGAACGCGCGCGGCGGGTCGGAGACCGAGAGCGGCGCCAGGAGCGCGTCCGCCGGCCCGGGCATGACCGACCCCTGCAACACGTTCCACGTCGCCACCGCCCCGCCCGCCCAGCCGGACTCCGCCCAGGCGTGGAGTCGAGCGAGGATGCGGCGGAAGATGGGGAGCATGCGCGGGGCCTCAGCGGTACGTCTCGAAGAATCCCGCCCCCTCCCCCGCGATCGGCGCTCCCTCCACGCGGCCGCTCAGTCGGGCGGTCCCCTTCATCTGGATGAAATAGGGACGGGCGAGGGCGCGCGCGTAGTCCGACTCGCCGCGCTCGATCAGATCGCCGCGCGTGTCGGTGCCCGCGGCGTCCTCCACGGTGATCTCGAGGCGCAGCGTGTCGCGGCCGCGGACGTCGTAGAGGAGGCCGCGCGACGGCACCCGTATCTCGCGGCCGCCGACGCGGACGACGCGGCCGTCCTCGTAGGCGATCGTGCGCGGCCGGAACAGGGTGCGAAAGCCGAGCGAATCCACGAGGTAGACGAACAGCGGCGAGGAGGTGTCGAGCGAGTCCGGGGGCTGGACGCGGCCGAAGAGCAGCGTGTAGGCGCCGGCGCGCGTCGCCCCCCACTCCCACGACACGCCGCGCCACGTTCCCCAGTTGTGGTCGTGATATGCCTGCGCGCGGTCGAAGCGCTCGCAGCGCCGGGCGGCGGGTCCGGCGGCGGCGCGGGACCCGGCGCAGATCGTCCCGCTCGCCTCGGCGCGCAGGGCGGCCACCGCGTACCCCGAGGCGAAGTCGCCACTGCGGAGGCTCGCGCCCGGGAAGTAGGCGCGCGGCGCCGGCGCGACGACGAGGTCGAGGTCGAGCGGCGCCCCCGTCGTCTCCTCGCGCACGCGGGCCCGCACCGCGTAGCGCCCGTCGGGCAGCACCGTGACGCTCCCCGCCTCGCCGAGGCGGAGGTCGGCGTCGCGCGTCGAGAAGCGGATCTCGCTCGGCGGGGCGAGCGCGGAGTAGCGGCGCGGGGGCCGGCCGCGCTCGCCCGCGCCCTGCTCGTGCGTCGTCACGAGCACCTGTCCTCCCCAGCGCCCCTCCGGGATCTCGCCGGCGAGGATGAACGAGACGAACGCCCACCGCCGGCGGTCCGGGGAGAGGACGTTGAAGTAGTGCCATTCGGCCCAGCTCCGCGGATTCGCGAGGCCCGGCGGCGGGAGGTGGAAGTGGTCGACGTCGTGTCGCAGCTCCGCCGGCGTCGGCCGCGTCCAGCGGCGGTCGCCCTCGTCGTCCTCCCACGCGCCGGCGGCGAGCAGCGGCGCGGCGCCGACCGCCCGCGTCGCCGACGGCACCTCGCCGCTCGCCCGCACCGTCACCTCGCGCCCGTCGGGGGTCGTGAGGTAGAGCAGCTTCCCCTCGATCTGCGGCGCCACCGCGCGCACGTCCCCCGCCAGCCGCGGCGACGCGAGGAGCTGGAGGTAGACGAACCGCGCGTTGTCGATCGAGAAGAAGAGCCCACCAAGCCCGCCCGTCTTCATGACCTCGATGTCGAGCCCCTCGGGAAGCACCGTGACTTCCCCGCCACCGACCAGCTTCTCGTCGCGCGCCTGCGTGATCAGCGCCTCACCGATCGAGAGGAGCACGATCATCACCGTCACCCCCATCCCGTAGCCCAGGAAGAGCAGCGCCGAGCGCCAGGGCTTGTGGAGCAGGTTACGGAAGGCGAGAAGGGAGAGCATCGGGGAGTGATGATTGGTGAAGGCGGGAGGGCGGAATGAGGCATGAGGCCGGGCCGCCTAAGGTACCAGGTACCGGGGAACGACTCCGCCACGAGGTCGGGCCGCCACGGGTACCTGGTACCTGGGGGTGCCGGCATCGTGGCTGGCCCCTCCCAGGTACGAGGTACCTGGGAGGGGCGGGCATTGTAGGCTGCCCCTCCCTGGTACTAGGTACCTGCCGCGGCCCGGCCTCATTCCTCACGCCTCACTCCGCCCTTCAAGACCCCCCATTCCGAAGGCTCCTCATTCCGCCCTCCCCATTCCGCCCGCCTCTCGTCTCTCGTCCCCCACGATCTCCCCGTCCCTCATCTGCACCACGCGCCGTGCCGCGCTCGCCAGCCCCTCGTCGTGCGTGACGACGACGATCGTCGTCCCGTCCTGGTTGAGGCGGTCGAAGAGCGCGATGATGTCGGCGCCGGTGCGCGCGTCGAGCTCCCCCGTGGGCTCGTCGGCGAGCAGGAGCGCGGGGCGGTTGGCGAGGGCGCGGGCGATGGCAACACGCTGCTGCTCCCCTCCGGAGAGCTGCGGCGGCCGGTGGCGCTCGCGCGCGCCGAGCCCGACGTACTCGAGCAGCTCCCGCGCCCGCCGCGTCCGATCGCCCCTCGGCACCCGCGCCTCGGCCATCGGCAGCTCGACGTTCTCCCGCGCCGAGAGCGTCGGCATCAGATAGAAGCGCTGGAAGACGAAGCCGACGTTGAGCAGGCGGAAGCGCGTCGCCTCGCGGTCGCTCATCGTGCTCACGTCGCGCCCCCGGATCATCACCGAGCCGGCGGTCGGCTGGTCGATGACGCCGAGCAGGTTGAGCAGGGTGGACTTGCCGCTTCCGGACGGCCCGACGATCGCCACGTAGCCGCCCTCCTCGACGTCGAGCGTCACGCCGCGCACCGCACGCACCGTCTCCGCCCCCATGCGGTACTCGCGGCGGGCGTCGCGGACGGAGAGGACCGGGACCCGCGGGTCGGGCGCCGGCAGCGGCGCGCGGGGGGCCCCCCCCACCGGGAGAATGTCGCCGAGCTGCCCGCCGCGCGACACCGATTCCCCGCGCCCGGCATCGCGCGACCGCGCCGCCCCCGCGCGGTCCATGCTCCAGCCCTCGTTCCCCGTCGCCGAGCCGCTCACGCCACCGCCTCCTGCCGCAGCGTCACCGCGAGCGGCAGCGACGACGCCCGCCACGACGGATAGATGCCGGCGAGCACCCCCGAGAGCGTGAGCAGGCCGAGCGCCCGCCAGGCGGCGTCGGGCTGGAAGCGGAAGAAGGCGAACGACGCCGGCAGTCCCGGGAAGTCGGAGAGGATCGCGTTCAGGTAGCGCGCCGTCACCAGCCCCAGCCCCAGGCCGAGCAGCGCCCCCACGACGCTGATGGCGAGCCCCTCCAGCACCACCTGCTGGACGACGTGCAGCCGGCTCACGCCGATCGCGCGCATCACCGCGATCTCGCCGATCCGCTCGTTCACCGACACGGTGACGAGCGTCGTCACGAGCAGGAAGCCGACCACGAGGCTGATCGCGCCGAGGATGAATGCGAGCTGCCGGAAGTAGCTCAGCCGCTCGTCCACCTGACGGAGGGCGCTCTCGATCGAGAGCGCCGAGACGTTCGGCAGCGCCCGCTCGATCTTCGCGCGCACGCGCTCCACGTCGGCGCCCTCGCGCACCCTGGCCATGATCAGCGAGACGCGGTCGCCGCGCGCGGCCGCCCCGTGTGGGCCGCCGGCCATCGTCTGGAGCGTGGCCAGCGGGAGCGCGGCGACGGGCTGCCCCGCCGCCGTGTAGAAGAACCGCGCCTGGCCGGCGAGCACGAGGCGGCGCCGGCCGGAGTAGGTGCGGAGCTGCGGGTCGAAGCCGACCGCCGCGTCGACCGTGTCGCCGATCCGCCGCCCCGTCGCGCGCAGGAAGGCGTCGTTCACCACCGCGCGGTCCGGCGTCGCCACGTCGCGGCCGGCGACGAGCTCGTAGTCCCCCTGCGCCGCCGGCTCGACGCCGAGCGCGAAGCTCGTCGCCCCCGCGCCGTCGGGGCTCGAGCCCTCGCCGGCGGCGAGCACGTGGAGCTGCGCGCCGAGCACCGGGCTCGCCGCCGCCACGTCGGGGTCCGCGCGGATCGCGCGCACCACCGCCGTCGCGTCGCCGATCGTCGCCTCCGTGTCGAAGGGGAGAGTCCCCTTCGGCGAGACGCGGAGCTGGAAGCCGCGCACGAGCAGGAACTCGCGGAACGACTCACGCATGCCGGTGGCGAGCATCACCATGTCGAGCAGCAGCGCCGCGGAGATCGCGACGCCGAGCACGGCGAGCGTGGTGCGTGCGGCGCGGCGGCGGAGGGCGGCGGCGGCGAGCGAGAGGAGCATCCGAGGAGAGTGGCGCGGGGAGTCGGAAGCGGGCGGGCGTGGGGACGAGGGAGTGGGGAGCCGGGAGCGGGGAGTGGCGTGTGGCGGTGTCATCCCGGTGCCCGCCACTCGCCGCTCCCAGTCCCGGCTCATCTCCCGAACAGCGCCAGCGGCGGCGTCCGCACCAGTCGCACCGCCGCCGCGAGGCCGGCGCCGACGCCGAGGAGCAGGGAGAGCGCGACCGCGAAGGCGACGATCGACGGCGTCACGAGCGCGAAGGTGAGGGGCGTGCGGTAGACACCGCGGTAGTGCCAGTTGATCGCCAGCGTTCCCGCCCAGCCGACGAGCGTGCCGAGGGAGCTGCCGAGCACCGCGACGAGCGCGGCCTCGAGGACGATCGACTTCACGACCGAGGCGCGCGAGACGCCCATGAGCCGCAGCGCCGCCACGTCCCGCCGCCGCTCCTCCACCTTGAGCAGGAGGATGCAGAGCAGGAAGATCGCGCTCGCCACGATCGTGATGACGCCGATCGCGCGGTGGAAGCGGCTGACGACCTGGAAGGTGCGCGACGTCTCCACCGCCACGTCGCGCGAGCGGTGCGCGCGAAAGCCGAACGCGACGTCGTTCACCCGCCGCAGCGTGCGCGCGACGGCGTCGGGGTCCGCCGGTCCGCCGCGCGTGGCCACCGCGAACCGGTCGACGCGGTTGCCGTAGTCGGCGACCGACTGGAGCTGGTCCAGGTGCATGCGGACGCCGTACTCGGCGCGCGCGACCTCCGACGGGTCCGTCCCGCGCCGGGTGATCGCCGAGACGACGACCGTGTCGCGCGCCGCGGCGGCGCCCGGCGACGCCGAGAGCGCCACGCGGTCGCCGACCCGGAGCCCGAGATCGGCGGCCAGCCGCTCGTCCACCGCGATCGTGCGTGGCGCGCGCGCCGGTCCGGCCCCCTGCGCGCCTACGGTGGCGACGGCCGGAGCGAGAGACGTCGCGAGGGCTGCCGCGAGCAGCAGCGGGAGCGCCGAGGTCATCGCGAGCGCGCGCTCTGCGCGCTCTGCGCGTTCTGCGCGCTCTGCACGGCCTGCGAGCTCCGCGCGCGTCGGGGCGCGGCGAGCGGCGGCGTCCTCCTCTCGGGCCCTTCCACCCACGCCCCCCGTCGCACGCCCCTCAGTCGGCTCTTCAGTCGGCCCCTCAGTCGGCTCGCTGCGCCGCGACCCAGGCCTGCGTGTCCTTGAGCGACTCGCGCGTCTCCTCGAACGTGTACGACGGCTTCGTGAACTCCGCGACCCCCTTCCGGAGGAGCACGAAGGCGACGACGAGCTCGATGACGCCCGTGACGAGCGCGCCGACCCACATGTGGCCGGCCGCCAGGCGGCCGATCAGCGACGCGACGAAGATCGTCGCCGCGGTGAGCGCCACCACCCCCACGCCGAAGGCGACGGCGACCCACATCGTCCCCCGCGCCGCCGCGCGGAAGTTCTCCGCCAGCTCGAGCTTCGCCAACCGCACCTCGTCGCTCGCGAGGCGCTTCGAGTCGTCGGTGAGTCGGCGGATGAGGTCGGGGATGCCGACCTCGGGATCGATCGGCGTTGGCTCGCGTAGCGACACAGGACCTCCCAGTACGTCGAATCAACGGTGTGGGTGCCGACGAGGCAAGGAGCGGGCCGCCCTCCCCGCACGATAGTGGCTCCCTCCGCGCGACACGCTCCCTACTCCCGGCCACTCTCCCGCCCCGCCAGCACCCCCTCCGCCACCCCCAGCCCCACGGTCCGCTCGGCGCCGTCGACGCGCAGCGTCACGGGGCCCTCGAAGGGGGCGCGCGCGACGACGCAGACGCGGGCGCCGGGACGGATGCCGAGCTCGGCGAGGTAGCGCAGCAGCGACGCGTCCTCGTCGCGCACCCGCGCCACCGTCGCCTCCGCCCCGACGGGGAGCTCGGCGAGGGAGACGTGGCGCGTCTCGTCCACCGCGCCGTCGCGCGACGGGATCGGCGCGCCGTGCGGGTCCACCGCGGGCTCGCCGAGCGCTGCCGCCATGCGGTCGATGAGCTCGTCCGACGCCGCGTGCTCGAGTCGCTCCGCCTCCTCGTGCACCCGGTCCCAGGGGTAGCCGAGCGCGCGCACGAGGTACGACTCGATGACGCGATGCCGGCGCAGCGTCCGCAGCGCTACCGTCCGCCCCTCCGGCGTGAGCCGCACCCCGCGGTAGGGCTCGTGCGCCACGAGCCCCTGCTCCGCCAGCCGGCGCACCATCCCGCTCACCGACGCCGGCGCGACGCCGAGAAGCTGCGCGAGGTCGTTCGTCGACACCGTCCCGCCACGCTGGGCGATCTCGTAGACGGCCTTCAGGTAGTCTTCGGCGGGGGCGGTGAGGGTCGCGTGCATCATCGGGGACGGCTCCGGTCTCAACTCTTCACCCCTCCCTTGTCCCCACGCACCAGCAGGACCGGCACCCGCGACAGGTGTCGCACCTCGTTCGCCACGCTCCCCCGCACCACGTCGGAGAGAAAGCGGTGCCCGTGGGTCGCCATCGCGATCAGGTCGCACGACTCGCGGTCGGCGGCGGCCACGATCTCCTTCGACGGGTCGCCGTTGGCGAGGATCGCGTCGGCCTCGAAGCCGTCGCGCTCCAGCTCGGCGCAGAGCTGTTCGAGGTACGCCCGGTCCTCGCGCATCTCCTCCGACTCGCGGAGGTCGAGATAGCGCATGTTGCGCGCGGCCCATCCGTCGGCGACGTGGATCAGCACGACCTTCGACCCGCACAGGCGCGCCAGCTGCCGCACGTGGGCAATGATGCACGCGTCGAACGGGGAGTGCTCGACCGCCACCAGCACGCGGTGGTACATCAGCCCCCCCCGGCGCCGAGCGCGCCGTGCGCGGTCTGCACGAGGAGCCAGACGTTGAGCGCGGCGATCACCGCCGCCACCAGATACGCCAGCCCCTTCAGCCAGCCCGGGTTCACGAACTCCCCCATCTTCGCGCGGTCCGAGGTGAAGCGCACCAGCGGGAAGACGGCGAAGGAGAGCTGCAGGCTGAGAATGACCTGGCTCAGGATGAGGAGCTTCGCCGTCCCGCTCTCCCCGTACAAGATGGCGGTCGTGGCCGCCGGCACAATGGCCACCGCGCGCGTGATGAGCCGCCGCAGCCACGGCCGGATGCGGATGCTCAGGAAGCCCTCCATCACGATCTGGCCGGCCAGCGTCCCGGTGAGCGTCGAGTTCTGCCCCGAGGCGAGGAGCGCGAGCGCGAAGACCGCGCTCGCCCCGGCCACGCCGAGGAGCGGGGTCAGCAGCTTGTACGCGTCCTGGATCTCCGCCACCTCCATGTGGCCGGCGCGGTTGAACGTCGCCGCGGCCACGATGAGGATCGCCGCGTTGATGAACAGCGCGAACGAGAGCGCGATCGTCGAGTCGATGAACGCGTAGCGCACGGCCTCGCGCCTCCCCTCCGAGCTCTCCTCGTACTTCCGCGTCTGCACGATCGACGAGTGGAGATAGAGGTTGTGCGGCATCACGGTCGCGCCCAGGATCCCGATCGCCACGTAGAGCATGTCCCGGTCGCGCAGGATCGCCGGCGTCGGCACGAAGCCGCGCGCGATGCCGGCCATGTCCGGGCGCGCGATGAGCAGCTCGAACACGAAGCAGGCCCCGACGGTCGCGATCAGCAGGACGACGAGCGTCTCGAGCAGCCGGAACCCCTTGTTCTGCAGGTAGAGCAGGAGGAGGACGTCGAGCGACGTCACGAGCACCCCCACCGGCAGCGGGAGCCCGACGAGCAGGTTGAGCGCGATCGCCGACCCGATCACCTCGGCCAGGTCGCACGCCGCGATCGCCACCTCGCAGAGCAGCCAGAGCGCCACGTTCACCGGGCGCGAGTAGTGGTCGCGGCACGCCTGCGCCAGATCCCGCCCGGTGACGATGCCGAGCTTCGACGCCAGCCCCTGCAACAGCACGGCCATCAGGTTCGAGATCAGGATCACGCTCAGCAGGGTGTAGCCGAAGCGCGACCCCCCCGCGAGGTCGGTCGCCCAGTTGCCGGGGTCCATGTAGCCGACCGCGACGAGGTAGCCCGGGCCGGCGAAGGCGAGGAGCTTGCGCCACCAGCTACGCCCGGTGACCGGGATGCTGCGGTAGACCTCGGCCAGGCTGGGCGTGACGCGCGCCCGGCGCCATCCCGGCTCGGGCGCGGGTGCGCCGGACGTGGCGCGCTGCTCTTCGGTGACGGCTCTCGGTAGGGCGGCCATGCGGCTCCGGGGATGCGCGCTCGACGTGGCGCGCGCGAGGAACGAGTTTAGGGCGTGGACAACGATAATTTAGGACACCCTAAATTCTACGCAAGTCGCCCCCTCCGCGTCGCCAGGGCCACTATCCCAGCAGGCCGATGAACTGCCGCAGGATCCGCTCGGTCAGCCCCCAGATGACGTGCTCGCCGTGCGTGAAGCTCGGCACCCGCCGCTCCTCGCCGCGCACCACCACCACCGCCTCGACCGTCGTCGTCGGGTCGCGCAGGCCGGCCACCGGCACCCAGAACGCCGCCGCCACCTCGTCGCTCGGCGCCAGCTCGACGTCCGGCGCGACGGCGAACACGTAGGGACGGACGACGATCGGCGGCAGCACCGGCGTGCGCGGATAGATCTCGTCGAGCGTCCCGAGCATCTCGCCGTCGCGCATCAGGTCGATGGCGGTCTCCTCGAGCGTCTCGCGCATCGCCGTCGCCGCGAGCGTCGTGTCGGCCGGCTCCTGCCGTCCGCCGGGCAGCGCCATGTGACCGCTCCACGGGTCCCCCTCGTACTCGGCGCGCTTGATGAGCAGCAGCTCGAGCGAGCCCGACTCGCCGACGCGCAGCACGAGCGCCACCGCCGCGCGGCGCGGCGCCCGCTCCCCGGCGGCCAGGGCGACACGCGCCCCGGGGCGAAGCTCGAGCGCCCGCGCGAGGCGCGCGAGGTCGTCGTGTGCGTGCCGGAGGCGGGCGTCGGTCATTCGGGTCGGGAATGGGAACGGGGGTGAGCGCGGTCGGAGGTCGTCAGTCGCTCACCCCTCCACTTCCCCGCCCGACTCCGCCCACCCGCGGAAGCCGCGGGACATCGACGCGACGTCTCCGTAGCCCATCTGCTGGAGCGTGTCCGCCGCGAACGCGGAGCGGTTTCCGCTGGCGCAGTAGAGCACGACCTTCTGCTCGCGCGGCACGCGCGCCTCGATCGCGCTCTCGAGCGTCCCGCGGGGGATGTGGATCGCCCGCGGCAGGTGGCCGAGGTTCCACTCCTGCGGCTCGCGCACGTCGATGTAGACGACGTCGTCGCCGCGCTCCTGCATGGCGCGCACGTCCTCCGGTGTCACTTCCTTGATGCGCGACTTGGCTTCGTTGACGAGGTCGGTGGCGGTCTTGTACGACATGGCGGCGTCCGGTGAGAGGTGGTCGTGGGAAATCTAGCGCGGAGGGAGAGCGGCGCGGCGGATGGGCCGAGGGAGGGTCGAGGTCCGGGTTTGGCGGTTGGCGGTCGTTGGTCGGCGGCCGTCGGTTGTCGGTGAACGGTTGGCAGTGATCAGTTGGCAGTGATCAGTTGGCAGTGATCAGTTGTCAGTGGTCGTCAGTTGCCAGTGAGCAGTTCCGGCGGGGCACTGACGACTGATCACTGCCAACTGAAGACTACCAACTGCCCTCCCCAGACTACCAACCGCCCTCTCCCTCCACCCTCAGCATCTTCCCCTCCGCATCGATCTCCGCCATCGCGCCGAGCGGCACCGTCCACTGATCCGCGATGTGTCCCACCGGGATCCCGGCGATGCAGGGCACCGCGAGCGCGTCCGCCACCTCGCCGACCACCTCGTCGAGCGTGCGCGCGCCGTCGTCCGACTCGCACGGGCAGTCGGTGCATTCGCCGAACGCGATCGCGCGCACGCCGTCGAGCGCGCCGGCGAGGAGGAGCTGGCGGAGCATCCGGTCCACCCGGTAGACGGCCTCGTTGACGTCCTCCAGGACGAGGATCGCGCCCGCGAGCCGCGGCGCGTAGGGCGTGCCGGTGAGCGCCGCGAGCAGCGCCAGGTTGCCGCCGGCGAGCACGCCGCGCGCGCGTCCGGGGCGCAGCGTGCGGGCGGCGGGCGCCGCGCCGCACGGCTCGTCGCCGCCCGCCGCGAGCGCGCGCTCGAGCGACGCGCGCGAGAACGGCGTCAGCTCGGCGCGCGCGGTCGGTCCGTGGAACGTCGCCACGCCGGCGCGTCGTCCGACGGCCGCGTGCAGGGCGGTGATGTCGGAGTAGCCGACGAGCGCCTTCGGGCGCCGGCGCAGCGCGTCGTAGTCGAGGGCCGGGAGCAGACGCATCGCGCCGTAGCCGCCGCGCAGGCACCACACGCCGTCCACGCGGTCGTCGGCGATGGCGCGATTGAGGTCGGCGAGCCGCGCCTCGTCCTCCCCCGCGAAGTAGCCGCGCCTGGCGAGGGCGTGCTCGCCGACCGTCGGCTCCCAGCCCAGGGCGCGCGCGTTCTCCACCGCGCGGGCGAGGTCGGTGTCGTCGCGCAGCGGGCCGGCCGGCGAGACCAGCGCGACGCGCGCGCCCGGCGCGAGCGCCGGCGGCCGGCGCAGCGCCGCTCCGTGCTCGTTAGGCATGTCGCGCGCTCCGGCGCGGGCCGCGTGCCGCGCACGGCGCCGCGAGTACGTCGTCGATCGATGCGACGGTCGAGAGCATGGGACCAGAAAGTAAGAAGCGTGCCGCGGTCGCGCCGCGCTGTCGGAGCCGCGCCGCGCGACGTCGAGCGCGCAACGTAGAGCGGGCCCCGACCACGGTCAACGCGCGCCACCGATGGCCCACCCCTTGCGGCTCTCTCGGAGCCCGGCGCTACCGCGCTCGTCGGCGGATCGCGCGCCGGATGTCACAGACCAGAGGAGGGTAGCATAATGGCAGATCGTGACCGCAATCAGGGCTCGCGCGGTGGCTCGTCATCGCCGGACGACGAGAGTGGCATGCGCGGCTCGGGGAGCAGCTCGTCGAGCGGCGGCATGAGCGGCTCGGGAGGCTCGGGAAGCTCGCGCTCGTCAGGCGGCGGCTCGTCCTCGTCAGGCGGGATGAGCGGCTCCTCGTCAGGCGCCGGCTCGAGCGGACGCAGCGGCGCCTCCGGCAGCGGCGCGTCGGGCAGCGGCGCGTCCTCCTCGGGCGGGATGAGCGGGTCGGCCGGCCGCTCCGGCTCCTCGGGACGCGGCGCCGAAGATGATCTGAACGAAGACGACGCCATGACCGACGACACCTCCGCTGGCCGCTCCGCCGACCGCTCCTCCACCGCGCGCGGCACCAGCGGCGGCTCGGGCACGGGCGGCACCGGCGGAGGCGGCATGAGCGGCTCCCCGGGTGGCTCGTCGGGCACCGGCAGAAGCGGATCGAGCGGCGGCTCCGCCGGTGGTGGCTCCGCAAGCGGCGGCTCCGCCGGAGGCTCCTCGGGCGGCAGCTCGGGCCGCGACTACGGCGGGAGCGGCGGAGGCAGCGGCAGCGGCGGCGCACGCTGAGCCCCACCGCGCGCCTCACCGCGCGCAGCGACCATCACCGGGCGCCCGCGACAACGTCGCGGGCGCCCGCATCGTGTCGGGCCCACACGCCGTTCCGCGCACCCGCCGTCCCTCCTCGCGCCTCGCGTCCTCCTCGACGCCTCGCCCTTACTCCCCTCCCCCCGGTCCCTCGTACCTGCCTCTCCCGACCGAGGCCCGCCCCCGCCGCGGTGACCCCCGACGGGCCGACCAACCATGGGCCCTGTTCGCGTTTGGTATTCACCCTGTCCCGCCCTCCCCCCGCGCCCCTACCTTTTCCCACGACCCCGCTCCTCGACCAACGCCCCTTCCACTCCTCCACCCTTGCGCCTCTCCCGTTCCCTCGCGCTCGTCCCGATCCTCGCCGCCTGCGCCACCGGGCGGCCGTCCGCCGACCCGGCGCCCGCCGCCGCGCGACCGGCGGGCAGCACCGCCGAGCTCCCGCTCAAGCACGCCGCGCAGCCCACCGGTCCCGCGATCACCGCGGGCGATCTCATGACGCGCCTCTACGTCTTCGCCGACGACTCGATGCTGGGCCGCGAGGCGGGCACCGCCGGCAACGTGAAGGGCACGGAGTACATCGCCGCCGAGGCGCGTCGCATCGGCCTCGAGCCGGCCGGGGAGAACGGGACGTACTTCCAGGACGTCCCGCTGACCGTGCGTGCCCTGAGCGCGAAGTCGTCGCTCCTCGCCGGCGGCAAGCCGATCGCGCTCGGCGCCGACGTCCTGCCGATCCCCCCGGTCGGCGGGCTCCCCTTCGCCTCGCAGCGCGCCTTCGACGGCCTCCAGGTCGTCTACGGCGGCCGGCTGAGCGATCCGTCGTCGGCGATCACGCCGCAGCAGGCCGCCGGCAAGCTCGTCGTCCTCGCCGCCCCACTCGGCCCTGACGGCCGCCCCGACTTCGCGTTCTGGAAGTACCCCGCGCTCGTCCGCTTCTTCGGCGCCTCCGCGATCGCCATCGCGACGCTCGAGCAGACGCCCGCCGAGATCACGGGGATCTTCCGCCAGCCCGCGATGGAGCTCGGGAGCGGGGCGACCACCGCCGCCGGCCAGCCCCCTCGTCCCGCCGCGATGCTCGTCAGCGCCAGCGGCGCCGAGCAGCTCCTCGGCGCCCCGCTGAGTGGCCTGAAGCCCGGCGCCGCCGGCCGCGCCGTCTCCGGCGCCTTCGACTTCGCGCTCGCGCCGTCGCCCGCTCCGGCGCGCAACGTCGTCGCGGTCCTCCGCGGCAGCGACCCGGCGCTCCGCAACCAGTACGTCGCCATCGGCGCCCACAACGACCACGTCGGCGTCCAGGACCACGACGTGGACCACGACTCGCTGCGCGCCTTCAACCGCGTCGTCCGCCCCATGGGCGCCGACAGCCCGACCCGCCCCGCCACCGCCGACGAGACCGCCCGCGTCCGCGCCCTGCTCGACTCGCTGCGCGCGAAGCACGGCGGCGCGCGCGCCGACTCGATCGCCAACGGCGCCGACGACGACGGCTCCGGCAGCGTGAGCGTCCTCGAGATCGCGCAGTCGCTCGCCACGATGCCGGTGAAGCCGAAGCGCTCGATCCTCTTCGTCTGGCACACGGGCGAGGAGAAGGGGCTCTACGGCTCGACCTGGTACACGGACCACCCGACGGTGCCGCGCGACTCGATCGTCGCCCAGCTCAACATCGACATGATCGGCCGCGGCTCGGCCACCGACCTGCCGGCGGGCGGACCGGGCTTCCTCCAGCTCATCGGCTCGCGCCGCCTCTCCACCGAGCTCGGAGACCTGGTCGAGTCCACGAACGCCCGCTCCAACGCGGGCTTCAACTTCGACTACTCGTACGACGCCGACGGCCACCCGGAGAACTACTACTGCCGCAGCGACCACTACATGTACGCCCGCTACGGCATCCCGATCGTCTTCTTCTCAACGGGCGGCCACGTCGACTACCACCAGGTGACCGACGAGCCACAGTACATCGACTACCCGCACATGGCCCGCGTCGCGACGCTCGTCCGCGACATCGCCGTGAACGTCGCGAACCTGGACCACCGCGTGGTGGTGGACAAGCCGAAGCCGGATCCGAACGGGACGTGCAAGCAGTAGGGCGGTAGCGCAGAGGAGATGACGGGAGAACAGAAGAGCAGTTGGTAAGGAGAACAGAAGAGCAGTTGGTAGTTGGCAGTGGGCAGTAGTCAGTAGTCAGTACGCGGTGGACGGCTCGAGTGCCGACCACCAACTGCCGACTATCAACTGCCCACTGACAACTACTGACTGCTCTTCTGTTCTTCCTCGCATTCTCCCAACCCTCCCCACAATGATTTGGTGGCGTCCCGCGGAGTCGCGACGGCTACCGTCCGCGCGTGCTCACCGCCCGCGCCGCTGCCGCCCTCCTCGCCAACGCCTCCTCGGTCGACGCCCTCGCCCCGCTCGCCGCGGCCCTGGGCTTCGAACCGCCCTCCACCCCGCTCGACGCCCCGACCCGCGCCGCCCTGGGCGTCCCCGACGCCGCCTCGGACGTCCGCGTCGCCCGCGGGCCGGGCGACCTCCGCGCCCTCCTCCTCGACCTCCCTACCAACCCGGCCGCCAACGGCTCGGCACTCCGCGACGCGGTCGCCCGCGCCGCCACCCGCCTCGCCGCGCGCTCCCCACACCTGCTCTGGCTCCTCGCCGCCACGGAGCAGCACGGCCCGCACACCCTCCTCGCCACCTGGTCCCCGGACGGCCCCCGCCCCCGCGTCGCGGCCCTCGTCGTCGACCGCCGCCACGTGGTCGACAGCGACGCCGAAACGCTCCGCTCCCTCGCCGCCGCGGCCCCCGGACCGAGCGCCTCACCCGACGCGGGCGCGGACATCCTGACGCACGCCCGCTGGCTCGACCTGCTCGGCCGCGACTCCCTCTCCCGCGCCTTCTACCGCGCCCTGGAGCGCGTCGTCGCCACCCTCGCCGACTCCGCCCCACACCGGCTCGCACTCCCGGACCGGCGCGAGCTCGCCCTCCTCTACGTCTCGCGACTCCTCTTCCTCGCCTTCCTCGAAGCCAAGGGCTGGCTCGACGGCGACCGCGCCTTCCTCGCCAACGCATTCGCGAGCGCCACGGGACGCGGACGCGCCTTCCACCGCCACGTCCTCCTCCCCCTCTTCTTCGGCACCCTCAACACCCCGCCCAACGCCCGCGCCGACACGGCCCGCGCCTTCGGCCACATCCCCTTCCTCAACGGCGGCCTCTTCGCCCGCACCTCGCTCGAGCGCCACGCCCGCGACGCACTCTTCCCGGACGACGCCCTCGCCCTGGTCTTCGGCGACCTGCTCACCCGCTACCGCTTCACCGCCCGCGAAGACACGAGCGCCTGGTCCGAGGCGGCGATCGACCCGGAAATGCTCGGCAAGGCCTTCGAATCCCTCATGGCCGCCACCGACCGCCGCGCGAGCGGAGCCTTCTACACCCCGCACGCCCTGGTCGAAGAGGTCACCGCCGCCGCGCTCCGCCACGCGCTCCACGACGCCGCCCCCCCGGACACGGTCGCCGCGGCCCTCGCCGGCCACCCCCCCACCGACGCGCGGACGCTCGACGCCCTCCGCGCCCGCGCCACCTCCCTCCGCATCCTGGACCCGGCCTGCGGCTCGGGCGCCTTCCTCGTTCATGCCCTCGAGCGATTGGCCGCGCTCGCCAGGACGGGAGCGGCCTCGCGGTCCTCGGGCTCGCG
>JBJMNL010000296.1:0-24076 GCA_045804285.1 Gemmatimonadaceae bacterium
ACCCGGCCGCCGTCGGCGGACGACGTGCACGGCTGGGCGGGCGCTCGAGACGAGGACGACATGGAGCTCACCGGCATTCATCACCTGACGGCGGTTTCCGCGAGCATCCGCGAGAACCACCAGTTCTACACGAAGACGCTGGGCATGCGGCTCGTGAAGCGCTCCGTGAACCAGGACGACGTGAGCGCCTACCACCTCTTCTACGCGGACGCGAAGGGCACGCCGGGTACGGACCTCACCTTCTTCGACTGGCCGGTCCCGCGCGAGCTGCGCGGCGCGCGCTCGATCTCGCGGACGTCGCTGCGCGTGGCCGGCCTGGACACGCTCGAGTTCTGGGCGCGCCACCTGAGGGAGCTGGGCGTCCGCGTCGGCGTGGTTCACGAGCGTGACGGACGCCTGACGCTGGACTTCGAGGACGCCGAGGGCCAGCGCCTCTCCCTGGTCGACGACGGGGGCGCCGGACAGGCGAACCCGTGGGAGCGGAGCCCCGTTCCCGCCGAGCACCAGGTGCGCGGCCTCGGGCCGATCGTCCTGAGCGTCCCGACCCTCGCGCCGACGGACGCCGTGCTCCGGAAGGCGCTCGACATGCGCCCGGTGCGCGAGTACGCGCATCCGGAGAACGCGAGCGACACGGTGCACGTCTACGAGATGGCCCGGGGCGGGCCCGGCGCGGAGCTGCACGTCGCCGTGCAGAGCTCCCTCCCGATGGCGCGTCCCGGGGCGGGCGGGGTGCATCACGTCGCGTTCCGCACGCCGGACCAGGACTACGACGCGTGGGCGGAGCGCCTGAACGCGCTCGGCATCCCGAACAGCGGGAAGGTGGACCGCTACTGGTTCCGTAGCCTCTACTTCCGCGAGCCGAACGGCATCCTGTTCGAGATCGCGACCGACGGGCCGGGCTTCGCCGTCGACGAGGATCCGGCGACGCTGGGCGAGAAGGTCGTGCTCGCCCCGTTTCTCGAGCCGCGCCGCGACGAGATCGTCGCCGCGCTCAAGCCGATCGACTGACCCGCGGCGCTCGCGACGGCGGGACACGCGGCTGCGGGACGAGGAGCGACGTCCTCCTCCCTGTCGCCCCGCCTCGCACGTCAGCGGCGCGGCGCGTGCAGAGCGCACGCGCCGCAAGCCGTTCCACCGTTGAGCCACCACACAACCCCAGGGAACCGATCCATGGCAAACGTCAGACTCGCCATCGTCTACTACAGCACGTACGGCACGAACCACCAGATGGCCGAGTGCGCGGCCGAGGCCGCCCGCGCCGCCGGCGCCGAGGTGCGCGTCCGCAAGGTACGCGAGACCGCGCCCGAGAGCGTCGTGGCGGGCCAGGACGCGTGGCGTGCCCAGGCCGAGCGGACGGCGCACGTGCCCGAGGCGACGCTCGCCGACCTGGAGTGGGCGAACGCGTTCCTGTTCAGCGCACCGACTCGCTACGGCGCGCCGGCGAGCCAGATGCGCGCCTTCATGGACCAGACGGGCCCCATCTGGGCGCAGGGCAAGCTGGCCAACAAGGCGGCGAGCGCGATGTCGAGCGCGCAGAACCCCCACGGCGGGCAGGAGACCACCGTGCAGTCGCTGAACAACACGTTCGCGCACTGGGGCTGCATCATCGTCCCGCCGGGCTACACCGACCCGGTCACCTTCCGCTCGGGCGGCAATCCCTACGGCGTGACGGTCACGGCGAACGGCCAGCCGATCCCCGAGGACGTCCAGGCGGCGATCCGGCACCAGGCCACGCGCCTCGTGGAGTTCGCCGCGAAGATCGCGGGCTGAGCCATGATCGCCGGCCGGCGGGAGCTCGGACCTCGGCCCCGCCGGCCGGCGACGTGGCGCGCCGTCACCGGATGCTCGAGCCGGGGCCGGCGATGATCCACGCGATCCCCACCTCCACCGTCGCCGGCCGAACGGCCTCGTATGACGGCGCGCGCACGGACTCGGGGAGCGGGCGGCCGGTGATGATGCAGCCGAGCGCCTCCGCGAGCACCTCCGCGCGGCCGGCGGATGGGGTAGGGGCGATGGCGGTCTCGCCGCGGCTTTCCGGCGCGGTGCGCATGGGACGCTCCGAATCGAGGATGGACCCAGTATGGGATCCACGCACCTTGAGTCAACAGGGTCGATTGACCCGAGGCGAGCGGAGGACGATCGCATGACCGCCAGCAGACCGAGCCACTCGGCGCAAGGCGCCGCTCCCGTGGAGGGCGTCTCGCCGTCCGCCTCCGACCTCATCGGGCCGTTGCGGGAGGCGCTGACGTCGGGCGCCGGTTTCGCCGTGCCGCCGTTCCCCGCCCGGGTGCTGTTCGGCGCCGGGGCGCTCGATCGCCTCCCGGAGCTGGTGGACGGCCTCGGCGCGCGACGCGTGCTCGTCCTGGCCAGCGCGGGACGGGGCGCGCTCGCCGAGCGCGTCGGCGCGCTGCTGGGTACGCGGCTCGTGGGCGTGGAGACGCGCGCCGCGATGCACGTTCCGGGTCCGCTCGCCGACGCGGTGCGCGCCGACGTCGCGCGAGCGGGCGCCGACCTGGTGGTCGCCCTCGGGGGCGGCTCGCCGATCGGCATGGCGAAGGCGATCGCCCTCGGCGGCGGGCCGCCGAGCGTCGCCGTGCCGACCACCTACTCCGGCTCGGAGATGACGCCGATCTGGGGAATGACGCGCGGCGGCGCGAAGGAGACGGGGCGCGACGAGCGCGTGCGTCCGCGGGCCGTGCTGTACGACCCAGCGCTCACGCTCGACCTGCCGCCGCGCGTCGCGGGGCCGAGCGCGCTCAACGCCGTCGCGCACTGCGTGGAGGCGCTCTACGCGCCGGACGCGAGCCCGCTCGTCGCCCTCGCCGCCGCCGAGGGCTTGCGCGCGCTGGCCGCGAGCGCGCCACGCGTCGTCCGCCAGCCCGCGGACCTCGCGGCGCGCACCGAGGCGCTCTACGGGGCGTGGCTCGCCGGTCTCTCGCTGGGGGCGGCGACGATGGGGCTGCACCACAAGCTCTGTCACGTGCTCGGCGGCAGCTTCGGGCTGCCGCACGCCGAGACGCACGCGGTGGTGCTGCCGCATGCCATCGCGTACAATGCCGCGGCGGCGCCGGCGGCGATGGGCGTCGCCGCCCGGGCGCTCGACGGCGCGCGCGACGGCGGAGCTCGCTCCGCCATCGGCGTCCCGCGAGCGCTGCACGCACTGCTGCTCGACGTCGCCGGACCCGCGCGGGCGCCGACGTCGTTGCGCGAGCTCGGCCTGCTGGAAGGCGATCTCGACCGCGTGGCGGAGATCGCCGCCGCCAGGCCATATCCGAATCCCCGTCCCGTCCGCGCCGACGCGCTCCGCGAGCTGCTCGCGCGCGCCTACGCCGGACTGGCGCCCGCCGACGACGCCTGACGCCGAGCGCACCCTCGAACACGGGAGGCACGATGCCGCAGATTCTTGGACTCCACCACGTCACCGCCATCGCGAGTGACCCTCAGCGCAACCTCGACTTCTACGCCGGCCTGCTCGGCCTGCGGCTCGTCAAGCGCACGGTGAACTTCGACGATCCCGAGACCTACCACCTCTACTACGGCGACGAGGTCGGGACTCCCGGGAGCCTCATGACCTTCTTCCCCTGGCCCGGCGCGCGGCGTGGACGGCAGGGAACGGGGCAGGTCTCGGTCACCTCCTTCTCGGTGTCGCCGGGCTCGGTCGGGTTCTGGATCGAGCGGCTGCTGCGCTACAACATCGCGTACGAGGGGCCCACCAAGCGCGGGTCGGGGAGCGGCGCCGAGCAGGTGATCGCGTTCAAGGACCACGACGGGCTGATGATCGAGATCGTCGCCCACCCGGGCGCCGAGGGTCGGCCCGCGTGGGGCGGAGCGCCCGGCATCACGCGCGAGAACGCGCTCCGCGGCTTTCACGGCGTGACGCTCTGGGTGGAGGAGGGGGACGCGACCGAGCGGGTGCTCGTGGACACGCTCGGCTTCCGACCGGTGCGCGAGGACGGCACCACGCGGCGCTACGCGGTGGGCGACGGCGGGCCCGGCACGATCGTGGACGTGCGCTCGATCGGCGGGTTCGGGCAGGGAGTGGGGGGCGCGGGCACGGTGCACCACGTGGCGTTCGCGGTCGAGAGCGACGAGGCGGAGCTGGCCATGCGGGAGCGGGTGACGAAGGCGGGGCTGCATCCCACGCCGGTGATCGACCGGAACTACTTCCACTCCGTCTACTTCCGCGAGCCGGGCGGCGTCCTGTACGAGCTGGCGACGAACCCGCCGGGCTTCGCGATCGACGAGCCGGTGGAGCACCTCGGCGAGCGCCTGATGCTGCCGCCGCAGTACGAGCCGCACCGCGAGCAGATCGAGGCCGTCCTCCCGCGCATCCACCTGCCGGTGCCGGCGTCCGCGGCGGCGGTGTTCGCCGACGCCACCGGCCCCGAGGACGTGAGTGGCGACGCGCTCGGCTTCATCCATCGCTACGTCCCGCCGGCCGCCCAGGGAGAGCTGGCGGGGAGCACGACGCTGCTCCTCCTGCACGGCACGGGGGGCGACGAGGAGGACCTCCTGCCGCTCGGCCGCGCCCTCCTGCCGGGCGCCGGCATGCTGAGCCCTCGCGGCAAGGTCCTCGAGCGTGGCGCGCCGCGCTTCTTCCGGCGCATCGCCGAGGGGGTGTTCGACCAGGAGGACCTCGCCCGGCGCACCGAGGAGCTGGCGGACTTCGTCGAGGCGGCCGCGAACACGTACGCGCTCGAGCGCGACGGCGTCGTGGCGGTCGGCTTCTCGAACGGCGCGAACATCGCCGCCAGTCTGCTGCTGCGGCGCCCGGGGGTGCTCCGTGGCGCGGTGCTCCTGAGCCCCATGGTCCCCTTCGAGCCCGACGCGCTCCCCGACCTGAAGGGGACGGCGGTGTTCATCGGGGCGGGGCGGGCGGATCCGATCGCGCCGGCGGCGCAGGTCGAGCGGCTGGCCGAGCTGCTGCGGCAGGCCGGCGCCGACGTCACGGTGCACTGGGAGCCGGGTGGGCACTCCGTCACCCAGGGCGAGGTGGGGGCGGCCTCGAGCTGGATCGCGCACTGCCTGGCCGCGCGCGTCGGCCAGGGCGACCGATGAGCGCCCCCGACATGACGGCGGGCGCCGAGGGCGGCCAGGACGAGGGCGGTCAGTGGGTCTCGATATACATCGACCGGAGCCGCTACCACACGGTGGCGCGTTCCCGGGCGCACGCGCAGACCCTGGATGAGCCCGTGGAGGTCGGCGGCACGGACACGGCGCCGACGCCCTACGAGGCGCTGCTCGGCGCGCTGGGCGGTTGCACGGCGATCACGCTCCGGATGTACGCCGACCGGAAGGGCTGGCCGCTCGAGGGTGCGCACGTGCGACTGCGGACCGCCAGCGTGCACGCGCCGGACTGCGAGGCGTGCGCGACCGAAGCGGTGGGGCCGCACCGGATCGAGCGGCGGATCGAGCTGGAGGGGCCGCTGAGCGACGAGCAGCGCCGGCGCCTCCTGCAGATCGCCGAGCGGTGCCCGGTGAAGCAGACGCTGGAGCGCGGCGTCCGGGTCGTCGAGGAATCACGGTGAGAGCGTGCGCCGGTCGCGCGACCGGCGCACGCGTGTCCGAGGAGAGAGCCCGATGTCCATCAACGACCACAGGCACGGAGGAGACGTGCACGAGCCCGACGCCGCCGCGGGCGGCGCCGGCGCGCCACCGCACCCGGAGGAGCCGAACCGCGCGCCGCCGGTGACGCGCGAGTACGGCACGGAGCACATCACGGTCGAGTGGCGCGCGGAGCGATGCATTCACAGCGCGAACTGCATCCGCGCGCTGCCGCGCGTCTTCGACCCGCGCCGGCGTCCGTGGGTGGACGTCGAGGCCGCCGACGCGGACGCGATCGCGCGCGCGGTGCTGCGCTGTCCCACCGGCGCGCTGCACTTCGTGCGGCACGACGGCGGCCCGCAGGAGGCGCCGGACGTGCCGACGACGCTCACGCCGATCCGGAACGGGCCGCTCTACGTGCGCGGCGACGTGGAGGTCCGCGGGTTGGACGGCCACGTGATCCGCACGGGCACGCGCGCGTCGCTCTGCCGCTGCGGGCTCGCGCGTCAGATCCCGTTCTGCGACAACACCTGCAGGAAGGTGCACTGGCGGGAGCCGTCCGAGTCGGTCGCGAGCACGGGGCCGACCGGCGGGCCCGAGTCGGCGGCGCCGGGCGCGGACTAGCTGGACGGGCTACCGCCCGGGGAGCGTGCCGTCGAGCACGAGTCCTCTCCCTCTTGCGCTCCCCCAGCGCCACGCGGATCATGTACGCGGCCGCCACCCGGCCGCCGCGCGCGATGGTCGCGGACGGAACGAGGCGGCCACGGCGCTCGAGCGCCCTCGCATCCCCGCACCGGCATCCTCGCGTGACCACTGCCGCCCCCGACGCCGCCGGCCCCCCGCGGCCCGCGCCTCCGCTCAACGATCTGTCCGACCTCGGCTTCGGGCGAGTCGTCGCCCAGCAGGCGCGCGGCCGCCTCCTGACGCGCGACGGCGTCACGACCAGCCGCAAGTACGGGCTCGGCGCGCAGCGCGCCGAGCGCTTCTACCTGAAGGCGCTCAGCGCCCGCTGGCCGACGTTTCTCGGCTGGATGGTAGGCGCGCTCCTGCTCATGAACGGCTGCTTCGCGCTGGCCTACGTCGCCCTGGGTGGCGGCGCGCTGCACGGCGTGGACACCCTGGGGCTCGATGACCCGTTCCTGCGCGCGCTCAGCTTCAGCGTCGGCGTGTTCACGACGACGGGGACCGGCGCGATGTACGCCGTGGGCAGCACCGCGAACTGGTTGGTGGTGTTCGAGTCGCTGATCGGCCCGCTCACGCTCATCGCGGCGGGCGGCCTGCTCGTCGCGCGCCTCACTCGCCCACGCATGCGCATCCGCTTCAGCGATTCGGCCGTCGTGGCGCCGTACGAGGGCGGACGCGGGCTCATGTTCCGGATGGTGAACGCGCAGCCGAGCGAGCTGAGCGACGTGCAGCTGCGCGTCACCCTCGCCCGGTTCGAGCAGGCCGATGGCAACCGCCAGCGGTTCTTCCACCAGCTCGCGCTCGAGCGCCCCTCGGTGCAGTTCTTCCCGCTGCACCTGACGGTGGTGCACCCGATCAAGGCCGACAGCCCGCTCCGCGGCGTGACGCCCGAGAGCCTGCGCGAGGCCGAGGCGGAGCTCCTCGTTCTCGTGGACGCGCACGAAGACACTTTCTCGACGCGCGTCACCACGCGGACGTCCTACATGTGGGACGAGGTCCGCTGGGACGTGAAGTTCGCGAACGTCTTCGCGAGCGCCCCCGAGGGCGTGATCGCGATCGACGTCGAGCGACTCGACCGGACCGAGCGCCTGGGCGAGGGGGCGACGAGCGTCCCCGCCCCCGTGGAGGTGAGTGCGGCGGCGGCGGGCTGACGCCGCTCGGCCGGTCGGCGCGCGGGCCGCTCCCGCCGCCTGCTACCGCGCGTCGCCGGCGCCGAGGCGGATCGCCTCGAGGTCCAGCTCCTGCTCGAGCTCGGCCAGCACCTCGTCCGAGATCGTGCCCTCGTTCCGCAGGCGCACCAGCATGCGCCGCTCGGCGCCGATCATGCCCGCGCGCAGGCGGCGGCGCCCGTTCGTGCTGCCGCCGTGATGCTCCTGCAGCCGCACCCGGTCTTGCAGCTCGGCGCGCAGCCACTCGACGTCGCGCCGGTCCACCCACGACTCGCGCGAGAGATCGTCGAGCGCCTCCGCCCCCCGTCGCGCGGCCTCACGCCGCGCGAGTCGCTCCTCCTCCAGGTGCGTCTGCTCCGGCTCGAATCCGAACGCGCGGATGATCGGAGCGAGGGTGAGCCCCTGCAGCACCAGCGTGATCATGATCACGCACATCGTGATCAGGATGATCTCCGTGCGGTACGGGAAGGGCGACCCGTTGGCGAGGGTTCGCGGCAGGGCGAGCGCCGACGCCAGCGAGACGATCCCTCGCATGCTCGTCCACGCCACCAGGAACACCGGCCGCCAGTGCGGCGGCGTCGGATTGTCGCGCCGGATGCTGCGGCTCAGCCGGCGCGGCATCACCGTCACGATCGGCACCCAGACGAGCCGCACGACGATCACCACCGCTCCGATGATCGCCCCCGTGCGGACGACGATGCCGAGCTCGCCGGCCGGCACCCGCCGCAGCAGCCCGCCGAACTGCGCGCCCAGCAGCAGGAAGATCGTCGCGTTCAGCAGGAACACCACCAGGTCCCAGACCGACCGCGTCTGCAGGCGCGACATCGGCCCCACGGCGGTCGAGAGATGCTGCCGCAGATACAGGCCGCCGGCGACGCAGGCGAGGACCGCCGACACGTGCAGCCGCTCCGCCGCCAGCCACGCGACGTACGGTCCGGCGAGCGTGAGCAGCGTCTCGGCGAGCGGATCCTTCGTCCAGCGTGACGCGCGAATGATCAGCCAGCCGACGAGCAGGCCGACGAACGTCCCCACGCCCGCGTCGATGAAGAAGCGAACGACCGATTCGCCCCAGCTGAAGAACCCGGTGACCGCCGCGGCCACCGCGGTGCGGTAGAGGATCAGCGCGGAGGCGTCGTTGACCAGGCTCTCTCCTTCGAGCACCGCGATCACGCGCCGCGGCACGGGGAGACGCGACACGATCGCTGCCGCCGCCGCGGCGTCGGGCGGGGACACGATCGCGCCGAGGGCGATCGCCACCGGCCACGAGAGACCCGGCAGGAGCGCGCGGGCCGCGATCGCCACGGCGGCGGAGGTGGCCAACACCAGCCCCACGGCGAGGAGGCTGATGGACCTGATGTTCGCCTTGAACTCGCGCAGCGACGTGAAGAACGCGGCTGCCCACAGGATGGGGGGCAGGAAGACGAAGAAGACCAGATCGGGTGCGAGCTCCGGCATCCGTACCTCCGGCGCGAGCCCCACGAGCAGGCCGGCGCCCACCTGCAGGATCGGGGTCGGCAGGGGCAGCCGGCGCGCGAGCGCCGTGAGCGCGACGACGAGCGCGGCGAAGGCGATGGCGAAGAGGACCGGGGAGAACTGCGGCATCCGGAGGGGTGCGATTCGCACGGACGGGGTGAGCGGTCGGCGCAGATTCCAGCGTAATCTCCAACTGCCGTCGTACATCTGCCAACCGCACCGTCGTGGAGCCGGGGTGGACGACGCGCCGGCGCCATCCGCCAGCTCTGGTGCCGACGCGGCCGAGCCCGTATGCTAGGCGCCGCTCCGATGGCCTTCCGAGGGCTGGCGAGCGTCGTCCTCGCCGTCCACCTCGCGTTCGTCCTCTTCGTCGTCCTGGGCGGTCTGGCCGCGCTGCGATGGCCGCGCCTCGCCTGGGTCCACGTGCCGGTGGCGCTCTACGGCGCGACGATCGAGTTCGTCGGCTTCGTCTGCCCGCTCACCCCGCTCGAGCTCTGGCTGCGCCAGCGGGGTGGGGAGGCGGGCTACCAGGGCGGCTTCGTCGAGCACTACATCACCGCTGCCCTCTACCCGACCGGACTCACGCGCGAAGTGCAGTTCGTCCTCGGGACGGCCGTGCTCGCGCTCAACGCGGTCGTCTACACCATCTACTACCTGCGGCGGCGCCGCTCTCGTCACGGTGCCGCGTGACGTGCCGGGCGCGCGCTTGCTCGTGCGGCGCGGCGCGCGCATGATGGGGCGAGCGTCCACCGCTCAGCTTCCGCGTTCTCCCACGATTCGCATCTCGTACCGCCGCCCACTCGGCGGCGCCGGAACTCGCGCACATGCTCTACATGGTGGTCGAGGCGTTCCACGGCGGGGACGCGCGCCCGGTCTACCGCCGCTTCCGGGCCGAGGGTCGGCTCGCGCCGGCGGGGCTCCGGTACGTGGCGAGCTGGGTCACGGAGGACTTCCGGCGCTGCTTCCAGGTGATGGAGTGCGACGACGCGGCGCTCCTGGAGCAGTGGATGGCGGCGTGGCGCGACCTGGTCGACTTCGAGGTGATCCCGGTCATGACGTCCGCGGCCGCCGCGGACGCGATCGCGCCGCGGCTGTAGGTCGGGCCGGCCGCGCCCGAGCTCGGGCGCCAGCCCGCGCCGGACCCCGTCGTGGTGGCCGGTTCCCACGACCCTGGAGGTGCCTGGTGATCTGCCGGATCTGGCACGGCTGGACGTCGCCGGCGAACGCCGACGCGTACGAGCGCCTGTTGCGCGAGGAGGTCTTCGCGGGGATCGCGGCCCGGGGCATCGCGGGCTACCGCGGGATCCATCTGCTGCGCCGGAACGCGGGCGAGGAGGTGGAGTTCGTCACCGTCATGTGGTTCGACGGTCTCGCGGCGGTCCGGGCGTTCGCGGGGGCGGACTACGAGCTGGCGGTCGTGCCACCGTCCGCGCGGGCGCTGCTCTCCCGCTTCGACCCGCGCTCGGCGCATTACGAGGTGCGCGAG
Source organism: Gemmatimonadaceae bacterium (assembly GCA_045804285.1). Lineage (GTDB taxonomy): Bacteria > Gemmatimonadota > Gemmatimonadetes > Gemmatimonadales > Gemmatimonadaceae > DATMHT01. The sequence continues at coordinate 10,357 of JBJMNL010000296.1, forward strand.
CAGCGGCGCGCGGGACCCGTTGCGTGAGGCCGCGGTCGCGACCGGCGGCGGCCGGCCGGCGCGCCGCCGCCCCGATCACGTGACGCGCGACGTGGTGGGCGCCGCGGCACCGCGGCGCGCCTCGTCCGCGACGGCCGCGGCGGCCGCCGGCGACCAGGGCCGCCACGCGCCCGGCTCGACCGAGAGATCGCCGTCCAGCGACAGCACCGCCCAGCGCGTGCGATCGCCCTCGCGCCAGAAGCGCACGTCGAGCGTGCTCCCACCGACGTGGAGCCCGGACAGCGTCAGGTCGGGGAGCCAGTGCGGCAGGTGCGGGTCCACGTACAGCCGGTGGTTGGGCGCGTCCGCCTGCAGGCCGAGCATGGCCTGCAGCAGGTGGAACACCGAGCCGGCGGCCCACGCCTGGGGGACGTTGGCGCCGAGGTACGGCACGGGAAAGGTGCCCGGGCGCCGCTCGACCCCGGCGTAGAGCTCGGGGAGGCGGTAGCCGGCGAAGTAGCTCGCCGCCTCGCTGATGTCGCGCGCGACGCGCGCCGCCTCGGCGGCGAAGCCGTAGCGCGCGAACCCCATCGCGATGATGCCGTTGTCGTGCGGCCAGACCGAGCCGAGCTGGTAGGAAAAAGGATTGTAGGCGGGGTTGCGCGCGGAGAGCGTCCGGATCCCCCACCCGCTCCACATGTCGGGCTCGAAGAAGCGTCGCACCACGCGCGCGGCGTGCTCGGGGCTCGCGATCCCGCTCCAGAGGCAGTGGCCGGCGTTCGAGGCGATCGTCCCGATCGGCGCCTTCACGGGATCGAGCCCGTACGCGTAGAAGCCGAGGTCCTCGCACCAGAAGCGCGCCTCGAAGCGCTCCCGCAGCGCCCCGGCCTTGCGGCGCAGCTCCGCCGCCCGCTCCGGCTCGCCGAGCGCGTCGAACACCTCCGCCATGCGCATCCACGCGTCGAAGACGTAGCCCTGCAGCTCGCACAGCGCCTTCGGCTGCCCGACCTGGCTCCCGTCGGGGTAGACGACGGCGTCTCCCGAGTCCTTCCAGCCCAGGTTCTCGTATCCCTGCGCCGAGCGGCTCCGGTACTCCTGGAATCCGTCGCCGTCGAGATCTCCCGACGCGTCGATCCACTGGAGGCAGCGGAGCGCGACGTCGCGGTAGTCGCGAAGCAGCGACTCGTCGCCGAGCCACTTCCACGCTTCGTGCAGCACGATCGGGTAGAGGATGGTGGCGTCCGCCGTCCCGAAGTAGGGCGTGTGCGGCACCTTGTGGAAGTGCGCCAGCTCCCCGGAGCGGAGCTCGTGGAGGATCTTCCCCGGCTCGGCGTCGCGCCAATCGTCCCACGTCGTCGCCTGGTACCGCGCGAGCTTCAGCAGCGCGCCGCAGGCGAAGGTCGGGTCGAGGAGCATGTTCTGCAGGCTCACGATCAGGCTGTCGCGCCCGAAGAGCGTCACGAACCAGGGCACGCCGGCCGCCGGGACCCAGAGGTCGGGGCCCAGCTCCTCGTCGTATAGGCGGAGGGCGCCCATGTCCTCCACGGACTGGCGGAAGAGCCGGTAGACGTCCTCGTTCGACGACGTGAGCTTCGTCGCGCGCCGCTGCCACTCGCGCTGGCGTCGGTCGAACTCCGTGTCGCCGAGATCGTGGGCGCACCCGTACGCCGGGTAGCGGACGCGATCGTCCAGGACCAGCACGTAGTAGCAGCACGAGTGCCACGTGCCGCCCGGCGCGAGCGCGATCTCGAACGTGACCCGCCCGTTCGCGAATCGCGGCCGCGAGCCGCCCTCGAGCAGGCGATAGACGAACTGGCGCATGAAGTCGCGGTTGACGAACGTCGTGCGCAGCTCGGCCGCCTCTTCGTCCCACTCCGTCGTGATGCGCCCGCGCCGCACGAACCGGTGGGACTTCACCTCGAAGATGTCGGCGAAGTCGGACCGGAGCGCGATCTCGAGGTTGAATCGCACCGGGACCGGGTTGTAGTTCGTGACATCGACGTCCTCGTGGACGCCGTCGCCGACCGCCCGCGTGATGACGAGGCCGAGCGTGCCCGCGGGAATGGCCCCGTCCTCGGTGGGGACGACGGGGTTCGTCAGGTGGATGCGGCTCGCGAAGTAGCTGGTGGCGCTCGAGCACAGCCGCGTCCACGACTCGCCGTTCGCGGAGATCGCGTAGTAGCTGACGAAGCGGGTGTCGCTCACGAAGACGCCCTGCTCGCTCTCGGCAGCGATCTCGCCGCTCAGGTCGGTGACCATGAACGTGCTGCCCTGGTTGATCGTCAGGACCGGCATCCCGACGCTGATCTCGATCGGCATCGCGCATCCTCCGGCCGGGAGGTCGAGCGCTCGCCACGGCGTCGCACGAGCGGCTTCTCCCGAGTGTCCCCGCGACCGCCTCGTGCCCGGGTCGCGCGGCTCGCGGGCGCCGGGCGGGGAACCGACGCGCGGCCGCTCAGGAGCGTACGTCGCTCCGGCCCCGCGAGTTCCCTTACCTCATGCCGTCCGCTTCGAGTACTGCCGGACGGCGAGCGTCAGGACCACCACCGCGAACAGCGCGAGGATGCCCACGGGCCTGGCCACCTCGGCGGGGCCGGCCCCCTTCACGAGGATGGCGCGGGACACCGTCACGAAGTGGCGGACCGGGTTGAGCTGGGCGAGCATCCGCACCCACGGCGGCATGCTGTCGATGGGCGTGAGCAGTCCGCTCATGAGGAGGTAGACCATCAGCAGGAAGAAGCTCACGAACATCGCCTGCTGCTGCGTCTCCACGAGCGTCGAGATCCAGAGCCCGATCGCCAGCGCGACGACGAGGTACACCGCCGCCGCGCCGAAGAGGAGCAGCAGGCTGCCGCGCATCGGCACGCCGAACACCGCGCGTCCGACGACGAGGCCGAGCCCGAGGTCGAGCAGCGCGAGCACCCAGTAGGGGAGCAGCTTCGCGGCGATGAACTCCCCGCGCGTGATCGGGGTGACGTTCAGCTGCTCGAGCGTGCCCATCTCCTTCTCGCGGACGACGTTCTGCGCGGTGATGAGCGTCGCGATCATCGTCACGAGCGCGACCAGGATGCCGGGCACCATGTAGTGCCTGTAGTCGAGCTCGGGGTTGTACCAGCCGCGGGTGCGGACGTCCACGCGCGCGACCCCTCGCGCGGGCGGGGCGCCCCCCGCGCCGGCCCCGACGGCGGGGGCGGCTCGACGGGACCCGGCGGAGAGCTCCGCGGCGTAGACGTCGAGGATCTGCGCCGCGTAGGACTGGACGATTCCGGCCGCCGAGCCCTTCTCGGCGTTGACCGACAGCTCGACGGGCGCGCGGCCGGTGCGCACGAGCTCGGCCTCGAAGTCGTGGGGGATCGTCAGCACCAGCGTGGTCCGGCCGGCGAGCAGGAGGTCGTTGGCGGCGTCCAACGACGCCGAGGCCCCGACGATGCGAAAGTGCCCGGACGCCGCGAAGCGCGTCACCAGCCCGCGCGAGGTGCTCGTGCGGTCGAAGTCCACGACGTAGGCCGGCGTGTCGCGGATCTGGAACGTGGCCGCGTTCGCCAGCACCAGCAGCTGGAGGATCGGCAGCATCACGATCTGCGCGAGCGTGGTGTGGTCGCGCACCACATGCAGCACCTCGGCGTGCGCGAGGAAGCGGATGCGGCGCAGGCTGGCGCGCAGGCGGGCGGGGAGCGATGGGCGCATGGCGGGGCGCGCCTCAGTCGAGCCGCACGCGGAACGACCGCGCGCTCATGGCGAGGAGGACGACCGCCATCGCGACCAGGATCGCGGTCTCGCGCCAGAGGTAGGCGAGCCCGACGCCCTTGAGCATGATCCCGCGCGCGATGAGCACGAACCAGCGGGCGGGGACGACCGCCGAGATCCACCGCAGCGGCCACGGCATGCTCTCCAGCGGGAAGATGAAGCCCGACAGCATCATCGTCGGCAGCATCGTGCCGACGAGCGCGGCCATCATCGCGACGCGCTGCGACGAGGTCCGGGCGGAGATGAGGATGCCGAGGGCGAGTGAGACGAGGATGAACAGCAGCCCCTCGGCGAGCAGCAGCACGAGGCTGCCCCGGAGGGGCACGCCGAAGACGAGGCGCGCCTCGAGCAGCACGGCGAGCACGCTCACGAAGCCGATGGCGAGGTACGGGGCGACCTTGCCGATTATGATCTGCCGGGGGCGCAACGGCGAGACGAGGAGCGCCTCCATCGTCCCGCTCTCCTTCTCGCGCGTGAGCGAGAGCGCCGTCATCAGGGCGGAGGTGATCGTCAGCACCATCGCGAGCAGCCCCGGCACGAAGAGGTTCGAGCTCTCGCGCGTCGGGTTGAACCGCATGCGCACCTGGGCGTCGATCCGGACCGGCGGCGCCCGCCGCGCACCCGGCGGTCGGCCGGCCGCCGGCGCGTACTCCTCCGCGTACTCCTGCACGAAGCGCCGGATCACCGCCGTCGCGTAGCTCTGCATGGCGCTCCCCGTGTTCGGCTCGGTCGCGTCGGTGACGACGAGCACGCGCGCCGGCAGTCCCCGCGCGAGCCGCTCGCCGAAGCCCGGCTCGAACTGCACGGCTTCCTGGACGGCGCCGGAGCGGAAGAGGCGCTCCAGCCCCGCCGGCCGGTCGAGCACCGCCACCGTCCGGAAGACCCCGGCGGCCGCGAACCGTCCCCGAAGTGCGAGCGTCGCGTCGTCGGGCGCCGGATCGACGATCGCGAGGCGGACGTCCTCCACGTCGGTGCGGATCGCGTAGCCGAAGAGGACCACCTGGAGCACCGGGAGGAGCACGATGACGACGAGCGTCCGCCGATCGCGCAGGATGTGGTAGCCCTCCTTGCGGAGCAGCCCCCAGAGCGCGGCCATCTACGCCACCCGGCCGCCGGCGCCGTCGCCGGCCGCGTCCGCGCGGGCGAGCCGCACGAACAGCTCGTCGATCGAGCCGACCCCGTACTCGCGCTTGAGCTCCGCCGGCGTCCCCATCGCGGCGATCTTCCCCGCCACCATGATCGACACGCGGTCGCAGTACTCGGCCTCGTCCATGTAGTGGGTCGTCACGAGGATCGTCGTCCCGGCGCTGGCGGCCTCGTAGATCAGCTCCCAGAACTGCCGCCGCGTGACGGGGTCCACCCCGCCGGTCGGCTCGTCGAGGAACACCACCCGCGGCTCGTGCAGGAGCGCGACCGAGAACGCGAGCTTCTGCTTCCAGCCGAGCGGGATCGCCCGCACCAGCTCGTTCGCGGCGTGCTCGAACCCCAGCCGCGCGAGCATGCGGTCCGTGCGCGCGCGGATCTCCCGGTCGGAGAGGTCGTAGACGCCGCCGTAGAGGCGGATGTTCTCGCGGACCGTCAGGTCGTCGTAGAGCGAGAACTTCTGGCTCATGTAGCCGATGCTGCGCTTGACCGCCTCGCTCTCGCGGTACACGTCGTGCCCGGCGACCGTGGCCGCGCCGCTGCTCGGCGCGAGCAGCCCGGTGAGCATCCGGATCGCCGTCGTCTTCCCGGCGCCGTTCGCGCCGAGGAAGCCGAACACCTCCCCCGGGCGCACGTCGAACGTGACGCGGTCGACGGCGGTGAACGCGCCGAAGGTGCGCGTCAGCGCGCGGGCCTCGATCGCCGGCGCGCCGCTCACGTGGCACCCGGCGGCGCCGCGCCGGCCGCCCCGCCGTCCGCGGCGTCGGGCCGGCCCATGCGCGCGATGAAGACGTCCTCCACCGTCGGCGGCGTCGGCGAGACGTCGGCGTCGGACACGCCGTGCGCGGCGAGCGCGGAGAGCAGATCGCGCTCCACCTGCTCGGCGGACACGCCGGCGCGCGCGTCGGTGTAGTGCAGCGTCTCGCCGAACGGGTGCACGGCGTACGTGTGCGGGTAGGCGCGCAGCGCCCGCAGCGCGCGGTAGCGCTCGGGCGCGCGCACCGCGTAGAGGGGTCGGTCGAAGGACGCGATGATCGCGGCCGGCGTATCGACGGCGAGCACGCGCCCGTGCTGCATCAGCGCGACGCGGTCGCAGCGGTTCGCCTCGTCCATGTACGGCGTGGAGACGACGACGGTGAGCCCCGACGACTTCAGCCGGTCCAGGAGGTCCCAGAACTCGCGCCGGGACACGGCGTCCACCCCCGTCGTCGGCTCGTCGAGGAGGAGGATGTCGGGCCGGTGCACGAGCGCGCAGCAGAGCGCCAGCTTCTGCTTCATCCCCCCCGAGAGCGCCCCCGCCCGCCGCGTGCGGAAGGGCTCGAGCTGCCGGTAGATCGGCGCGATCCGCTCGTACTCGCGCTCGAGGGTGGCGCCGAAGACGGACGCGAAGAAGCGGACGTTCTCCTCGACGCTCAGGTCGGGGTAGAGGGAGAAGCGGCCGGGCATGTACCCGATCTGCCGCCGGAGCACCCAGATCCCGCTCACGACGTCGTGCCCCAGGACCCGGGCGCTTCCCGCGTCCGGGAGCACGAGCGTCGCCAGGATCCGGAACAGCGTCGTCTTGCCGGCGCCGTCCGGGCCGATGCAGCCGAAGAGCTCCCCGGGCTCCACCTGTAGCGAGATCCCGTCGAGCGCCACGACGTCGCCGAAGCGCTTGACGAGCCCGTCGACCGCGACGGCGGCCCGCGCGCCCCCGGCGCCGGCCGAGGCCAGGGACGGGCGGCCCCCGCCCGGCTCGGCGCCCCCCTCACGGCCGGCGACGCTCATCGGATCACCGCGCCGCGGATCATCGCGCCGCGGATCATCGCGCCGCGACGCCGCCGCGGGCGAGCCGCACGTCCACCGGCATCCCGATCTTGAGGACGCCCCCCGCGTTCGACACGCGCACCTTGATCGCGTACACGAGGTCGGCGCGCTCCTCGCGCGTCTGGATCGGCGTGGGCGTGAACTCCGCCTGCGAGGATACCCAGGTGACGGTGCCCGGGAGCGCGCGACGCTCCCCTCCGGCGGCGTCGGCGGCGACCTCGGCCCGCTGCCCGATGCGCAGCTCCGCGAGCTGCGGCTCGGTCACGTACGCGCGGACGTCGACGGTGTCGAGGTTGGCGATCCGGTAGAGCGGCTGCCCCGTCTGCACGAACTCCCCCGCCCGCGCGTACGTGGCGAGCACGGTGCCGGGCGCGGGGTTCCGGACGTGGCCGTTCTCGATCTGCTGCCGGACCTGCGCCGCGCGGGCCTCGGTGGCGGCGACGTCCTGCCCCGCCGTCCGCCGCTGGGCGCGCGCGGCCCCGATCTGCTCGTCGAGGACGCGGTACTCTCGCTCCGCCTGGTCGAGCTGGTACGCGGTGGCCGCCTGCTGCGCGAACAGCCGGCGCGTGCGCTCGTACGTCCGTCGCGCGACGTCCCGCTGTACCTCGAGCACGTCGATCTGCCGGGCGACCTCGGTCACGCGGGAGGCGCCGCCGGCGCGCTGGGCGGCGAGCTGCTCGCGCTGCAGCGCGAGCTCCGTGGTGTCGATCACGCCGACGAGCGTGTCGGCGGGGAGGCGCATCCCCTCGGTGGGGGCGAACCAGAGCAGCTGCCCGCTCGCCTCGGCGCCGACGACCACCTCCGTCGCCTCCACGTTGCCGTACGCGTCGGGATCGGCGCCGCGCGAGCACGCCGCGCCCGCGGCACCGGCGAGGGCGAGCGCCGCCGCGAGCCGCGCGGTCCGGCCCATCCGGCCGGCGCCGCCACCGCGGCGGCCACCATCGACAGGATCGACGAGACGGGGGCGCATCACCGGACCTCGACTCCGAGAGTGGTCAGGAGCCGCGCCTGAGCCTGCGCGAGCTCGATGCGGTGCGCGGCCAGCGCCAGCCGCGCCTGCAGCAGATCGGTGTTCCGGTCGAGGTACTCGGCGGCGGTCACGACTCCCTCCTGAAAGCGGGCGCGCGTCTCGCGCTCGATCTGCTCCCGCAGCGTGATGATGCGCTCGTCGGCGGCGAGCGTGGGGCCGAGCCGGTCGAGGTCGGCGAGGTCAGACTGCACGGCCCGCCGCAGGCTCTCGGCGAACGCCGCCTCGTCGGCGTCGAGGATGCGTTGCTGCAGCGCGAGCACCTCGCGCTCACGGCCGGTGGTGCCCCAGCTCCACGGCCGCCACTGCACCCGAACCCCGGCGAGCCAGAAGCCGTCGAACCGCTCGGAAAGCAGGTTGAGCCCCGGCCGGCCGTACCCGGCGCTGCCGAACGCCGAGACGCGGGGCCGCTCGCCGGCGGCCGCCGCGTCCGCCTGTCGGGCGAGCAGCTCGCGGGCGCGGGCGAACTGCTCGTACTCCGGTCGCGCGTGGAGCGTCACGAGCTCCGCCCTCGCCCGGGCCGCGGCGGCGCCGAGGTCGGGTATCGCCAGCACGGCGTCGTCCCCCACCGCCCGCCCGGTGAGCGACGCCAGCCTGGCGAGCGCCGCGCGCCGGTCGGCCTCGAGCTGCGACCCGTCCTGCCGGCGCTGCAGGAGCGTGGCCTCGATCGCCGCCGCCTCGCCCGGAAGCGCGACGCCCTCGCGCACGCGGACCTCCACCTCCCGGCGCCGCGCCTCGAGGCCCGCGATGCTCGTTTCGAGCTCGGCGAGGCGCGCCTGCAGGGCGGCGGCCGCGAAGAACGATTCGTTCACCTCCCGCCGCGTCGTGTACAGCGTGGCCTCGGTCCGCGCCTGGGACTCGGCCCCTCTGGCGCGCTCGACGGCTCGGCGCGGGCCGATCGTGGGGTCGAAGAGCGACTGCTGGGCGCTCACGCGGGCGTCGTAGCTCTCGTTCCGGGGCGAGGGCGCGCGCTGGCCCCCCGGCAGCTGGAAGGGGATGCGCACCACGTCGGACTGGTACTGGGCACTCCCGTCGCCGCTCAGGGCCGGGAGGCGCTCGGCGGCGATGCTCCGCAGGCGGAGCGCCGTCTGGGCGTCCAGCAGCCCCAGCTCGCGCCGCCGCGGGTCGGCCGCCGCCGCCTCCGCGTGGAGCGTGCCCAGGCGCAGCGAGTCGACCGGCGGCGCCTGCGCGGCGAGCGTGAACGGCGCGACGACGAGCGAGCCGGCGGCCGCGAGCACCAGTCGTCGCGCGCTCATGGCCGCAGGGCGTTGAGGAAGAAGGTCGGCAGCTCGGTGCGCCGCTCCTCGATGAACCGCCGGAACTGCGGCGCGTCGAGGCGGAGCGCCGCGCTCAGCAGCGGACGCGCCGCGAACGGGAATACGCAGAGCGAGATCAGGTTGACCACGAACTGCTCGACCGAGATCGGCCGCATCGTACCGGCGCGGACCCGCTCCTCGATCTGCCGCGCCAGCGTGTCCCGGGCGGACAGCACCGCGCCCGCGATCTCGAGCCCGGTCATCGTCTTGATGAAGTCGGCGGTGCGCTCCTGGTGGTGGCTCATCTCGCTGATCAGGTACGCCGGGACATAGGGGCTCTGCGAGAGCTGCTCGAGCTCGATCTCCACGACGCGGTGCACCTTCTCCTCGATGTCGGCATCGGACGCCAGCACCGCGATGACCGGAGGGAGGAGGCGCATGGCGACGCTGTGGAAGACGGCCGCTGCGAGCTGCTGCTTGGAGCGGAAGTAGTAGTGCAGCATCGCCTGGTTGACGCCGGCCTCGGCGGCGATCTCCTGCATGCGGGCGCCCGCCGTCCCACGGCGGAGGAAGACCGTGTGCGCCGCCTCCATGATGCGGCGCCGGGTGTCGCCATCCTGTTCCGCCCCCGATGCGCGGCCAACTGAATTAACCATACGATTTAACTGATTAGTTGATTCACTGCAGAATAGTTTTGCCTGCGACCGTCGGCAAGGGGTGGCCATCCCGCGCAGAATCTTCGCCGCGAGCGCTGCCGAAGAGCTCGGACGCGCCGTGGGCGGCCGGACCGACGGGCCGCGGCCCGCGACCGGCGGAGCGCTGTCACACATCGAGGCCGCGCTCCGTCTACGCGTCTATCGACCGCTGCTCCGCACGGGCAATCTCGAATGCCGGCGGCGGCGCCCATCGTTCCCGACACGTAACCGAGCACACGCCGCGATGCCCTGTGACAACGACCTCGTCGCCTGCTTGCGTGAGCCGCCGGTCGCTCCGGCCTTCCGCGAGCTCTGTCGCGCCCTGACGGCCCCCGAGCCGCTCCGCCCCCGCCTGCGCGCCGCACTGTCCGCGTTCGTGCGCCACGCGCGGTCCCGTTCCCTCGCGCTCGGCGACGTGCTCCTGACGCTGCGGGTGCTGCTGCGCGACTGCGAGCCGCCGTGCGGCCCCGTGCACGACCGATCCGGGGTGTCGGCGTACGTGCTCCGGCGGGCGGTGCTGCTCTACGAGTCCGCGCCGAGGCCGCCGACGCCGGCGGTGTAGACGGTGGTCGATGCCGTCGGTGCCGCTGCCGCCGTCGGCGCGGTCGATGGAGCTGTCGTCACGGCGCTCACAACGCGGCACGGGTGCGAGCGGTGCCGCGCCCCGCGTGCAGGAGTCCCCACCCGGAGCTCGCCAGCCGCATGTGCAGGGCCCAGCGCTCCGGCCGCGCGAAGGGACGCGTGATGTGATAGAGCACCTCGTGCTGCACGGCCCTCCTCCACATCCAGAGCGGGCGGCCGAAGAGCGTCGGGAAGCTGCGGAGGCGGCTCGTCGAGGCGCCGTTGCCGTAGAAGTAGTGGCGCAGGTAGTGGACAGACTGCCGCGACTCGGGGATGATGTGCCGGACCGGCGCCCACGGCACGTACCACCCGACGCCCCCCTCGCGGAGGATGGCGCGCACCACTTCCGTCTCCTCGTGCATGGCGACGAAGTCGCCGATCCGCCCGAGTGCCGGCGAGTAGAGGTGGCATCGCTGCTCGGCGGCGCGCACCGCGTAGTTCGCCCCGAACGGGAGCACGGTGCCGCCGAACGGCACCGGTTCGCGCCCCAGCTCGAGGAGCGAGAAGGCGTGGGCGACCACGGGGAGCGCCTGGCGCAGCCACTCCGGCGGCCGGGCGTCGAAGTGCGGGCGGATCGGCCCGCCGAGCACCGCGGCGTCGGGCCAGCGGGCGATGGCGCGGGCGTAGGCCGCGATCCAGGTCGGGGGGACCAGCACGTCGTCGTCCGTCCAGAGCACGTACGTGCCGAGCGCGGCGCGCACCGCGGCGTTGCGGGCACGCGACAGCCCGAGCGTCGGCTCGAGCACGCATCGTACGGGGAGCCGTCCCGCGAACTCGTCGACGACGCGTTGGACCTCGTCGGTGGAGGCGTCGTTGTCCACGACGATGAGCTCCCACGCGAGGCCCGCCGGGAGGCGCGCTGCGGCGTGGTTCGCGAGCGTGCGGCGGAGGAGCGCCGCGCGCCGCCAGGTGCAGATCGCGACCGTCAGCACTGTCGGGCGGATGGCCGGTCGGAGTGGGACGCGAGGGCGTCGCCCGGCGCGGCCCATCCGGCCGCGTCACCGTGCTCCGGCGCGTGCGTGACCCACGCCCTCGCGTTCATCTGCACCCAGCCGGTGAACGGCCGGCCGGGGACGACGTTGACGCCGAGCGCCGGCCCGGCCTCCATCTGCCGGGCCTCCGGCTCGTTCCACACGAACGACTCGACGAGGTACCCGCCCGGCAGGACGTTGAGCTGGAGCGACACGTCGAACCGGTACCACGAGTCGCGCGGCAGCGCCGCGCCGGCGCGCGCGGCGTCGGTCTCGAACAGCACCAGCCCGTCGGCCGCGCGCAGGCGAACGCCGACCGTCTCGCCTTCCGTGCGCTCCGGGTCGCGGACCGCGCACTGGAGGCTCAGCGTGAGCCACTCGCCGCTGCCGACGGTCGTGCCGCCCCACGCGTCCATCGACAGGATCTCGACGGCGCCCTCGCCCGGCCGCCCGCCGGCGCCGAGGGCGCGCTGGAGATAGCCGGCCACACACTCGCCGGGCGAGCCGCGCTGGACCACGCGTCCGCGCTCCAGCACGATGGCCGCGGTGCACAGGGCCGCCACCTGCTCGAGCTGGTGCGACACGACGATCACCGGGATGTCGCGGCGCACGAGCTCCGTGACGCGCGCGAAGGCCTTGCGCTGGAAGGCAGCGTCGCCGACGGCGAGCACCTCGTCGACGATCAGCACGTCGGGGTCGAGGTGCGCGGCGATCGAGAAGCCGAGCCGCGCGTTCATCCCGCTCGAGTAGCGCTTGACCGGGGTGTCGATGAACTCGCCGATACCCGCGAAGTCGACGATCTCGTCGAACTTGCGCGCGATCTCCGCGCGCCGCATCCCCATGAACGATCCCTGGAGGAAGACGTTCTCGCGGCCGGTGAGGTCCTGGTGGAAGCCGGCGGTGAGCTCGATGAGCGCGCCCACGCGCCCGCGCACCTCGGCGTGCCCGTGCGTGGGGTCGAGGATCCGCGTGACGACCTTGAGCACGGTAGACTTGCCGGCGCCGTTCTGGCCGATGATGCCCAACGCCTCGCCCGGGCGGACCTCGAAGCTCACGTCGCGGAGCGCCCAGAAGTCGCGCCCCGGGTGCGCTGGCGCGGGGCGCCGGCCGAGCGCGCGGCGGAAGAGCGCCGGCATGAGGTCTCGAATGCTGTCGTGCCTCTCGCCGGTGCGGAATCTCTTCCACACGCGCTCCACGCGGACGTGTCCCTCGCTCACGCGCCTTCCCGGGCTCGCGGTGGTGCGTCCGCGCCGCGTCGCTCAGACATAGTCCGCGAACAGGCGCTCGAGGCGCGCGAAGAGCAGCAAGGCGAGGAGGAGCCCACCCACGCTCCAGGCCGCGGCGTACGCGAGGTAGGTGGGACGCCACGCCACCACGCCCGCCGGAGAGACGAGCGGCGCGAGCAGGTCGTGCCCGTTCACCACCGCGAGCCGGAGCCCTTCGAAGATCGGGGACATGGGGTTGAGCATGACGAGGCGCGCCAGGCGCGGGCCGAGCATCGCCGGCTCGAAGAGCACGGGGGTGAAGAAGATCCCGAACGTCAGCAGCACCTGCACGACGTACTTCACGTCGCGGAAGAAGACGTTCGCGCAGCTCAGCACGAGCGACGCGGCGACGGTGAGCAGCACGAGGAGCAGGACCAGCGGGGGCACCCAGAGCAGCGCCGGCGACGCGCCGACGCCGAGCGCCGCCAGCAGCACCGTCGCCGCGAGCGCGCCCGCGGCCAGATCCACGAGGTGCGCCGCGACCGCCGCGATGGGGAGCACCTCGCGCGGGAAATAGACCTTGGTGAGCAGCGACGCGTTCGACGACAGGCTCCCGGCCGCGCCCGCGACGGCGCTGGCGAAGAACGACCAGGGCAGCGCCTTCACCGCGATCGCCGCCGTCTCCGCCGCATCGCCCCCGCGCCCCGCCGAGCGGGCGACGGCCACGCGAACGATGAGCCCGGCGAAGAGGACGAGCGCGGGGGTCAGCAGCGCCCAGGCGAGCCCGAACAGCGCCTGCTTGTAGCGGACGCGCAGGTCGCGCAGGCTCAGCTCGTAGAGCAGGCCGCGCACGCGCCACAGGTCGCTCGCGGTCGCGCGCAGCTCGGCGAGCGCCCCGGGCCGCGCGGGCCGCGGTAGAACGCCGGGCTCCTCCTCCTCGGGCAGAAGCGGAGTCGGCGGTAGGCGCGGTAATCGACCGGTGCTCGCGACGTCGGTCATCGGCGGCCGTCAACCTCGATGGCGGGATTCCATCATACGGCCCCGGGCCACGGCTGTCGATGGCCTCGCTACGTCCGCGCGCCGCCTCACGGCGCGGGGCCCGCCTCGCCGGAGCTCAGGCGCCGCGACGGCGCGTAGGGGAAGGTGTCCGGCACCTCGCCGGCGCGCGCCCGCTCCTGCATTGCGCACCACCAGTCCGCGTCGAGCAGGTCGCGGTGCGATTCGAGAAAGGCATCGCGCAGCCACCCCGCTGGGATCATGAAATGGATGA
>JBJMNL010000297.1:0-19089 GCA_045804285.1 Gemmatimonadaceae bacterium
GGCGCCGGGCGCGGCGGCGCCGGGCGCCGCGGCGCATCGCCGCCGCATGCGTCCACCGCGCCCGCCGGCAGCGCGCCCGCGAGCAGCAGGCGGACGAGGGAGCGCGCCCACACGCAGCCGCGACAGCCGTCCACCTCGGTCGGCGCGCCGAATCTCAGGGCGACGCCGCCCGCGGGCGGGCGGTCACGGTCGCTCCGCCGCGGCGCCCGCGTCGTCGTGGTCCAGGTGCGCGAGGTGGCGGGCGGCTGCGCGCTCGCCCCTCGAGCGACCGAGGGCCCCGCGCACGACTTCCCAGGCGAACCGCGGGTCGTCCACGAGGTAGCGCCGCCAGAGGCGCTTCGGCTCCGTGGCGAGGCCGAAGCACCACTCCAGCCCGCTCCGCCGCATCCAGCGCGGCGCGCGGGGGCGGCGGCCGGAGAGATAATCGAATGCGGCGCCGACGCCGACGAGCACCGGCGCGGTGAGCCGGCCCACGTGATCCCGCATCCACCGCTCCTGCTTCGGCGTGCTCAACCCGACCCAGACGAAGTCGGCGCCGGTCTCGTTGATGCGGCGGACGATGTGCGCGTCCTCGTCGTCGGCGAGCGGCCGGAAGGGGGGCGAGTGGGTGCCGACGACGAGGAGCCCCGGGAAGCGGGCGCGCAGCTGCGCGGCGAGGGACTCGGCCACGTCCCCCGCGCCGCCATAGAAGAAGTGGCGGTAGCCGCGCGCGACGGACGCCGCGCAGCAGGCGAGGAGGAGGTCCGGTCCGTGGATGCACCGGACGTTCGCGTAGCCGCGGCCGCGGCCGAGCAGGACGAGGGGGATCCCGTCCGGGGTCACCAGGCCCGCCTCGGCGTGGATGCGGCGCAGACCGTCGTCATGCCGGCCCGCCATGACGCCGCACACGTCCGTCACGCAAACGTAGTGCTGCTCGCGGCGCGCCACCCAGCCGAAGATCGCGGCGAGCGCCTGCGACATGTTGATCGGGCTCACCGGCACGCCCAGCACGTCGAAGCGCGCCGCGCGATCGGTGACGCGGTCGGTGTCACGAGGGAGCCGTCGCATGTGCCTCCCGCCGCCCGCGAGCGTTGGTACTCACCGGGACGGTCGCGCGTCCGACCTGGTCCGGGGCTCGTTCGCGCAGAAGTGACTCGCCGCGGCGGCGGAGCGCACGTCCTCACTCTGCGGTGCCGCGCGAGCCGTCGCGGAGCGAGCGTCCCTGGCGCGGCCGGAACGCGCGTAGCATACGACGCCCGAAATGGCGGCGCAAGACGATCTCATGCCTGCTCTCACGCCTGCGCGGCGTGCGCCGGTGGCGCGGCGAGCCGTCAATCGTGTGAGCGCGCGCGCCGCGACACCGCGTGGGTAGCGACGTCATGCGTGGGCCCACGGCGCCGCCTCTTGCGCGTGCGCGCGACGCGATTCTTAATCCTGAAGGACGGCGGGAAGAGCCGTTGCAGGCCGCCGTGTAACGCGGCGGAGGAGACTGGATGTGACGATGAGCGAGCCGGCACGCGTTCCCTTCCCCGTCTCGCGGACGATCTTCTGGCGCCCGCGAGCCGGCGACGCGCGCGGCGGCCCGACGGGCACGCCAGCGGGGCGCGCGGGGCGCCCGGCGCGCGTCTGCATCACGCAGACGGCACTTGCGCGGCTCGAGCGCGACATCCTGGAGCCCAACCATCCGGGGATCGGCTTCCTGCTCGGCGAGCTGTACTTCTGCCCCGTGAACGCGGTGCTCTACGGGGTCATCGAGGTCGCCGACCCGTGGCCGCGCCCGGCGGACGAGCTGCTGCGGGCCCCGCCGAGCATCCGCGCGCTCCGCGAGGCGGCGGCCGTCGCGGGCGCCGCGCGCGGGCGGCGGGTGCTCGGGTGGTTCCACGTGCGCGGCCATCTCGCCACGGAGCTCGAGCGCGACGACGAGCGGGTGCACCGCCACGTCCTGACCGAGCCGTGGCAGGCGACGCTCCTCTTCGCGCCCGGGGCGCAGGGGCCGTCCGGCGCCTTCTACGTCCTCGCCGCCGACGGGCGCCGGTGCGTGGTGTCGCCCTTCTACGAGGTCCTCGCGGAGAGCGGGGCGCCGGCCGCGGTGGGCGCGCTGCACCGGACCTCCTGCGTCACGTGGCCCGAGTACGACCCCGCGGAGCCGGTGACGTTGCTGGGCGCAGCGGCCCGTCGTGCCCTCGCGGACGGGTCGCGGAAGCCGCCGGCCCCGCCGGCCCCGGCGCCGCCCTCCGCCGTCGGGCCCGGACGTGCGGCGCCCGGACATGCGTCGGCGACACCGGCCGCCGCGCCCACGTCGGCCGCCGCTCCCGGAGATCGCTCCCCGAGCGCGCCACCGGCGCTCTCCTTCCCTCTGTACGTGCCACCGCGGAAGGATGCGCCGGCATCCGCGCTCACGGGCCGCCGGCGCCGGAGCTGGCGCGGCCGGCGGCTCGCGGCCGCCTTCCTGTTGAGCCTCGTCGTGAGCGTCGCCGGCGCCGTGGCGCTGATCCGGCGCGAGAGCGCCGAGCGCGCCGTGGTTGCGCCCGGCGTCCAGCCGCATGCGCCGCCGCGGCCGCGCGACTCGACGCCGGCGCTTCAGCCCGCCGCGTCGCGGTCGAGCAGCCACACGGTGCGCTCGACGCCGCGGACCCGGGCCGCGGGGAGGTCGGGGTCCGCGCCGGCGAGGACGCGCCGGACGACGGGGCGCTTCTCCGCGCCTGACGCGAGCAAGTAGACCGCGCGCGCGCGGTTGAGGGCCGGGAGCGTGAGCGACACCCGCTCCACGTGTGGCGCCGCCGACTCGGGGGGCGGAACGGCGACCGCCCACGCGGTGCGCTCGTCGAGCGCCGCGCCGCCGGGAAAGAGCGACGCGGTGTGTCCGTCGGCGCCGAGGCCGAGCAGCGCGACGTCGAACGTCGGCGCCCCGTCGTCCGGGAAGGCGGCGCGCAGCTCGGCGTCGTACGCGCGCGCCGCGTCGGCGGGGGGGCGCTCACCGGCGATGCGGTGGACGCGTCCCACCGGTACGCGGGCGAGGAGCGCGTCGCGCGCCATGGCGTAGTTGCTGGCCGCGTCGTCCGGGGGGACGCCGCGCTCGTCGCCGAAGAAGACCTCGGTGTGCGTCCAGTCCACGAGGGGGCGGTACTCGCCGGCGAGCAGCTCGTACAGCGCACGCGGCGTGGTGCCGCCGGCGAGGGCGATGGTGAACCGGCCCGAGCGCCGGATGGCGTCGTCGGCGTCGCCCGCCACCCGCTCCGCCGCGGCGCGGCTCAGCGCGCCCGGATCGGCGAGGACCACCACCTCGCGTGCCCGCGGAGCCGCGTCCGTCATCGGGCGCCTAACGCGACGAGAACTTCGCCGCCTCCAGCGGGCCCCACGTGCCCGCCGGGTAGGGGGCCACCGGCGGGCGGGTGGGGTCGTGGAGCAGCGACTCGTACAGCGCCCACGAGGCCTCGACCTCGTCGGCGTGGACGAAGAGCGTCTGGTCGCCCATGAGGACGTCGAGGATCAGCGTCTGGTAGGCTTCGGGGATCGCCTTGAACTCCTGCGCGTAGTTGAAGTGGAGCGGGAGCCGCCGCATGCGGAACGGCTCGCCGGGCGCCTTCACGTCGAAGAAGAGGCTGAACCCTTCGTTCGGCTGGAGGGTGAGCAGGAGCGTGTTGCGGCGCAGGTCCTCGGCGCCGACGGTGCGGAACATCCACACCGGGGCGCGGCGGAACTTGATCTCGATCTCGGTGAGGCGCCGCAGCATCCGCTTTCCGGTGCGCAGGTAGAAGGGCACCCCCTGCCAGCGCCAGTTGTCGAGCTCGAGGCGGAGCGCGACGAAGGTCTCGGTGCGCGAGTCGGGCGCGACGCCGGGCTCCTCGCGGTAGCCGGCGGCGTCCTCCCCCGCCACGGTGCCGGCGACGTACTGACCGAAGACGACCTCGTCGGGGTCGATGGTGGCGACGGCGCGCACCGCCTTGACCTTCTCGGAGCGGATCGAGTTCGCGTCGAGCGCCGACGGGACCTCCATGGCGACCAGCGAGAGGAGCTGCGTGAGATGGCTCTGCACCATGTCGCGCAGCGCGCCCGCCGTCTCGTAGTACCCGGCGCGCTGCTCGACGCCCAGCTCCTCCGCCACGGTGATCATCACGCTCTCGATGTGATCGCGGTTCCAGAGCGTCTCGAACATCGCGTTCGCGAAGCGGAAGACGAGGAGGTTCTGGACCGTCTCCTTGCCCAGGTAGTGGTCGATCCGGTAGATCTGCGACTCGTCGAACCAGCGGTGGACGACGCGGTTCAGCTCGCGCGCGGACTCGAGGTCGTGCCCGAAGGGCTTCTCGATGACGAGGCGCGTCCATCCGGCGCTCCGGTTGAGCCCCAGCTTGCCGAAGGCCTCGACGGTGTTGACGAAGGCGCCCGGCGGCAGCGCCAGGTAGAAGACGCGGTTCTGCGGATAGTCGAAGTCGCGCTCGAGCCGCTCGATGCGTGACCGGAGCTCGGTGAAGTCCTCCTCGGTGCCGCGCGCGCTCGGCTGGAAGAACAGGTACTGATTCACCCAGTCGTCCACCTCGGCGGGGGTCGCGCGCTCGGCGCCGGTGACCGCCTCGCGGGCGAGGGCGCGGAAGTCCTCGTCCCGCAAGTGCGCGTCGCGGCTGACGCCGAGCACGACGACGCCCTTCGGCGTGCAGTCGTGTCGCCAGAGGTGGAAGAGCGCCGGCAGGATCTTTCGCTTGGCGAGGTCGCCGGTGGCGCCGAAGATCACGAAGACCGCCGGCTCGGTGGCCGCCGAGGAGCCCATCGCGCCGTGGGGGAGGCTCTGCGTGCGCTGGCCGCCACCGTCGCGGCCGTCTCGGCCGTCGCCGCCGCCCTGCGCGCGGTCGTCGCTGGCGCGCCCGTTTCCTGACTCCGCCACCGCTCAGCCCTCCTTGCCGGCGCCGGCGGCGCGGGCGGCGCCGGGCTTCGGCGCGGCGGTGCCGTCGCTCCCGGCGTGCTTGATGGCGTGGCCGCCGAACTGGTTGCGCATCGCGGCGAGCAGGCGGTCGGCGTACGACTCGCTGTCGCGCGAGCGGAGACGCTGGATGAGGGAGAGCGTGATCACCGGCGCCGGCACGTCCAGGTCCACCGCCTCGGCCACCGTCCACCGCCCCTCCCCCGAGTCGGAGACGTAGGGGGCGACGTCGCTCAGCGCGGCGTCCTGGCTCAGCGCGCGGGCGGTGAGGTCGAGGAGCCAGGAGCGGACGACGCTCCCGTGCCGCCAGATCTCGGCGACGTTCGCGAGGTCGAGCTGCATCTCCTCCTTGTGCTTCAGGATCGAGAATCCCTCGGCGTAGGCCTGCATGAGCCCGTACTCGATCCCGTTGTGCACCATCTTCACGAAGTGCCCCGCCCCGCTCGGGCCCACGTGTCCCCAGCCGCGGTCGGGCGCGGGCGCGAGCGTCTCGAAGATCGGCCGCAGGCGGCTCACCGCGTCGGCGTCGCCGCCGACCATGAGGCTGTAGCCCTCGGCGAGCCCCCACACGCCGCCGCTCGTGCCGCTGTCCACCAGCGAGACGCCGCGCTCGCGCAGCGCCGCGGCGCGCCGCATGGTGTCCTTGTAGTTGCTGTTCCCGCCGTCCACGATCGTATCGCCGGGCGCGAGGAGCGCGGCGAGCTTCCCTACCGTGCCCTCGGTCACCTCGCCCGCGGGGAGCATGATCCAGACGGCGCGCGGCGCGTCGAGCCGGGCGACGAGCTCTTCGAGCGAGGCCGTGCCCGTCGCCCCGCCCCGCGCCGCTGCCGCGACCACGTCGGGGGTGCGGTCCTGGACGACGACCTCGTGTCCGCCGCGCAGCAGCCGCGTCGTCATGTTCGCGCCCATGCGGCCGAGGCCCACCATTCCAATCTTCATGTCGGTTCAGTCTCCAGAGTCGATGAGGGGCCCGCGGACGCGCGCGCTCCCGTTCCGTCTCCCGCGTCAATCCGCGCGCACGCGCTCACGGTTCCGCCTCGCGGCTCACGTGCCGGTGCGCCGGGCGCGCGCCGGGGGCTCGAGGATGCCGACCACGGTCGTACGGAGTCGCGCGGGATCGTCGACGATCCGGTCGGGCGGGAGAATGCCGGCGGCGTGTACGGCGGCGCGCGTGAGGGGGCTCGTGGAGGACACGCAGTCCAGCCCGCCGGCGAGCGCCGACTGGATTCCGGGGAGGGAGTCCTCGATCGCCAGGCACTCGCCCGGGGCGAGGCCGAGTCGCGCGACGACCAGCCTGTAGATCTCGGGGTCGGGCTTGGGGCGCGCGACGTCGTCGCGGGTCGCGATGGCGTCGAAGCGGTCGGCGATGCCGAGCGCGTCGAGGATGGCCGTGACCTGGTGGCGGTAGGACATGGTCGCGAGCGCGGTGGAGAAGCCGCCGGCGCGGACGCGCCGCAGGAGCTCGATCGCCTCGGGGTACGCCTGCGCGCGGATGAGCGAGGGGTCCTCGATCATCCGCTCGTAGATGCGCGTACGCAGGACGGCGAACGCCTCCTGTGGGGTGGCCGCCCCGAGCTCGCGCGCGCGCGCGGCGGCCGCGTCGGCGAGGCTGAATCGCCGCACCAGCGCGTCCACGACCTCCTCGCGCGAGCGTCCGACCAGCTCGGTGTACGCCGCTTCGACCGCGCGCGGGTCGAGGTCGGGGCGGAGTGCGACGGCGGCCTCGGCGTAAGAGCGCGCCTTGAGCACCTCGGTCTCGACGAGCGTGCCGTCGAGGTCGAAGACGACGGCGCGGATCACGGCAGCGTCTCCTCGCTGCCCGGCCCCTCGGCGGCGAGGTCGCCCTCGCGGCCCGCACCCTCGTAGCGCTCCTCGATCGCGCGCATCTTGGCCAGCCGGCGGAGGTGGCGCTCCTCGCCGCTGAAGCGCGCGGCCGCGAAGACGCGGGCGAGCTCCTTCGCGACCTCGGGGCCGACGACGCGACCGCCGAGGACGAGGACGTTCATGTCGTCGTGCTCGACGCCCTGGTGCGCGGAGTAGCTGTCGTGGCAGATCGAGGCGCGGATCCCGGGCATCTTGTTGATCGCGACCGCGGCGCCGACGCCGCTGCCGCAGACGAGGACGCCTCGCTCGGCCCGCCCCTTCATGATCGCGAGGCCGAGCGCCTCGGCGAAATCGGGGTAATCGACCGGACGCGTGTCGTAGGTCCCGAGATCGCTGACGTCGTGGCCGAGCGCGCGCAGGGCGTCGGCCACCTCGTTCTTACGCTCGAAGCCGGCGTGGTCGGCGGCGACTGCGATCCGCATCATTCCTCCCCGCGCCCGGCGCGGTCAGCGTGGCAGCGCCGCGAAGTCGATGAACCCGCGCTCCGGGTCCGTGGCGACGAGCTCCACGTCCACCGCGTCGCCGACGTCGAGCCCCGCCTCGCCGCGCACCACGCGTCCCTCGACGGGCGGCCGGAGCAGCCGCACGAATGTACCACGTTCGTTGACGCCAGTCACGATCGCGCCGAAGCGCTCCCCGACGCGGGTGGCGACGAGCAGCGCGGCGGCCTCCTTGCGCATGCGCCGCTCGACGTCGCGCGCCGCGTCCTCGCGCTCGGTGCAGCGGCGGGCGATCGCCTCGAGCTCGTCGGCGGAGTAGGGGCAGGGAGCGCCGGCGAGCGCCGCCTTGAGCATGCGCTGCGTCACGAGGTCGGCGTAGCGGCGGTTGGGCGCGGTCGAGTGGGTGTAGTCGGGCGCGGCGAGGCCGAAGTGCCCCTCGGCCGGGCGGCCGGGCCGGTCCACGGCGTACTCGCCGGGGCCGAGCAGCTTGACGATCGAGAGGGAGAGGTCGGCGAAGCGCTCGGGGTCGGCGGCGCGGCGGCGGACGACGAAGTCGGCGAGCGCCGCGGCGTCCGGATCCGGGGGAAGCGTCTCGCCGAGCGACGCGGCGAGCGCGACGAGGCGCGCCCAGCGGCGGGGCGTGTGAACGACGCGGCGGATCGACGGGATCCCGCGCCCCTCGAGCAGCTCGGCGATCGCCACGTTGACGGCGATCATGAAGTCCTCGATCAGCTCGCGGGCGCGGCTCTTCCGGGTGAGCCGGAGGTCGATCACGCGGCCGTCGACGGCGACCGGCTGGGCCTCGATCGTCTCCAGCTCGAGCGCGCCGCGGGCGCGACGTTGCGCGCGGAGCCGCCGCGCGGCCTCGTCCTGCATGCGGAGCTGCTCGGCGAAGGGGGGCGCCTCGAGCCCGGGAGGCGGCGGCGCGGCGCCGTCGAGCCAGTCGCCCACCGGCTCGTACGCCAACCGGCGATGGTTCACGACGAGCGCGCGATAGGCGTCCGCGCGAGCGACCGTGCCATCCGCCCGGACGACGAGGTCGACGACGATCGCGCGCCGCGCCACTCCCTCGCCGAGCGACGTGAGGTCGGTGGAGAGCGGCTCGGGGAGCATGGGGAAGGTCGCGGCGCCGGTGTAGACCGACGTCGTGTTCGCGGCCGCGTGGCGGTCGAGCGGCGTGCCGGCGGGGACGAGCGCGTCCAC
Organism: Gemmatimonadaceae bacterium; assembly: GCA_045804285.1. Taxonomy (GTDB): domain Bacteria; phylum Gemmatimonadota; class Gemmatimonadetes; order Gemmatimonadales; family Gemmatimonadaceae; genus DATMHT01. The sequence goes on from JBJMNL010000297.1 coordinate 8,422, forward strand.
GTCGGCGATGCCGACGAGGACGCGGATGTCGCCGCCGGGGAGCCGCTCGCACCACTCCACCTGGTCGAGGTCGCGCGATTCCAGGTTGTCGATCGACGACCAGGGGAGGGCGCGGAGGTCGCGCACCGTCGCGCCCGGGTTGCCCGTGTCGACCGCCGGCGTGGCGGCTCCGTCGCCCGCCACCGACTCGATCGCCGCGAGCTGGCGCGCGGCGTCCGGCGGGAGCGCGACCTCGAAGCCGCGCTCCGCCATGACGCGGCGGGCGGCGTCGCGGAGGTCGGGCGCGGCCGGCTGTGGGCGCGCCGGCGACGGCTGAGACGACGCGAGGGGCGCGGCGCCGGCCGGCACCGAGCGCGACACGGGCGGGTGGCCGAGGGCGATCGCTAGACTCGCCGACCCGGCGGGGGCGCGCCGATCGCCTGCTTGAGCTCCGAGACGAGACCGTCGAGCTGCCCGTGCAGCGCCTGCGTCACCGTCGCCGTGGCGGCGGCGGCGAGCGTCTCGACGAGGCTCCCCGCGCTCGACTTGATGCCGCGGGTCGCCTGCGCGGTGGCGGAGCTGGCGCCCTGGTCGAGGGAGGTGCCGGCGAGCACGTAGCCGACGCCGGCGGCGATGGCGAGGGCGGGCCACGGGTGCTCGCGAATCGTCGCCGATACGCCGTAGCGGCGGTCGAGGTCGGCCACCACCGCCGAGAGGCGCTCGGCGGCCTGGTTGACGCCCTGGCTGCCGTCGCCGGAGCCGGTGAAGCCCGCGGAGAACCCGGCGGCGGAGCCCGTGTCCGTCGCCGTGCCGCCCATCTGCTGTTCCATGACGCGTCTCCTGACTGAGTAGAGGCGGGCGGGAGAGGAGCACGGGCCATGCCGCGGGGACGGGGACGGGGGATGCGGGGCGCGGCGATTCGGTGCGGGCGGGCGCGGGTCTCGAGGTAGCTTCCCGGTGGGGGGGCCCCCCGTGGGCGCACCCGGGGCGCCGCCCCCGCCCGCGAACTTCCCGCCCGCTCGAGGTGTCACATTCTCGTGTGGGCGCGCGTAGTATTCTGGGGCCGTAGAGGCGGTGCGTCCGATGCCGGAGCGCCACGGCGCCGCGATCTCGCCCACCGGAGCGTGGTTCGGTGACAGGGGATCTACGTCAGCAGCTCAGCAGCACGCTCGGGAGCGCCTACGCGCTCGACCGTGAGCTCGGCGGCGGTGGCATGAGCCGCGTGTTCGTGGCCGACGAGACGGCTCTCGGGCGCAAGGTGGTGGTCAAGGTGCTGCAGCCGGAGCTCGCGATGGCGGTGAGCGTCGAGCGCTTCCGCCGCGAGATCCAGCTCGCGGCGCAGCTCCAGCACCCGAACATCGTCCCCGTGCTGTCGGCGGGCGTCGCCGACGGGCTCCCGTACTACACGATGCCGTACGTGGAGGGGGAGTCGCTGCGTGCGCGGATGGCGCGCACCGGTCCGCTCTCCGTGGCCGAGGTGGCGCGGGTGCTGCACGACGTGGCCGCGGCGCTCTCCTACTCGCACGAGCGCGGCGTCGTGCACCGCGACGTGAAGCCGGACAACATCCTGCTCGCGCGGCACCACGCGCTGGTGGCCGACTTCGGGGTGGCGAAGGCGCTCTCCGCCTCGGCGGCCGACGCGCACTCCGGGATGCTGACGACGCTCGGCCTGGCGATGGGAACGCCGGCGTACATGGCGCCCGAGCAGGCGGCGGCGGACCCCGACACCGACCAGCGCGCCGACATCTACGCGCTGGGGGCGGTGGCGTACGAGATGCTCACCGGCACGCCGCTGTTCGGCGCGCGCTCGCCGAGCGCGCTGCTCGCGGCGCAGGTGACGGAGGCACCCGTTCCCGTCGGCTCGCGGCGGCCGGATCTGCCGCCGGCGCTCGCGGAGCTCGTCATGCGCTGCCTCGCCAAGGACCCGGCGGCGCGCCCGCAGTCGGCGGAAGAGGTGATCGCGGCGCTCGACCAGATGACGACGCCCGCCGCCACCGGCGCGACTCTGGCGGCGCCGGCGACGCCGGCTGGCGCGATCCCCATCTCGCCCGTGAGCCTTCGCCGCGCCGCGGCCGTGTACGCGGTGGCGCTCGTCGTGGTCGTGGGGCTGGCCGAGGGCGCGATGCTCGCGCTCGGCCTCCCGGATTGGGTGCCGGCGGGGGCGCTGGTGGTGATGGCGATCCTCCTGCCGGTCGTCGCGCTCACCGCGATCGCGCACCACGCGCCGGTGATCACGCCGGCGGCGTCGCCCGTCGCGGACCACGCCGGCCCGGCCGCCGGTCCGGTGACCGCGGGCTGGCGCGCCCCACCGCCCCGCCGCGGCTCGTCCGCGCACCGGATCGCGTCGGCGACGCGCCCATGGCTCAGCTGGCGCCGCACGACACGGCTCGGCGCCGCCGCCGTCGGGCTGTTCGCGCTGGGGGTGGCGGGGCACGAGGCGCTGCGCGCCCTCGGCATCGGCCCGGCGGGGACGCTCGTGGCCCGGGGGGTGCTCGGCGCGCGCGACCCGGTGCTCGTCGCCGACTTCGCGACGCCGGGGCGCGATTCGCTGCTCGGCGCGATGGTCACGGAGGCACTGCGCACCGACATGTCGCAGTCGCGCGTGGTCTCGGTGGTGCAGCCGTCGGCGGTGCGCGCGGCGCTGCTGCGCATGCAGCGGCCCGTGGACTCCCCGCTGCGCGCCGAGCTCGCGCACGAGATCGCGGCGCGCGAGGGGGTGAAGGCGGTGGTCGAGGGGGAGGTCACGCCGGTCGGCGGCGGCTTCGTGCTCACCGCGCGCCTCGTGGCGCCGGCGACGGGAGACCCGCTCGCCAGCTTCCGCGAGTCGGCGCCGGACGAGGGGCGGCTGATCGCCGCCATCGACCGGCTCTCGCACCGGCTGCGCGAGAAGGCCGGGGAGTCGCTCAAGGCGATCCGCGACGACCGGGCGCTCGACAAGGTGACCACGCCCTCGCTCGCCGCGCTGCGCAAGTACACGGAGGGCGTGCACGCGCTCGACGTCGACGAGGACGTGCCGCGCGCCACGGCGCTCTTCGAGGAGGCGGTGCGGCTCGACACGAACTTCGCGATGGCGTACCGCAAGCTCGGCGTCGCCTACCAGCGCTCGGGGGACCGGCCGAGCCGGCAGGTGGCGATGCTCCGGAAGGCGTACGACCTGCGCGACCGCCTTCCGGAAGTCGAGAGCAACCTGACGATCGGCACCTACCACGGATTCGGCCCCAACTTCGACCCCGCGAAGGCGATCGCCGCGTACGACCGGGTGCTCGAGATCGACCCCAAGAACGGGATCGCGCTCAACAACGTGGCGCTCATCCACGAGTGGAGGCGCGACTTCGACCACGCCATCGAGTACCTGCGGCGCGCGTCCGTAGCGGAGCCGCGCAGCGCGACGTACCCCTCGAACCTGATCGAGGTGCTGCTCCAGGCCGGGCGTCTCGACGAGGCGCGTCGCACCCTGGCGGCCGCGCGGGCGCGCTTCCCGCGCAACCCGGGGCTGGCCAAGGACGAGGTGATCGCCGCGGCGGTCGCCGGCGACTACGCCGAGGCCGAGCGCCGCGCGCGCGCGCTCCCCGCGACGCGTCCCGATGACCCGAGCCTGCGCGGCATGAGCGCGAGCATGCGCTCGATGCTCGCGCTGCTGGGGGGACGGCTCGCCGAGGCGGAGCGCCTCACGTACGAGGCGAGCGCGGCGGAGAGCGCGCGCGGCGTGCCGGGCAGCGCCCTCGGCGCGGCGGTACGGGTCGCCCTCATCGACATCTGGTTCCGCAACGACACGGCGCGCGGCGTTCGGCGCATCGAGAGCGCGCTCCGCGCGACGCCGCTGGCGTCGCTCCCGGAGCTCGAGCGCCCGTACCTCGACGTGGCCGACGCGTACGCGCTCGCCGGCCGCCCCGCCCGCGCCCGCGCCCTCCTGGCCGACTTCGACCGTTCGGGGATGTCCGACGCCGGCGGCGAGCTGGCGGCGCGGCGCGCTGGCACGGCGGGCTACATCGCGATCGCCGAGCGGCACTACCCCGAGGCGGTCGCGACGCTGCGGAACGCGGACATCGGCCCGTGCCGGGCGTGCTCGCTCGCCGGGATCGCGTACGCCTACGACCGCGCCGGCGACGCCGACTCGGCGATCGCGGTGTTCGAGCGCTACCTCTCTCTGCCGTCGCCGAGCCGCCTCTATCTCGACCCCGCCTTCCTCGCCCCGATTCACAAGCGGCTCGGAGAGCTGTACGAGGCGCGCGGCGACGACGAGAGCGCCGCGCGCCACTACGACCGCTTCGTGGACTTGTGGAGCCGCGCCGACCCGGAGCTGCGGCCGCAGGTGGAGGAGGTCAGGCGCCGCCTGACGGAGCTGCGCCCGCTCGAGGGGAGGCGGAAGTCGGCGCGGATCTAGGGGAGCGGCCGCCCGCCTGACGCGAGCGCGGTGTCACGAAGGCGTCACGGTCGCGCCGCCGTGGCGCCTCTCTTGCCAGAGACCGCTAGGTTAAGGACGTTGGGCCCGACGGCGGGCAGCGCGTGCAGGGGGAGACGCCCCCGCCGAATCACCACATCCGGGAGCAACATGGCCGAACGGGAGATCGCCATCGCCACGGTGGCCGGGGCCGATGCGCCCCCCTCCGCCCCCACCCCGCCGAGCACCCGGCTGCGTCGCGCGGCCGAGGCGGCGGCGGGGATCGCCGATCACATTCCGAGCCCGCTCGAGGTCGCGCGGCGCCTCAAGGCGGCCCACGACAACAGCGCGGCGGACGCGCACCAGCAGCTCCTGCTGCGCGAGCTCATGGCGCACTACCGGCAGTGGTGCCTGCGCCGCGACATCGGCGACCCGTTCGCGGCGATGCGCGCCGAGGCGCTCGGCTGACGCACCCCGGCAGTCGCCCCCGGCGACGCGCGGTCAGGCCGCCGGCACCACCGGGCGCGCCGACGCGGCGCCGACGGGCGCGTAGGCATTGCGCAGATACTGCATCACCATCCGCTGCGTATTGAAGAACGACCCGTTCAGCGCGATCGCGTTGCGCATCACCTCGGCGAAACGGTAGGGCATCCCGTAGTACAGCGGGAGGATGACGCGCTCGAGCTTCGTGTAGAGGTCGGGCGCATCGAGCGACGGGTCCTGCGGAAGCGGCGCGTCGGAGCCGATCGCCCAGCCGGTCACCCCCTCCACGCACCCTTCGACCCACCAGCCGTCGAGCACGCTCAGGCTCGGGACGCCGTTGAGGGCCGCCTTCATGCCGCTCGTCCCCGACGCCTCGAGCGGGCGCAGGGGGTTGTTGAGCCAGACGTCGGCGCCCGAGGTGAGCAGCCGCCCGAGCTCCATCTCGTAGTTCTCGAGGTAGACGACGCGAACGGCGTCGCCGAGGCGCGCGGCGGCTTCGTGGATGCGGCGGATGAGCCCCTTCCCTCCCTCGTCGCGCGGGTGCGCCTTGCCGCCGAAGACGAGCTGCAGCGGGCCGGTGTGCTGGGTGACGGCGCGCAGCCGGTCGAGGTCGGTGAAGATGAGGTCGGCGCGCTTGTACATGGTGGCGCGGCGCGCGAAGCCGAGCGTGAGGACCGCCGGGTCGAGGCGCACGCCGGTGCGCCGCGCGACCTCGTCGAGCAGCTCGCGCTTGGCGCGGGCGTGCGCGGCGCGGACGTCGTCGAGGGGGATCGAGCCGGCGTAGCGCAGATAGGAGTTGTCGCGGCGCCACTCGGGGATCGCGTTGTCGAAGAGCGCGCGGAAGGGCGCCGACGTCCACGTCACGGCGTGCACGCCGTTGGTGATGGCGCCGATCGGGAACTCCGGGAACATCCGCCGCGAGACCTCCTGGTGCCGCAGCGCCACGCCGTTGATGAAGCGCGAGCAGCGCAGGGCGAGGCGCGTCATGTTCAGCGAGTCCCCCTCCCAGAGCTGCGCCGCGTCGAGCATTCCCACGTGCGCGCCGCCGAGCATGCCGCGCACGAGCGCGGCGGGGAAGCGGTCGTGCCCCGCGGGCACTGGGGTGTGCGTCGTGAAGATGCACTGCCGCGCCACCGCCTCGACGTCGCCGACGGCGGTCTCCCACGGCGCCCGTCCGCCGAGCTGGCGCTCGAGCAGGGAGAGCGTGAGGAGCGCCGCGTGCCCCTCGTTGATGTGGTACTGCACGCCGGCGTCGTCGTGGCCGAGCGCGCTCAGCATCGCGACGCCCCCCTGCCCGAGCACGATCTCCTGCGCCAGGCGGTAGCGGTCGTCGCCGCCGTAGAGATGGTCGGTGAGGCCGCGGGCCCACTCGTCGTTCTCGGGCAGCGCGGTGTCGAGCAGGTAGACCGGCACCTCGTGCTCGGTCACGCCGCGCACCACGTAGCGCCAGGCTCGCACGCGCACCGGGCGACCCTCGATCTGCACGGTCACCGTCGGCTCGACGGCCGGGAGGCGCTCCTCGGGGCGCCAGTCGGCGGGCTGCTCGACCTGCGTGCCGTCCGGGGTGATGTGCTGGTTGAAGTATCCCTTCCGGTGCGCCAGGGTGACCGCGACCATCGGGAGCCCGAGATCGGCGGCGGAGCGGATCGTGTCGCCGGCGAGCACGCCGAGACCTCCGCTGTAGGTGGGGATCGCCTGCTCGAGGCAGATCTCCATGGAGAAGTAGGCGACCGTCAGCGGGTGGTCCCCCGACATCAGTACCTCGTTGTTCTGCAATTGGGCTCGCGGCGCCTGACCGGCGCCGCCGGGTGTGGTGCGCCGTGGCAGGGACTGGCCCGACGCGCACACGTCGGTTCTACGCCGCCGCACGGACGTGCGTTCCGCCAGCGCCACGGACTCTGGAGTAAGGACGCGAAATGTCGCCGCCGCTTCAAGGGTGCCGCCGCGATTCCGTGTGCGGCGGCCGTATCAGCCGGCCTCCGCAGCGAGGAGGAGCGCCACGGGAAAGCCCTCCAGGAGCGCGGCCACGGGAAGCGGGTCGCCGGCGGCAACGCCCGCCCGCGCCTGAACCGCGCCGTCCGCCGGAGCGCGGCCCGCGGAGGCGAGCGCGCCTGGCGCGACGCCGCCAAGCGCGTCGACGAGGGGAGCGCCCGCCAGGGGAGCGGGCAGCGCGAGTGTGGTATCGCCCCAGCTGTCGAGCCCGATCGGCGGGGCGCCGTCGGCGCGGAGGGTGGCGGTGAGGCGCGGAACGACGACGACGGCGGCGCGTCCGCTCTCGAGCCGCCGCGCGAAGGCGAACACGTGCTCGCGCGCCGGCCCCTCGGCGACGAGCGGCAGGTAGTCGCCGGCGCGGAACAGCTCGGGGTCGGCGCGTCGCGCCCGGAGCGCGGCGTGGGTCAGGAAGAGCTTCACGCGACCGTCGGGCGCCGCGGCCAGCAGCTCGCGGCAGAGCGCGCCGCGCCCGCCGGCGTCCGCGGCGCGCCGATGCATCCCGTCGAGAAGCCGCGCGCGGAGGGCGTAGTCCACCGGGCGCCGGTTGTCGGGGTCGACGAGGGAGAAGCTCCAGAGCTCGTCCCCCTGGTACAGGTCGGGGGTGCCGGGCGACGCGAGGTGGACGAGGACGCGCGCGAGGGAGGTCCACATCCCGACCGGCGCAACCCGCGCGACGAGGCGCTCCAGCTCGGTCCGGAAGGGCGCGCCCGCCTCCTCCTCCACGAGCGCGGCGACGAAGCGAGAGAGGGCGCGTTCGAAGTCCTGGTCGGGGTCGGTCCAGCTCGTGCGCGCCTTGGCCTCACGCGCGGCTTTGAGCATGTAGGCCTCGACGCGCTCGCGCAGCGGGCCGAGCTCCCGCCCCGCGCTCGCGCCGGCCGCGCCGCCGTGCGGCCAGACGCCGACCAGCGTCTGATAGAGCAGGTACTCGGTGCCGGCGTCGGGGGCGAGTCGGCCGCGCACCCTCTCCTTGAGGCTCCGGTTGGCGCGCCGCCAGCGCTCCACCTGCGCCGCCCACTCTGCGGGGAGCTCGCTCAACGCGTCGATGCGCGCGCGGACGTCGGCGCTGCGCTTCGTGTCGTGGGTGTTGGTCGCGAGCAGGTGCAGCGGCCAGCGCTCGGCGCGTTCGGCACTGCCGCGGTGCAGCGTCGCGGGCGCGTCGGCGAGCTCGCGCTCCGGATCGCCCCCGACCTCGTTCAACGAGGCGAGCGGCGCGTAGAGGTAGAGCGCGGTGTCCTCCACGCCCTTCGCCGTGGCGGGCCCGCTCGTCTGCTGGAAGTGGCGCACGAAGCGCAGCGCCTCGTCGCGCGCCGGGCCCGCCGGCTCGGACGCGGCGTCGAGGAGCGCCCAGCGCAGCACCGCGAGCAGGGGCTCCGGGCAGCCGCCTCGCTCGCGCGCGCGAGCGAGCGCGCGCGCGACGACGGCATGGTCGTCGGGGTGCACCGCGGCCGCTCGCCCGTCGACGTACGTGCGGTAGACGGGAAAGACGGCGATGAGCTGGAGCACCGCCTCGCCGAGCGCGGCGCGCGACCACCGCTGGCCCGGCGATCGGCGGCGCGCGACCGGGTGGAGCAGGCGGGCGAGGCGGCGCACGTCGGCGGCGAGCGGGCCGCGCAGCACCTTCTCCTTTCCGCGGAACGCCACCTCGGCGAAGCCGAACCGCTCGCCGCGCGCGCCGATCAGCTTCCGGTACGCGCGCTCGACCTCCGCGGCGCCGGCTGCGTGGATGAAGAGCGCCTCGAGGTCGTTCAGGAACTCGTACCCGGTGGTGCCTTGCACCGGCCACTCGCGCCGCAGCCGCTCGCCGGGCGAGAGGATCTTCTCGACGAACAGGGGCGCGGCCCCGGACGGTCGCCGCGCGTCGAGCTCGGCGCGCAGCCGCTCGAGGTAGCCGAGCGGGTCGAGGAGGCCGTCGACGTGGTCGACGCGGAGGCCGGCGAGCGTGCCGTCGGCGATCCACGAAAGGACGAGCGCGTGCGTCTCGCCGAAGACCTCCGCGTCCTCGGCGCGCAGCGCCACGAGCTCGTTGACGTCGAAGAAGCGGCGGTAGTTGATCTCTCTCGCGGCGCGGCGCCAGTAGGCGAGGGCGTAGTTCTGGAGGTCGAGCAGCACGCGGAGCCGGTAGTGGCCGTCGTCGCCGGCGGCGAACTCGCGCAGCACCCATTCGACGTAGGCGCGCTGCGCCGGCGCGCGCTCGGCGAGCGCCGCGAGGCGGTCCACGGCGTGCGCGGCCGCCGCGCGGTCCAGCTCCGCGCCCCGCTCGGGGATCAGGGCGTCGCGCAGCACGAGCATCTCGTCGGCGTCGTGCAGGCCGTCGTCCGGGTACCGGTAGTCGTGATGGAACGCGAACAGGCGGTGGACGGTCGTCGGGTCGAGCGGGAAGCGGTGGTCGAAGTAGGCGACGCGGAACCGCCCCTTCTCGAGCAGCACGCGAAGCTCGTCGCGGCCGATGACGGCGTCGAGCTCGTCGCCGAGCACCGGGAGGAGGACGCGCCCGCGCAGCGCGCGCTCCGGCGGCTCCCAGTCCACGTCGAACCAGTGCGCGTAGCGCGACGCCTGGCCGTGCGTCAGCACGTCGTCCCAGAACGGGTTCGCCGCGCCCGTACCCATGTGATTCGGCACGACGTCGAGCACCATCCCCATGCCGCGCTCGGCGAGCGCGGCGGCCAGCGCGCGGCGCGCCTCGTCGCCGCCGAGCTCCCGGCTCACCGCGCGCGGGTCGACGACGTCGTAGCCGTGCGTGCTGCCGGGCCGCGCCTGGAGGATGGGCGACGCGTAGAGGTGGGAGACGCCGAGGCGGTCGAGGTAGGGGACGACCTCGCGCGCGTCGTCGAGGCGAAAGGCGGCGTCGAGCTGGACGCGGTAGGTGGCCGTGAGCGGAGGGCGCGCGCTCACCGGCCGTCTCCGCCATCGGCGTCGCCGGGCGGCGCCCCCGCGGCCACTCCGGCGGCGGCGGACACCCAGCGTCGCTCGAGCCCGAGCGCGCGCGCGACGTCCGGGTCGGCGCCGAGCGACTCGACCGGCGTCGCGAGGCGGCGCGTCCAGCTCGCGAATCGATCGGGGCCGACGCCCGGGACGTTCACGGGGTCGACCTCGCCCACGAGGTCGTCGAGGGAGAGGCCGACGAGCCACGAGGGGGTGCGGCGCAGGAAGGCGTGCACCGCGGCGCGGAGCGCGAGGTCGCCCGGCTCGTCGGGGGCGCCCGAGTCGCCGGGCGGCGGGAGCAGGCCCTCGGCGCGGAGGAGCGCGAGCAGTGCCACGCGCTCCTCCGCCCGGGCGCGCCGGGCGGCGCGCTCCTCCTTCGCGTCAGGCAACTGCCCCACCTCGCGGCGGAGCTCGAGGTCGCGCCCGCGCCAGAAGCCGGCGAGCGTCGCCATGTCGTGCGTGTTCGCGGTCGCGAGCGCCATCCGCGCGTAGTCGCCGGCGGGGCGGAAGGCGCCGTGCGCGTCGCGCTCGAAGTAGAGCACCTTGGACGAGAGGATCCCCCAGCGCTCGAGCGCCGGCGGCACCTCGGGGGGCACCGTGCCGAGGTCCTCGCCGACGACGAGCGCGCCGGCGCGCTCGCTCTCGAGCGCGAGGATGCCGAGCAGGTCGTCGGCGGGGAAGCGCACGTAGGCTCCCTCCGTGCCCGGCCGTCCCTCGGGGATCCAGAACTGCCGGAAGAGCCCCATGACGTGGTCGATGCGCAACGCGCCGGCGTGGCGGAGCGCCGAGCGCACGAGCGCGATCCAGTAGTCGTAGCGGCGCTCGGCGAGACGCCGCGGGTCCACCGGCGGCAGCCCCCAGTTCTGCCCCAGGGCGGCGTAGGGGTCCGGTGGCGCGCCGATGCTCGCGCC
>JBJMNL010000298.1:0-3694 GCA_045804285.1 Gemmatimonadaceae bacterium
CGGCGGGTCCACTTCCTCTTCGTCGGCGACGGCCCGCAGCGGGCCCGCATCGAGCGCTTCGCCGCCGACCGGGGGCTCGGCAACGTCACCTTCCGCGGCTACCTGCCGCGCGAGCGGGTGCGCACCCTCTACTCGGCGGCCGACGCGCACCTCGTCTCGCTGCGCGCACCCTTCGTCGGGATCGCCGTCCCGACGAAGCTCTACCAGGCGATGGGCTCGGCGCGCCCGGTCCTGTTCGTGGGTCCGAAGCGCAGCGAGTCGGCCGACGCCGTGCGCGAGGCGGGCGCGGGCGCCGTGATCGACCCCGCCGACGGCGGCGCCACGGAGCGCCTCGTCGAGGCCATCCGCGCCTGGAGCGCCGACCCCGCGCACGCGTCGGCGCTCGGCGCCCGCGGTCGCGCCTTCGTGCTGCGCGAGCACGAGCGCGAGTCCAACTGCGCCGCCTTCGAGCGCGCGCTAGCCAGCGTCTGGAGCGCCCCCGTCGCACCGCTCGAGACGCGGCAGGAGCCGCGGCTCACCGACGCGGAGCGCGCGCCGGCGCTGGACGATTCACACGCCACCTTCAGCTCCCCCTCGAAATGACCGTCGCCATCGTGACCGGCTCCGCCGGCCTCATCGGTTCCGAGGCTGCAGCCTTCTTCGCGAAGCAGGGCCTCGACGTCGTCGGCATCGACAACGACATGCGCCGCGCCTTCTTCGGCGCCGAGGCGTCCACCGCCTGGAACCGGGCACGCCTCGAGCGCGAGCTCGGCGCCCGCTACACGCACGTCGACGCCGACATCCGCGACGCCGCCGCCATGCAGCGCCTCTTCGAGCGCTACGGCGCCGACGTCGGACTCGTCGTGCACACGGCGGCGCAGCCGTCGCACGACTGGGCGGCGCGCGACCCACAGGCCGACTTCACCGTCAACGCCAACGGCACGCTCAACCTTCTCGAGGCGTTCCGGCTGCACGCGCCGCGGGCCGCCTTCATCTTCACGTCGACGAACAAGGTGTACGGCGACACGCCGAACCGGCTCCCGCTCGTCGAGCTGGAGTCCCGCTGGGAGATCGACCCGTCGCACCCGTACGCGGGGGGGATCCGCGAGGACATGTCGATCGACCAGACGCTCCACAGCCTGTTCGGCGCGTCGAAGGTGGCGGCCGACGTGCTGGTGCAGGAGTACGGCCGTTACTTCGACCTCCACACCGCCTGCTTCCGCGGCGGCTGCCTCACGGGCCCGAACCACTCGGGCACGCAGCTCCACGGCTTCCTGGCCTATCTGATGCGCTGCGCGGCCACCGGGACGAAGTACACGGTGTTCGGCTACAAGGGGAAGCAGGTCCGCGACAACATCCACTCGGCGGACCTGATCCGCGCCTTCGACCATTTCTTCAGGGCGCCGCGCATCGCCGAGGTGTACAACATCGGCGGCGGGCGCTTCAGCAACTGCTCGATGCGCGAGGCCGTGGCGCTGTGCGAGGAGATCACCGGGCGGCCGATGGACACCACGTACACCGATCAGAACCGCGCCGGGGACCACATGTGGTGGATCAGCGACCTCGGTCGCTTCGAGTCGCACTATCCGGGGTGGAAGCTCCAGTACGACGTGCCGGCGATCCTGAAGGAAATCTACGAGCTGAACGCGGAGCGGTGGCTGGAGGGGGCGGCGACGGGGGCGCGCTGAGCGGGGAGGCGAGGGCGGGGGATTATCGGCGCGCGGTGGAGTCGTGAACGCGGCGAGCGCGCGGGCCACTACGTCCTGCGCCACGGGCCGGTGCGCGGTGGCGATCGGTGCGCCGCGAGCGGGCCCGGGACGGCCACCTCTCGGCCACGAGCCAGCTCGCGATGGCGTGCTGAGTGATGAGTGATGAGTTGTGAGTGACGGGGAGTGGCGCGCCGGGCGCGCGCCGCGACCCCGCCAGCTCGGGGCGTCCCGGAGAAGCGAGACCCTCCCCGCGCGACGCCCGCCGCCCGGCGCGCTACTCACGACTCACAACTCAGAACTCATCACTCACGACGGCGTCACGCATCTCGACCCGCGCAAGGAGCGGCCGAACGAGTGGCATCCCGAGCGGCCGTTCTCTCCCCCGGGCGGCCCGCGCCCTCTCCCGAGCCCGAAACGCCGAACGGCACCCCAGGCGGGGTGCCGTTCGGCGTTTTCGGACGACCTTCAGTGGACGCGCAGGGACTCGAACCCCGGACCTCTGCTGTGTGAAAGCAGCGCTCTAACCAGCTGAGCTACGCGTCCGTGACGCTCTCACCGGAGGGCGGAGCGGCGTGAGCAGAAGTGTAATCTGGAGGCCGGCTTGAGGGTAGTCCCGGATACCGGCCCCCCGCCGCACCTGCGGCGCGCCGTCGTGCATGGCCCCTGCAGGGCTCGAACCTGCGACCGTTGGATTATGAGTCCACTGCTCTGACCGACTGAGCTAAGGGGCCGTGGCCGGTTAATGTGCCCGCCTGCCGGACGAGCCGCAAGCGCCAGCCGCTACTGCGCGGCCGACGCTGGGCGGTAGCACCAGAGAGGGCTGAACCACCCCGCTGTCGGGTCGGGCACCGTGCGTCCATCTAGCGTCTTCGCGACGAAGCCGAGCGGTAGCAACAGGTCGCGAACGGCCTCCTGCTCGGCGCGTCCGTGCATCTCAAGATAGAGGGCGGGTGCTCCGGTCTCGAGCAGCCGCCGTGCGCCGCGAAGCACTCCGGCCGCGGCGCCCTCGACGTCGATCTTGATCAAATCCGGAGCGGCGCCTGTAGTCGCCACCACGTGATCCAGCGTCGTCATCTCGACCTCGCAGGCCCCGCCCGTCCGTCCAGACGACGCGTCGATGAGGTGCCCCTGGGTCGGGGCGCTCTCGTCGAAGTGGAAGTGGGCGGTGCCAGCGCTGTCGCTCACCGCCACACAGCGTAGCTCGACGTTCCGCAATCCGTTGAGCTCGACGTTACGCCGCAGACTGCGGAACGGAGTCGGCGCCGGCTCGAACGCCACGACCCCACCGGTGGGGCCCACGCCGCGACTGAAGAAAAGTGCCATCTGACCACGATTAGCTCCCACGTCGAACACTGTCATGCCGGGCCGCAGCCGTTCGCTCAGAAACGCGAGGTTCGCGGCCTCGAAGCGAAGAGCGTACGAAACGCCCATTCCCACTTCGACAACGTATCGGACACCGCGATGCGGCCCGACCCATACGCGTCGCACCGCGCCATACGGATAAAGAAGGCGAGCGAGCTTTCGAAGTGCTCTCATCCTGCCTCGTGATTGGTGAGCCGGGCGGCACCCCAGGTGCCGCCCGGCCGTGCAGTTTGACCCGCGCGGCCGCGACCGCCTCTCTTGCTCACGCCGCCACGAACTCGTCGTACGCCTCCAGCACCTCCTCCGCGCTCACCGTCGCCGCCCCCAGCTTCCCGACCTCCACCCCCGCCGCGAAGTTGGCGACCACCGCCGACTCCCACGCCGTCCCCCCCGCCGCCAGCATCGCCGCCAGATACGCCGTCACCGTGTCGCCGGCGCCCACGACGTCGTACACCTCGCGCGCCGTCGTCGGCACCCGCTGCACGCCGCCGTCGGCCGCGATCAGCGCCATCCCGCGCTCGCCGAGCGTGAGCAGGAGGTTGTCGACACCGAGCCGCTCGAAGGTGGCCGGCAGCGCCTCCGGGTGGTCCAGGTCCACCGCTGCGCCCAGCGCCGACTCCAGCTCCCGCCGGTTCGGCTTGAAG
>JBJMNL010000299.1:0-25051 GCA_045804285.1 Gemmatimonadaceae bacterium
GAAGTGCGAACATCAGCGTCGTGTCCTGTATGGAATGTCATGGGCGGCGCCCCTCGCGCGCGGACGGGCCCAGGGGTACTCCTGGCCGTCCCGGATGCGCGGGGTCGCTGCTCCCCTGGACTTGCGGTCGACTGTCGATTGTCCGAGTGGGCGCGGGCGGGCGGCGCTCCGGTGTCGGCACGGAGCCCGGGGTGCCCGCGGAGACTACGCCCGAGGCGGTGGCGGCTCGGGGGCGGCGGTCGTCGAGCGGGGCGCGTCGAACTGCGCCACCTGTGCTCGCCCCGCGCTCGACCAGACGGCCGGGAGCTCGGTCGTCGTGCTCGCCAGCGCGATGGCCCCGCAGGCGGGCATGGTGCCGCAGTGGGTCATGCCGTGCGGGCCGTCGCCGGGCGCGTGGCTCGGCGCCTGATCGGGGGCGTGATCGCCACCCGCCGGCATCGACGGGCCGCCGCCTTCCGGTGTGCCGGCGGGCCCGTGGTGTTGCCCGTGGTGTGCCGCCGAGCGGGCGGCGTGCTCCGCCGCCGGCGCGACGAGCGCGGCGGTCCCCGTCGGCACCGATGACGGGGACAGCAGACGCTCGACGCACGCCGCCCCGCCCCCCAGCACGCTCACATGGAGGAGGAGGACCTGTAGCAGGAGGGCGACGCCGCGACGAGCGAGCTTCATGACCCCTGAAGTCTAGCGAAAGCTCTCGAAGGGGGTACCTGGCGTCAGCGCGTCAGCGGCATCTGCCGCGCCGCGCCCCGACGTCGCCGGGAGCGCGCCGGCGTCCCCCTCAGCCCCGCTCCGCGCCCTCCGGCAACGGCAGCGGGATCACCGCCGCGAACGGCCCGTAGAGCTGCGCGAGCTGCGCGGGGGGGAGCGCGTCGCGCACCAGGAGGGCGGAGGCGGCCCACTCGGCGGCGAACTGCAGCGTCGCCTGGTCGGCGAGCCCGAGCTGCCCTCCCTGCCGCCCCGTGGCGGCGGTGAAGTCCCCCGGGGCGGCGCCGGGCGGGGGGAGGATCAGCGGCGCCATCGCGCGACTGGCGTGGGTCTCGACCGCGCGGCGCTCGACGTGGCGCTGCAGACGGGCGGTCGTGATCGCCAGCACCGTGAGCGCGTCGAGGAGCGCGGGATCGCCGGGTCGACGGGCCCGCGCGGCGGCGAGGACGCGCTGCCACTCCGGAAGGGTGAGCGCGCGTAGCCGGGCGAGAAAATCCAGCACCGCCGACGGCACGGTCGGCGGGAGAGGGTCGAGCGGGTCGTGTGCGGGCACGGCGAGAGGGCGGCCACGGCCCTCGGACCCGTCGTCGGGTCCCAGCGGCCGGTCGTGAGGAAGGTGGTGCCTACGAACGATACCGCACCGACCGTTCCCGTGGTACGAGGCCCGGCCACGAGCCTGGCTGCGGCCCGAGCGTGCTGCACGCCACGGGCCATCGCCGCGACCGCCGCGTCGCCCCATCGCGGGTCAGTTCACGAAGTCGTACGACACGGTCGCCGCCACCGCGGCCACCAGCTCCGTGCGCTGCCGCTCGGGCAGGGCGCGCGAGGCGTGCACGGCCGCCATCGCCGCCACCTCGCGCGTCACCTCCTCCTCGCTCCGACCGACGGCGCGCGCGCGCGTGGTGTAGCGGCGCAGCGCGAAGCGGAGGCCTTCCGCTATCCGCACCCCGCGGACGTCGGCCGGCGTCGCCGCGGTGGGCAGGACGCGTTGCAGCGCTTCGATGAGGCCACGCGTCACGTCGCGCAGCTCGAATGGAACGTCCGGGTCCACGGCGGGGCGCGGCCCGGAGGTGCGGTACCCACGGTTCGACGGGAGCGGCATCGCGGCGTCTCCGCGGCTGAGGTCGCGGGAACATCGCGCGCGCCGGCGCCGGTGACAAGTCCGCGACCCCAGTTCGCCGGCCGCGACCCCTCCGGTACGTGGCTTGCGCCCAGCAACACACCCGCCGCGCCCATCGTGGGGCGCCGATCCGATGGTGACCACCACGCCGAGCGCACGCGTGCCGACCAACGACCGCCGGCTGCTCATCGTCTCCAACCGCCTCCCCGTCACCGCCGCGGTGCGCGACGACGAGGTCGTCATCGAGCCGAGCGTCGGCGGGCTCGCCACCGGGCTGCGGCCACTGCACGAGCGCTCCGACGGCCTCTGGATCGGCTGGCCGGGGCTGGCGCACGACGAGCTCAGCAGCGCGCAGGCGCGCGAGCTCGACGCGGGGCTCGCCGCGCAGCGCGCGGTTCCGATCGCGATCTGCGCCGCCGAGGTGGCCGCGTTCTACGAGGAGACGGCGAACGGCGTGCTCTGGCCGCTCTTCCACGACCGGCTCGACCACCTCCCGCTCGCCGTGAGCGGGTGGGAGACATACGAGCGCGTGAACGCGCGCTTCGCCGACGCCGTCGCCAGCCACCACCGCCCGGGGGACCTCGTCTGGGTGCACGACTACCAGCTCCTGCGCACCCCGGCGCTCGTGCGCGAGCGCGTGCCCGGGGCGCGCATCGGCCTCTTTCTTCACATCCCCTTCCCCAACCCCGAGATCTTCTTCGCCCTCCCCTGCCGCCGCTGGCTCGTGGAGGGAATGCTCGGCGCCGACGTCATCGGCTTCCAGACGCGGCGCCACCGCGGGCATTTCACCGCCGCCCTCCGCCGCCTCTTCGGCATCGAGGCGCAGGACCACGTCGTCACTTACCGGGGACGCGAGATCCGGCTCGGCGTCCACCCGATCGGCGTCGATGCCGCGGCGCTCGCCGAGCGGGCCGGGGCGGCGGCCGTGCTCGCCGAGGCGGCGGGGATCGCGCCGGACGGCGCCGGGTCGCTCCTCGTCGGCGTCGACCGGCTCGACTACAGCAAGGGGATCCCGCACCGTCTCCTCGCCGTGGAGCGGCTGCTGACGACGCACCCCGAGTGGCGCGAGCGCGTGCGCTTCGTGCAGGTGGCGGTGCCGTCGCGCTGCGGCGTCGCCGCCTACAGGCGTGTCCGGCAGCAGGTGGACGCGCTCGTCGGGCGCATCAACGGCGCCTTCGGCACGCCGGGCTGGGCACCGGTGCACTACGTCTACCGCAGCATCCCCGAGACGCTCCTGCTCGCGCTCTACCGCGCCGCCGACGTCATGCTCGTCACGCCGCTGCGCGACGGGATGAATCTCGTCGCGAAGGAGTTCGTGGCGTGCCGCACGGACGACCAGGGCGTCCTCGTCCTCAGCGAGTTCGCCGGCGCCGCCGACGAGATGACCGAGGCGCTGCTCGTCAACCCCTACGACGTGGACGGCATCGCCGACGCGCTCCAGCGCGCGCTCACCATGCCCCCGGCCGAGCGGCGCGCGCGCATGCGCGCGATGCGCGAGGGGGTGACGACGCACGACGTCCACCGCTGGGCGGCGAGCTTCGTCGAGCGGCTCGCCGCCGCCGGCTAGCCGCTAGCCGCCGCCGCTCCCCCGCGCCACCTCGCGGTAGCACACCGGACACATGCGCGCCCCGCCCGGCAGCCGCACCAGCTCGCCGTCGGCGAACTGCCCGTGCAGCGGGCATTCCAGCTCCGCCGCGCGCTCGATGGCGACGCGGTTCCGCGTCTCGCGCACCCGCCGCCCGAGCGGCGTGAAGTAGAGCGCCCCCCAGTACAGCAGCGCACCCACCGCCGCGACCAGCGCGACGAAGAGCACGCCCTCGATGATGATCGGGCCCATGGAACGTGGGGGACGAATTCAGGTACGACCCTCTTTCCGGCCGAACGAACGGCCGAACGAGGGCGTTGAGTTGCCTGGCCGCGATGCCGCGCCCGGGACGTGCACCCGCATAGGTGCTCCGCATGGGCGCTCCGCGTGGGCGCTCCGCATGAGCGCCGCGGATGAGCGCTCCGCACGAGCGCCGCGCACACGCGCCTCCTCGAAATGTATCCCGCGCGACCCGCCATGGCCGAGAGGCCCGACACCGAACCGACCGCGCGGACGGCCGAGCAGACCGCCGCGACACAGACACCGGCGGACCGCCGGCGTCCGCAGGACTCGGCGCTCGAGGCGCCGCCGCCCCGGACGCGCGAGGACGCCGAGCAGCGCTGGGCCGCCTTCATCACGCAGGCGGCGCGCGTGCTCGCCTCCTCCCTCGACGTCCAGACGACGGTCGACAACATCCTCCGCCTCGTCGTGCCCCAGCTGGCGGACTGGTGCGTGGCCTCCCTCGTCGACGGCGAGCACCGCGTCTTCGAGGTGGCCGCGTCACACGCCGATCCGGTGCGTGACGAGCTCCTGCACGAGATCGTCGCGCGCTCCCGGCTCGATCCGGGACGCCCCTTCCTGGCCGCCGCGGCGGATCCGCCGCGCCCGGTGCTCGTGCGCGACCTGACCGACGCCGACCTGCGCGCGGGACTCGGCGACGAGCAGGTCCTGCCGCTCGTCCGCGCCCTGGCGCCGACGTCGATGATCGCCGTCCCGCTCATCGCGCACACCCGCGTCGTCGGCACCATCAGTCTCTTCGCGGACGCCGGGCGGCCGCGATTCGACGCTCTCGACCTCGCCCGTCTGACCGACTTCGCGGGGCTCGCCGCGCTCGCCGTCGACAACTGCCGCCTGTACCGCGCCGCCGAGCGGCAGCTCACCGAGCGCACGCGGGCCGAGGAGCGGCTCAGCCGTCTGCTGTCGCTGCATCAGTCCACGCTGGAGTCGACGGCGGACGGCATCCTGGTGGTCGACACCGCCGGACGCTTCGTCTCCTACAACCAGCAGTTCCTCGAGATGTGGCGCATCCCGGCCGATCTGGCCGACGGCGGGGACGACGACCGGACCCTCTCGTTCGTGCTCGACCAGCTCCGGAACCCGCAGGAGGTCCTGAGCAGGATCCGCGAGCTGTACGCGACCCCGGAGGTCGACAGCTTCGACGTGCTCGAGTTCCGCGACGGACGGATCTTCGAGCGGTACTCGCGCCCGCACCGCGTGGGCGACAGGACGGAAGGGCGGGTGTGGAGCTTCCGCGACGTCACCGAGCGCACCCGCGCGATGCGGCTGCAGCAGCTCCTGGCCGAGGCGAGCCGCGTCCTCGCGTCGTCCCTCGACTACGCGGAGACGCTCCAGGAGGTCGCGCGCGTTGCGGTCCCGCTGCTCGGCGACTGGTGCCGCGTCGATCTCGTCTCCGAGGACGGACGGCTCCACGCGATCGCGGAGGCGTTCGCCGGTCCGGAGTCCTCCGGTCTCCGCAAGCGGCCGACGCGCCCGACACACGCGTTGCGGGCGACGCGGCCGCTCGCCCTCGATGCGCCGCACCCGGCGGCGGTCGCCCTGCGCACCGAGGAGCCGGTGCTGATCAGCGAGCTCGACGACCAGGCGCTGGCCGCCCTGCGGGCCGACCGTGGCGATTTCTGGCCGCCCGCCACACCGCAGTCCGTGCTCGCCGTCCCGCTCGCGGCCCGGGGGCGCCGGATCGGCGCGATGACGTTCGGGCTGCTCGGGCCCGAACGCCGGCACACGGCGGCGGAGGTGGACGTCGCGCTCGAGCTCGCGCGGCGCGCGGCGCTCGCCGTCGACAACGCTCGGCTCTACGAGTCGGCGCTGCTGGCCAACCAGGCGAAGTCGGACTTTCTCGCCGTCATGTCGCACGAGCTGCGCACGCCGCTCACCGCGATCATGGGCTACGCGGAGCTGATGGCCGACGGGATCTCGGGGCCGGTGTCGCCGGTGCAGCACGCCCAGCTCGAGCGCATCGACGCCAGCGCGAAGCACCTGCTCCAGCTCATCGAGCAGATCCTGTCGTTCGCGCGCGTGGAGGCGGGGCGCGAGCTGGTGCAGCGCGAGCCGGTCGACCTGCGCCTCCTCGTGAGCGACGTCGTCATGCTCCTCCACCCCGCGGCGACCAAGAAGGAGCTCCGGGTCGTGACGGACCTCCCGCGCGACCTGCCGCCGGTCCACAGCGATCCGGGGAAGCTCCGGCAGATCCTCGTCAACCTGCTCGCCAACGCCGTGAAGTTCACGGAGCGCGGGGAGGTGGGCGTCGCGATCCAGGCCGCGCCGGACGGCGTGCGGGTGCAGGTCTCGGACACCGGAATCGGCGTCGCCCCCGAGCACCTCGAGCGCATCTTCGACCCGTTCTGGCAGGTGGAGCAGCCGCGCACGCGGCGCGTCGGCGGGACGGGGCTCGGGCTCAGCGTCACGCGGCACCTCGCGCGCCTGCTCGGCGGCGACGTCGAGGTCGCGTCGCGATTCGGGGAGGGGAGCACGTTCACGCTCTTCCTCCCCGCGGGCGACGCGGCGCCGGTGGGGGCGCGCCGGCAGGACGGCGCCGCGAGCGCGTCCACCGGCTGATCCTCACTCCCCCGCACCTACCTCCCGGCGCAGCGCCTCCTCCAGCGTCGGATGGCGGAACCGGAAGCCGGCCTCGGTGAGCCTGCGGGGGAGCGCGCGCACGCCGCCGAGCAGCATCACCTCCGCCATCTCGCCGTACATCAGCTTGAGCGCCAGCGCGGGGACCGTGGCGACGGCGGGGCGGTGGAGGACGCGTCCGAGCGTGCGGGCGAACTCGGCGTTGGTGACGGGGTTCGGCGCGGTGACGTTCACCGGGCCCGCGAGCGAGCCGGCGCGGAGGAGGAAGTGCAGCGCGGCGACCGCGTCGTCGAGCGAGATCCAGCTCATCCACTGCCGTCCGCTCGCGATCTTCCCGCCCGCCCCGAGCCGGAACGGGGGGAGCAGCCGCTCCAGCGCGCCGCCGCTGGCGCTCATGACCACGCCGAAGCGCGGATGCACGACGCGGATCCCGCGCTCGGCGGCGGGGGTCGCGGCGGCTTCCCACTCGCACGCCACGCGGGCGAGGAAATCGCTGCCCGGCGGGCTCGACTCGTCGAGCTCGCGGTCACCGCCATCGCCGTAGTAGCCCACCGCCGAGGCGCTGAGCAGCACCCCGGGCGGGACGGGGAGCGCCGCGAGGGCGTGGGCGAGGAGCGACGTGCCGCGCACCCGGCTCTCGCGGATCGCGCGCTTGTGCGCCGCCGTCCACCGCTCCGACACCGTCTCGCCCGCGAGGTGGACGACGGCGTCGAGCCCGCCGAGCCCGTCGGCGTCGATCTCGCCCCGCGCCGGGTCCCAGTAGACGTCGCCGGGCGCGAGCCGGCCGCGCGAGCGGACGAGCCGCCGCACCTCGTGGCCGCCGGTGGCGAGCGAGGCGACGAGCGCGCGCCCGATGAGCCCGCTCGACCCGGTGACGGCGACGCGCAGCAGCTCGCGATCGGCGGCGGTCGCGTCCTCGGGGTGAGAGCTCGACGTCACGGAATGACCTCCGGATTGGGGTGAGCGCTCCGCGCGACGGAGCGCGTTCCGGAACGGACGCGAGGGCGGAGGTCTCTCGTGATCGTCCCGACGACGACTCGTTCGGTGGCCCGCTCCTTGAGCATCAGGTCACTCCAGCCGCCCGGAGCCGCCCCCATGAAGCACCTCGTGACCCGCACCGATCTCGACGCCCTGTTCGCGGCCGAGCAGGCGCTCGTCTTCAAGAACAGCCGGACGTGTCCGATCAGCGCCGCCGCGCGACGCCAGGTGGCGGCGCTGATCGGCCGCCACCCCGACCTGCAGATCTTCGTGGTCGACGTGCACAGCGGTGCGCCGCTCTCGCGCGAGATCGAGCGCCGCACGGGGATCGTGCACCACTCGCCCCAGGTGATCGTCCTCGCCTGCGGCGCGCCCCGCTGGCACGCCTCGCACTTCGACATCACCGCACGCGACGTGGAGCGGGCGCTGGAGCCGGAGGAGAGCGTATAGCGTGTAGTGGCCCCCTACCCGCCCCCCGCGCCCCGCTCACTCTCCCGCGCCGCCTGCGTCCCCCCGGCGGCGGCGCCGACGGGCACGGGGAGCACGACCCCCGCCTTCGCCGCCAGCCGCTCGAGCGTCGCGCGGTCCTCGAGGCTGCGCAGCATGGCGTCGGCCTCGCGGTTCTGGAGATAGCGCCCCTTTTCCCATCCCTCGACGATCCCCTTCGGCGTACCGTAGAGGACCTCGCCGAGCTGCTGGACGGTCAGGCCGAGACTCTCGCGAAGCTGGCGGATCGCCTTGGGCGCGAGCAGCGAATGCGTCTCGCGCATCGCGGCGACCGCCGCCTGCTCGGCGGCCTCGCGCTGCTCGACCGTGCGCTGCGCGTCGCCGCACTTCGCGCACCGGTAGAACGCGCGCTCGACGGCGGCGGACATGCCGCTGATGCGGAGGGTGACGGTCTCGGTGGCGTGCGCGTAGCGGCCGCCGCAGAGACGGTGGAGGTGGCCTTCGAGAGAGGTGTCGGACATGAGAGGAAGATAAACCCTCTCCCCTTCCCCCGGCCCCCGTCCCCGCCCCCGAGTCCCTGGTCCCGACCGCTCCCCACGCGGGCGGCGTAGGCGAGCCGGTCGGCGGGCGATCGCGAGGCCGGCGGCACGTCGCGCGCGCCGAGCGTCAGCCCTCCTCGCTCCGCGCCGCGCCATCCCCCTCGCCGCGCAGCGGCCGGAAGAACGATTTCACGTCCTCCGCGACGAGCTCCGGCTCCTCCCACTCGAGAAAGTGCCCGCCGCGCGACGTCTCCGTCCAGCGCGTCACGCGGTACGAGCGCTCCGCCCACTCGCGCGGCGTCTGGAACATGTCCTTGGACGACATCAGCATCGCCGTCGGCGCCTCGACGCGACCCCGGCGACCGGGGTTGCGCACCGACTCGTAGTAGAGCCGGGTCGACGAGCCGATCGTCTCCGTCGCCCAGTAGATCGTGAGGTTCGTGAGGAGGTCGTCCTTCGAGAAGCGCCGCTCGACCTCGCCCCCGGAGTCGCTCCACAGGCGGAACTTCTCGACCAGCCACGCGGCGAGCCCCGCCGGCGAGTCGTTGAGCGCGTAGGCGAGCGTCTGCGGCCTCGTCGCGTGCACCATCGCGTACGCCATCTCCTCCTGCCACCAGCGCTGCGCGTCGGCCACGAACTTCTGCTCGGCGGGGGTGAGGTCGTCGGGGAGCTCGCCGAGGTACGGGCTCGTGCCGGAGAGGTGCAGGCCGACCACGAGCTCGGGATGGGCGAGGGCGAGCTGCTGCGCGACCCCCGCCCCCATGTCGCTCGCCCGCAGCGCCACGCGCCGGTATCCGAGCCGCTCGGTGAGCAGCTCGGCCAGCAGCTCCGCGACGCGCGCCACGCCGACTCCGGGCTCCGTCGGCCGCGACGAGAAGCCGTAGCCGGGCAGCGACGGAGCCACGACGTCGAACGCGTCCGCCGCGTCGCCGCCGTAGCGCGCCGGGTCGCTGAGGAGCGGGACGAGCCGCGACATCTGCCAGAAGCTGCTCGGCCAGCCGTGCAGCAGGACGATCGGCAGCGCGTCCGTCGCTCGCCCGCGCTCGTGCACGTAGTGCAGCGACGTCCCATCGACGTCCGCGCGGAACTGGGCGAAGCGGTTCAGCGCCGTCTCCTGCGCGCGCCAGTCGAAGCCGCGCTCCCAGTGCGACACGAGCGCCTTGAGGTACGCGAGGTCGGTGCCGTAGTCCCATCCCGCGCCCGTGATCTCGTCGGGCCACCGCGTCGCCGCGAGGCGCCGGCGAAGGTCGTCGAGCGTCTCGTCGGGCACGTCGATCCGGAACGGCTGCACGGTATCCATCGCCCCAGCTCCTCGGCCGGCGGGTGAGATGGTCGGGGCGGCGCCGTCGCCGCACACGACGCGAACGCGCGAGGCGCGCCGCAGGGTCCGTCAGCGCGCCGCCGGGGGGGTGAGCGCTGGTCTCACGACGCCCCTTCCGCGGCCGCGGCGCGCATCGCCACGCGCTCCGCCCACGCGTCGAGCGCGGCGCGCCACGCCGGGCCGTCGGCGCGCTCGAGGCTCAGCCGCACCGGCTCCCCCGTCGGCGCGCCGGCCGGCGTCCGCTCCAGCGTCTCCAGCGTCGCGACCACCGCCTCCAGCCCGCGCCCGCCGAGCGAGCCGAAGCCGGGACCCGCGACCACGTCGAGCCGCAGCACGTGCACGCCGCGCGCGAAGCGGTGCGTCTCCCCCACGCCGTAAGGGACGTCGAGCGACGGCGGGAGCGGACGCCAGCCGCGCGCCTCGAGCGCGCGGAAGACCGCCACGCGGTGCCAGATCGCGTACACGCCGCTCCCCCTCGCCACTCAGCGCAGCAGGGGGAGGGGGTCCACCGGCGCCCCCGTCCACCACCTCGACACGTCCGCCACCCGGGCGACCGCGAAGTGCAGGTGCGGCACGTTCGGCGGCGCGTTGCCCGTGGTGCCGACGACGCCGATCGGCTGCCCGCGGCGCAGCGGCTGGCCGTCCGCGAGGCCCGGCGCGTAGCCGTCGAGGTGCGCGTACATGAGGACGAAGCGCCCGCTCGAGTCGGCCGCGTACACCATGTTGCCGCCGTCCCTGCTCTGGTACAGCCGGAGCACGCGCCCGCTCGCCGCGCTCAGCACCGGCGTGCCGCGCGGCGCCGGGATGTCCAGCGCCTCGTGCGTCCGCGCGCCGCCCCCCCGCGCCTCGTTGAAGCTGTCGACGAGCGTCGACGGGTCGATCCCCGCGAGCGGCATCGCGAGCTCGCCGCGCAGCACGCGCAGCTCTTCCGGCGTCGGCGCCGCGTCGGCCGCCACGCTCCCATCGCGTGCGACGTCGCCGCCCGGCGCGTGGGCACGCGACGAGTCGGCGCCCGCTGCGGGGCCGGCAGCCGCCCGTGCGTCGCCGAGCGCGAGGAGCGAGTCCTGCCTCGCCGCCGCGGCCCGCAGCGCGGCGTCCGCCGCGCGCGCCGACGCCGCCGCCGGGTTCACCGACGGCGCGTCGGCGGCCCTCTCCCCACCCGGCTCGCGGGAGGAGCAGGCGGCCGCCGCGAGCAGCGCGAGCGCCGCGCAGGCGCGACGATGACGAGGGGCGGCGTCGGTCAACCGGGCTCCCGGAGGTGGCTGGGCGTGGCGTGGCGGCGGACGTCGAACGTACCGCTCCCGCCAGGCAGGGCAAGGATCGATCCCGGCCGCCCGCCACCAGCCCCGCTGGCGATCAGTAATCGTAGATGTGGTCCACCACGAGCCGCCGCTCGGCCGCGAGGCGCCGGAGCGTGGGCAGGAGCTCGCGCACCGGCACGCGCATCGTCACGCGCTTGCGCCTCGCGTCGCTTGGCAGCGGGAGCGCGTAGAGGACGCGCGCACCCGACGCGCCGCCGCCGTCGTCGCCGTAGCGCCACCCCGCGGGGGCGACGCCCGTGAGGAGGATGTCGTCGTTCCCCGCGATCTCCACGAGCCGCGGCGGCGTCGGGGACGAGGCGAGGGCGAGCATCGCGTCGCGGAACCCGTCGTAGCGCGGCGTCGCCACGAGCGCGTGCGTCTCGTCGAGGCGCGCGACGAGCACGGGGCGCGGGCTTTCGGTGGGGGCGGGCGCCCCGGTCGTGCTACCTTCCCGGTGGGGGGGCCCCCCCGCGGCCGGCCAGCCGGCGACGACCATCTGCATCCGCTCCTCCTGCGGCGCGTACGCGGCGCGCGTCGCCCGCTCGATCAGCGTCGCGTACACCGCCTTGACGCCGTACTCCGCCGTGAGGAAGAGCCGCCGCTCCCACTCGCGCACCGGGTACTCCCCCCAGAGCGGGAGGTCGAGCCAGAGCACGCGCAGCTTCTCGGCGAAGCGGTACTCGTACCACGGGTAGATGTGGATGAACGCGCCGTAGTCGCGCGCCACCGCGTGCGCGAAGCGGTCCGCGTGCGAGAGACGGTGCCCCGACGTCCACCCCGAGAAGCGGCCGATCGTGTTCTCGTAGACCGCCTTGAGCGCCAGCTCCGCCGAGTAGCTCGCGCCGATGACGGCGAGCATGACGTGGTAGCCGCCGTTGAACGGGTAGTCGCGGCGCGTGAGGGCGCGCGCTTCGCCGTAGTTCACCCAGTACTGCCCGATCGACGCCGCGTAGGGGAAGGTGGTCGGCAGGCTGTCCTGCAGCCACGCCGCGTACTCGTCGGAGCTGTAGACGATGTACCACTCCGGGTGCGTGAGGAACGTCTGCCCCTCGTCGCGCCGGTAGCCAGGCGTCGAGTCGAGGCGCGCGCGCACCGCGGGCGCCGGCCGGTCGGGGTCGGCCGCGGCGACGGCCGCCGCCGCGGGCGGGTAGTACCTGTCCCAGAGCTTGTTGCGGAACTTGTTCGTCGGGTCGAGCCGGCGCTTGAGCGCGAACAGCTCCGGCGCGCGCGGGTAGGCGCGCAGGAACTGCTCCGGCGTGGCGTGCGGCTGGTACGGGAGGTACCAGGATCCGCCCTCGCCCAGCACGGCGTCGGTCAGCTCGCGCGTCCAGACGCCCACCGAGTCGCGCGACGCGGCGTCCGTCCTCTGCTTGTAGTAGACGACGAACGCGAACACCTCGCGCGGCGCCCAGGCGAGCAGCGTCCCCGGGTCGGGGCGCGCGTGCCGGATCGAGACGTTGACGACGTTGACGCGGTGCCGGCGGAAGACGTCGCGCATCTTCGGCACGAAGGCGTCGAAGCGCTCGACGGGGACGAAGTACTCCTCGAGCACGTACGTGGAGCTCTCGCGCGACGCCGGCTCGAGCTCGGCCACGTCGTAGCTCGCCTCGTAGTTGCGCCACTCCACCGGCTCCCCGCGAAAGACCAGCGGGTCGATCACGTGCTGGCGCAGCCGCTTGCCCAGGGGAAGCTCGGAGATCGCCCGGTAGGCGAGGCGGTCGAGCAGGTACGATCGGTCGCGCGGGATCAGCCGGTCGGGCACGGTCACCGGGTCGTCCGTCTGCACGTAGGACACGGCGTTCACCGTCTCGTAGTCGTCCGGATAGATGTCCGCGTTGTGGAAGACGACGCCGCCCGGCCCGCTCGCCGAGTCGCGCACGTGGCGGAAGAACCACTCCCGGTACTCGCCGATCGGCATCCTCCGGTCCTTCCGCCGGACGCGGACGTTGTCCGCGAGGTCGAGCGTCGCCTCGGTGATCACGCCGAGGGCGCCGTAGCCGCCGATCGCGCCGTAGAAGATCTCGCGGTTGCGGGTGGGGCTCGCCTCCACCACCGTGCCGTCGGCGAGGACGACCTTGATCGCGCGCACCGAGAGCACGACGGGGCCGAGCCCCACGTAGCGCCCGTGGACGTTCACCGAGAGGGAGCCGCCGACCGTGAAGTTGCTGTACGTCTGCATGATCTTCACGGACAGGTTCGCTCGGTCGATCCGCTCCTGGATCTGGCGCCAGCGCGCTCCCGCCTGCACCGTGATGGTGCGGGCGACGGAGTCGAAGGCGAGGATCCGGTCGAAGCCCCGCATGTCTATCTGGAGCGCCCCCTCGGTCGCCGTCTGGCCGCCCATGCTGTAGCGCCCTCCGCCGATCGAGATCGGCCCCGGGTGGCTCCGCACGGCGGCCACGATCTCCTCGGTCGTCTTCGGGATGACGACCCGGCTGACCGGGATCGGGTCGAGCTGCGTGACGTCGTTGACGACGGGGGTGGCCGGCGCCGGCCGCTCGACGGGGGTGTGCGCGGCGCCCCACACGGCCAGCACGATCGTGAGCAGCGCCACGGCGGCGAGGGCGAGTCCCACGCGCACGAGGAGCCGCGCGACGGCGCGCGCGGCGCCACCGAGGGCGCCACCGACGGCGCCGCGGGCCCGTGCCGCGGGACGCGTCGCGCTCGTCCTTCCGTTGGCCGGATCCACTCTATTCGCTCTCACTGGGAGTCCAGATGGTCAGAAAGCTCACCTTCGGGTTCGCGATCCTGTTCACCATCGTGGTCGCGATGGGCTGGGTGCCGCAGTTCATCGTGTGGCAGGGGAAGGAGCGCCTGATGTTCGGCCTCTTCATGCTCAGCCCTCTCGACGACATCACGCACGGGATCACCGCGCTCGCGGCGCTCGCGGCGGCGCTGCACTCGCGGCGGGCGTGCCTGCTCTTCCTCACCGCGTTCGGCTGGTACTACGCCCTCGACGCGATCTTCTTCCTCACCTACGGCTTCGTCAACGACAAGCCGTGGCTGGCGGACCTGATGCTCAACGCGCCCCACGTCGGGATCTCGGCGGCGATGCTCGGCATCGTCTACTGGCTGGCGCCGCGCGAGGAGCCGGCGGCGTCCGCCGCCGGCCGGGGAATCGCCCCGCCGGCTCCGTCGCCGGCGCGCTGAGCGAGGCCGCACGCAGGACGGCGCCACGCCACCCCGCGTCACGCCCGGCCGGGGCCGGTACGCCGGCGCGGCGCCCTCCCGCATGGCCGACCTCATGGCCGACCTCATGGCCGACCTCATGGCCGACCTCATGGCCGACCTCGCTGGCGTCCGGCGGCCGACATCGTTAGGATAGCCCCCCGCAGTCGCGCCAGTCGGTCGTGCCGAGCGGCATCCAGCCGCGCCACCGCAGCCCCGACGGTCATGCTGTTTCTACCCTTCGCCGGCGAGCTCGCCCGGAGCCTGCGCCAGCCCGCGCTCGGCCCCACGCTCCGCTCGGTGTGCATCGCGGTCGCCGCGCCCGACGGACAGGGCGCCGCTCTCCGCCGCGCACTCGGCGGCTTCGTCGCCGCGGCGCGCTCGCGCGCGCTCCCGCTCGACGACGTCCTCCTCGCGCTCGAGCACGTGCTGCGCGAGTGCGACGGCGCGGTGTCGCCGCACGACCGGCCGGGACTCGCCGCCTTCGTGCTGCGGCGGGCGGTGGTGCTCTACGAGTCGCCGATCGTGCCGCCGGACGGAGTGCCGCCGAGCTGAAAGGGAGCGCCGCGCGCGCCGTCCCCCGCCCCTTCTCTGGCACACGCGTTGCCCCGTCCACCGGTCCAGCGACGGGTGACTCCACGGCTCCCCGTCCGCAACCCAGACGGACTTCACGCCGCAGCGCGGAGGGATCGATGGACCGCAAGAACTCTCAGAAGGGCGCCCGGAGCCCCGAGCAGGCGAAGAACGTGCGCGAGGGCTTCGGCGACGACGCGGGCACGCGCGTCGGCCGCCCCGACCCGGAGCGCGCCGGGTCGCTCGACGACCGCTCGGTCGCGCGCCTGAGCGAGAACGCCGACGACCGCGGCATCGAGGGCGCCGTGCTCGCCGGCTCCGACAACCCCCGTGGCTCCGAGGGGCAGCGCGGCACCGAGAGCGGCTCCAGGAGCGCGACCCGCGCCGACGGGAGCCGCATGGACGCCGGACGCGGCGAGACGCTCGACCACACGCAGCGCGCCGAGAGCGGCATGGGGGGCGAGGCCAACCAGGGGGTCCACGGCGCGCAGCGCGACCAGCCCGATTCGCGGAGCTCCGACTCCCCGAGCGCGCCGCGCGGCGCGGACATCCCGCGCGGCACCGACGAGCACGCCCCCGAGCGCTCCGGCTCCGAGCCGCTGCGCGGGCGCCAGAGCGAGCACCAGTCGGGCTACGGCGGCGAGGGAGGCACCCCCCGCACCAGCTCCGACCGCCGCGAGGGGGACGTCGACTACTACGGCGACGAGAGCGAGAAGGGACGGAAGCGGTGACGCCGGCCGGCGCGACGGCACACTGAGCACCGACGGCACACTGAGAACTGACGACTGCCCACTGCCAACCGCGTGCGACCGACGGTTGGCAGTGGGCAGTCGTCAGTTCTCAGTCGTCAGTTCTCGGTTCTCAGTTCTCAGCAGGCAGCTCTCGGCGCGCGGGCTCCCGCGATTATCGCTCCAGGCGATAGCCCGCCTTCCACACCGTGAGAATGTGCTTCGGCGCCGAGGGATCGTCCTCGAGCTTGCGCCGCAGCTCGGCGATGTGGATGTCGACCGTGCGCGTCATGACCTCGGTCTGGTGCCCCCACACCTCCTTCAGCAGCTCGAAGCGGCCGGCCACGGCGCCGTTGCGGCGGAGGAGCGCGAGCAGGAGGTCGAACTCCTTCGGCGTCAGCGCGACCGTGGCGCCCTCCTTCGTCACCGTGCGCGACGCGGGGTGCACGACGACGTCGCCGAAGCGCTCGACCGGGCCGCCCGGGCCCACCGCCGCGCCGCCGTCGGCGCGCTGCGCCGAGCTGCGGCGCAGCAGCGCCTTCACGCGCTCGAGCAGCTCTGCGAGGCCGAACGGCTTCGTCACGTAGTCGTCGGCGCCGAGGCGGAAGCCGAACACCTTGTCCGCCTCCTCGCCGCGCGCCGTCAGCACCAGCACGGGCACGCCGATCCCCTCGTCGCGCAGCGTGCGCAGCACGGTGTAGCCATCGATGCCGGGGAGCATGAGGTCGAGGAGGATCAGGTCGGGCACCGACGACCGCGCCGCCGCGAGCCCTTCGGGCCCGTCCTCGGCGATCGCGACCGAGAATCCTTCCGCCTCGAGACTCCGGCTCAGCCCGAACGCGAGGTTCTGATTGTCCTCGATGATCAGCACCCGCGTCATGGCACCGTTGGTGATTGCGGTCCCCGCCGGCGCATGCGCCGCGCGGTCCCTCGACGTCGTGGCCATGGAATGGCTACCCCTCGTCCACGGTGGCGTTCGCCGCGGCAGTCACCGCGGCGTGCGTGGCGGCGTGCGTCGCCGCTTCGGCGGCGACGTGCGCCGCGTGCTCTGCCGTCACCCCCATCGTCGCGCCGTACTCCTCGGGCGACGGCCAGTCCTCGTCCACGTCCGCGCCCGGCAGCTCGACGACGAACCGCGCGCCCCCCGACGGCGCCTCGTCGATCCAGGCACGCCCCCCCTGCAGCTCGACCAGCTCACGCACCACCGCCAGCCCGATGCCGCTCCCCCCGACGGCGGTCTCCGAGTCGCGCGGCATCCGGTAGTAGGGCTGCCAGACCCGGTCCCGCTCGGCGGCGGGGATCCCCGGCCCCTCGTCGTCCACCCAGAGCCGCACGGCCCGCGCCGCGCCGAAGGCGCCCGCGCCGCCGCCGTACGCGCCCCCCGTTCCGCGCTCCCCGTCGCCCGGGCGCGCGGCGCCGACCGTCACCGCGCGCCCGGGCGGGGCGTACTTCGCCGCGTTGTCGAACAGGTTGAAGAGCACCTGCCGCAGCGCGCGCGGATCGGCGACGACGACGAGCCCCGCCGGAACGCTCGCGCGCAGCGAGGCGCGGCGGGCGCGGGCCAGCGGCGCGAACGCCTCCACCGCGCCGCGCACCTCCGCCGCCAGCTCGAGCGGCTGCGCGGCCACCCCCTGCGCGCCGTGCTCGGCCCGTGAGAAGCTGAGCACGTTCTCGACCAGGTACGAGAGCCGCTGCGCCTCCTCGTCGATGATCTCCGCCGACCGCGCCCGCTCCGACGCGGTCGGGATCTGCTCCTTCCGCAGGAGCTCGGCGAAGAGGCGGATCTGCGCCAGCGGCGTCCGCAGCTCGTGCGAGACCCCGGACACGAAATCCGTGCGCAGCCGCGCCAGCTCCTCCTGCCGCCGGATCTGTATCAGCGCCACCCCCACGAGCGCGCTCGTCAGCGCGAGCAGGCCGAGGAGCAGCGGCAGACGCGAGCGCGGCAGCCCGCCGACGACGAGCCGCGACGCCATCTCGGGGCGCAGCGCGAGGTCGAGCACGAGTCCGCCGAAGCGCGGGTCGAGCGTGTCGGCGACCGCGTACGCCGTCTCCGTCGCCCACGCACCCGAGTGGAAGACCTGGTTCCCGGTGGGGTCGTGCGCGTGCACCGAGAGGATCGAGTCGGTGGGCAGGTCGCCGACGAGCGACGGCGGCAGCAGTGGCGACTTCTCCAGCACCCGCCCGAGGATCGGGGCGACGAAGCGCTCGGCGTCGGCCTGGTAGCCGTAGACGACGAGCGGGCTCCCGTCGCGCGCGTCGCGCGCCGTGGCGAAGGCGAGGAGGCGCGGGCGACCGCCGATCCGCGCGAAGGCGAGGCCGTACGTGTCGTTCGAGAAGATGACGTTGAGGAGGCCCCGCGCCCGGGGCTCCGCGGGCCCCCACATGTACGGGCGCATCTCGGTGCTGTCCCCCACCGCGCTCGGCGCGTTGTACACCGCGCGCCTGAGCCACGCCACCTCCTCGGCGGTCGGCTCCCCGCCGGCCGTGGTCAGCGCCGAATCGCGCCAGTCGAGGCGGAAGTAGTAGGTGACCCCTTCCAGGTAGGGTGCCGACACGTTGGTCCGCAGCCTGTCCAGCGTCTCCTTGAGGTCGCCGACGGCCGGCCACTTCTCCGGCAGCTCCGGGTCGACGCGCAGCTGCTGTGAGTAGAAGGAGACGACGATCGCCGCCAGCATCTCGCGCGTCGTCTCGCGCTCGAGCTGCCACATCGCGAACGACGCGTAGTCGTGCAGCGCGCGCTCCGCGACGCCGCGCTGCGAGCGCGCCGCGGACTGCGCCTGGTACGTCAGCACGCCAACGAGAGCGAGCGCCACGCCGAGCAGGCCGGCGAGCAGCGCGAGGCGCGGACGGCCGGGCCGCGCCCAGCGCGGCCCGCGACGAGGGGAGCGGCCGCAGCCGGCCGCGCGCGCGGCGCGGGGACCGAAGAAGAAGCGGGGCCGCGGCGCGCGAGGCGCCCGCGGCGCACGCAGCGCTGCGTCGGCCCGCGGCCCTTCGGGGTCAACCATCGTCGTCACTTCCCACCCGCGGAGTAGGACGCGTCGGGCCCGACGCGGGCGGGAGCGTTGCGCGGAACCAGCGCCCGCCTGTGCTTACAGTAGTGTCAGCTTCGGCACGGCGGGAGAACGGCGCTCCGGTTGCTCACACCATCTAACATAATTCTTACACCCCCGGTCGCTGGCGACACGCCCGGGGCCTCTCCACGGCGCGGCGCGCCCCGTCTGGCGCGCCACGTGCCGCCGTGAACGAGACGGCCACCACCCTTCGACACTCTTTTCGCCCCAGCGGCGTTCGGTGGAGGGTAGGTGGCGAACCGGCTACCTTACGCCGGCGCGCCCGCCCCCTACCTGACCGGCGGAGCGCCGCCCGACCGACCCGACCTCCTCAGCCCTTCCGGAGACGCCCCGTGTCCCACTCCGCCGCGACCGGCGCCGCGCCCGCCCCGACCTCGTCGACGCCGCCCAACGCCGCCGCAGCCGGCGCCGCCGGCAGCGCGCTCGACACGCTCTGCATCAACACCGTCCGCACGCTCTCCATGGACGCGGTGCAGAAGGCCGAATCCGGCCACCCGGGCACGCCGATGGCGCTCGCGCCGCTCGCCTACGTGCTCTACACGCGCCACCTCCGCCACAACCCCGCCGACCCGGGCTGGCCCGACCGCGACCGCTTCATCCTCTCCGCCGGCCACGCGTCGATGCTGCTCTACAGCGTCCTCTACCTCACGGGGTACGACGTCTCGCTCGACGACCTCAAGCAGTTCCGCCAGTGGGAGAGCAAGACGCCGGGCCACCCGGAGTACGGCTACACCCCGGGCGTCGAGACGACCACGGGCCCGCTCGGCCAGGGGGTCGGCAACGCGGTCGGGATGGCGGTCGCCGAGGCGCACCTCGCCGCCGTCTTCAACAAGGCGGGGCAGGCGCCCGTCGTCGACCACCACACGTACTTCATCTGCAGCGACGGCGACCTCATGGAGGGCGTCTCGCACGAGGTGTCGTCCTTCGCCGGCCACTTCAGGCTCGGCAAGCTGATCGGCTTCTACGACGACAACAAGATCACGATCGACGGCTCGACCGAGCTCACGTACTCCGACGACGCGGGTAAGCGATTCGCGGCGTACGGCTGGCACGTGCAGCACGTCGCCGACGTCAACGACCTCGCGGCGCTCGACGCGGCGATCGAGGCCGCCAAGCGCGAGTCGGACCGTCCGTCGATGATCGTCTGCCGCACGCACATCGGCTTCGGGAGCCCGAACCGGCAGGACACCGCGAAGGCGCACGGCGAGCCGCTCGGCGTCGACGAGGTCAAGCTCACGAAGCGGGCCTACGGCTGGCCGAGCGAGGAGCCCTTCTACGTCCCCGACGAGGCGCTCCAGGCGTGGCGCCGGGCCGGCGCGCGCGGCAAGGAGCTCCAGGCCGAGTGGCAGCGGCGCTTCGACGCCTACAAGGCCGCCTTCCCCGCCGAAGCGGCGGAGCTCGAGCGCCGCCTCCGCGGCGAGCTGCCGGAGGGATGGGAGGAGGCGATCCCGACCTTCACGGCGGAGAACGGCGCCGTGGCGAGCCGCGCCGCGAGCGGCGTGGTGCTCAACGCGATCGCGGCCAGGGTGCCGGAGCTCATCGGCGGCTCGGCGGACCTCGCGCCGTCGAACAACACCGTGATCAAGCAGGCCGACACCTTCGCGGCCGGCAACTACGCGGGGCGCAACTTCCACTTCGGCATCCGCGAGCACGGGATGGGCGCCATCCTGAACGGGATGGCGCTCCACGGCGGCATCGTCCCCTACGGCGGCACCTTCCTGATCTTCTCCGACTACATGCGCCCGCCGATGCGGCTCGCGGCGTTCATGGAGCGGCACGTCCTCTACGTCTTCACGCACGACTCCATCGGGCTCGGCGAGGACGGGCCGACCCACCAGCCGATCGAGCAGCTCTCCGCGCTGCGCTGCATCCCGAACATGACCGTCGTCCGGCCGGCCGACGCGAGCGAGACGGCGGAGGCGTGGCGCGTCGCGCTGAAGCACCGCGAGGGCCCGGTGGCGCTCGTCCTCACCCGGCAGAAGCTCGGCTTCATCGACCGCGCGAAGTACGCCCCGGCCACGGGGCTCGCGAAGGGCGCCTACGTGCTCGCCGACGCCGAAGGGGGCACCCCCGACGTCGTGCTCATGTCGAGCGGCTCCGAGGTGGCGCTCGTCCTCGAAGCGCAGAAGCGGCTCGCCGCCGACGGCGTCCGCGCCCGCGCCGTCAGCATGCCGAGCATGGAGCTGTTCGCGAAGCAGCCCGCCGCCTACCGCGAGTCCGTCCTCCCGCCGGGCTCGAAGCGCGTCGCCATCGAGGCCGCGCACCCGATGTCCTGGTACCGCTGGGTCGGCGACACCGGCGTCGTCCTCGGCCTCGAGCGCTTCGGCGCCTCGGCGCCGTACGCGAAGGTGTACGAGGGGTTGGGGATCACGGTGGACAAGCTGGTGCAAGCGGCGAAGGTGCTGGCGCGGAAGTAGGGTAAGGACGTGCTGAACCGCTGAAGGGCAGAAGGGCAGAAGGGCGAAGGGCGGAATGAGGCATGAGGAATGAGGCCGGGACCCCACCGGTGGCCAGCTTAGCCACCCGGAGGGTCCCGGCCTCATTCCGCATTCCGCTCTGTCAATTCCGCCCTTCGTTCTTTGTCATCTCATGCCTCGTTCCGCCCTTCGGGCTTTCCCATTTCCCCTCTCGAGATTCCGCCCTCCGGCTCTTCGCCCTTCAGCGCTTTTTGGCACCACTCCTGCCTTGCCACGCGCCTACTTGGTCGCATTCGCGAGTACCCTCACCACGAGGCGCACGATGGCCGTCAATGACCTGAACGGGCTGCTCAAGCACGAGCTGGGCGACCTGTATTTCGCCGAGAAGACGATCCTCAAGGCACTGAAGAAGATGACGAAGGAGGTCTCCGATCCCGCCATCAACGAGCGGATGGTGCAGCACCAGTCGGAGACCGAGGAGCAGATCGCCAACATCGAGCAGGCCTTCGAGGCGATCGGGCTCAAGCCGCGGGCGCAGAAGTGCCCCGGCATCCTCGGCATCCTCGAGGAGCACGACGAGTTCAAGGAAGAGGAGGAGCCGTCGAAGGAGCTCCTCGAGGCGTTCGACGTCGGCTCGGGGCTGCGCGTCGAGCACTACGAGATCGCCGCCTACCGCGGCGCGATCGCCCTCGCGAAGGCGCTCGGCGAGAGCGACGTGGCGGACCTCCTCTCGCGCAACCTCGCCCAGGAAGTGGACATGGAGCGCTTCCTCGCCGCCAACGGGGCAAAAGCGCTCAAGCTCGCGGCCCGCGAGGAGCAGATGGTGGAGGCCTGAGCGAAGACTGAAAAGGCGGAATGAGGCATGAGGAATGAGGCCGGGACCCTCCCGGTGGCGTTGCTGGCCACCGGGAGCGTCCCGGCCTCATTCCTCATGCCTCATTCCGCCCTTAGGCCCTTAGACCCTTCGCCCCCTACCGCGCCGACACGTCCCCGCCCGACGACGTCCCCGGCGAGCGCCTGGTCGGCGCGCCACCCATCGCCCCGCCCTCGGCGAACGCGCCGCGGCTCACCTCACGGTCCCCCTTCGCGGCATCGAGGTTCACGACGCGCTCGGCGAGCTGCGTCAGCTTCTGGTCCGTCTGTCCCTCCTCGTCCAGCGTGCGCTGGAGGAGGGCGGCGTCGTCCTGGCGGCCGAGCATGTTCGCGTAGGTCCGGACGCAGCCGTAGCCGGCGATCTCGTAGTGCTCCACGCGCTGCGCGTCGGCGATCATCGCCGCGTCGAGGACGTCGGAGTCCGCCCGCTCCTTCAGCGTCTTCTCCCCTTCCTTGACAAGCCCCTTCATCCCCTCGCAGGTCACGCCCCCCGGGCGCTCACCCAGCGACTGGAAGATCTGCTCGAGCCGCCGCACGTGCTCCTCCGTCTGCCGCACGTGGAGCCGGAAGCCCTCCTGCAGCTCGGGGTGCCTCGCCTGCTCGGCCATCTTCGGAAGCGCCTTGAGGATCTGGTTCTCGGCGCTGTAGAGGTCCCGGAGCTGCTCGACGTACAGGTCCTTCAGGGAATCGAGTGCCATCGCTGCCACCTCGCTGCTGCGTGTGAGTCTGGTGCGGCCTGAATCAGCCCGCGGGGGGTGCAGCCACCGTACCACACCCCGGGCGAAGCGTCGAAAGGGGGGAATCCCGGGGAGCCGGCACCTGGAACCAGGTTCCAGCTCCCCGGTCCCTCGCTATTCTTACAATCGAGTCGACGGCCGGTCCTGAGGCCGTCCCTTTCGCTGGCCAGTAGTCGTGAGAGCCGTGCCCCAGCCGAACACCGTCCTTTACATCACCTCCCTCACCCAGGCAGCGGGCGCGCTGCTGACGGCGGGCGTGCTGTGGGGGCTGTCGCGCTATCACGCGACCACCGACTACCTGCGCCACTGGACGCGGAGCTGGCTGGCGCTCTCCGTCTACCTGCTCTACGGGGCGGAGGGGCTCTTCCTGGGCGAGACGCACCCCGTCGGCCACCCGCTCGGCGTCTTCCTCGCGGCGGTCGCCTCGGCGGCGGGCTACCTGCAGATCGCCTGGCTCCTGCTCGGCGCCTACGAGCTGACGACGAACACCGTCGTCCCGCGAGCGCTCCAGCGGCAGCTCTTCGTCGCGCTCACCGTGATCGGCGCGGCGACGGCGACGATGTTCGTCTGGGACCCGGGGGCGGGGAGCGAGCGCTTCCTGCTCCGCGTCGGCGTGCGGTCGGCGA
Organism: Gemmatimonadaceae bacterium; assembly: GCA_045804285.1. GTDB lineage: Bacteria > Gemmatimonadota > Gemmatimonadetes > Gemmatimonadales > Gemmatimonadaceae > DATMHT01. Next base: position 23,061 of record JBJMNL010000299.1, read on the forward strand.
CGGTGGGCACGTCGTTCATCGTCGCCGCCTACGGCATCTGGCACGCCTACGGCCGCACGCGGACGCTCGGTCCCCGCCTCGTGAGCGCCGCCTTCGTCGCCTTCGCGCTCGAGCAGCTGCACCTGTTCGGGGTCGGCGTCTACACGCTGCTCACCGGCCGCTCCGCCGCCTACGCCGACTATCTCGGTCTCGTGGACTTCCTGATCCAGTTCGCGATCGGACTCGGGCTCGTCATCTGGCTCCTCGAGGCGGAGCGGCAGGCGACGGCGGTGGCCGCGGCCCATGCCCAGCGCCTCGCCTACCACGACGTGCTCACCGGGCTTCCGAACCGCCAGCTCTTCCTGGACCGCCTGCGCCTCGCCGTCGCCCACGCGAAGCGGGCCGGCCACAAGCTGTCGGTCTTCTACTTCGACCTCGACCGCTTCAAGGTCGTCAACGACTCGCTCGGCCACGCCGCCGGCGACCGGCTGCTCCAGGTGGTGGCCGGCCGGCTGGCGCGGCTGCTGCGCTCCGAGGACACCGTGGCGCGGCTCGGCGGCGACGAGTTCACGCTGCTGAGCCCCCTCGTCACCCACCTCGAGGACGCGACGACGATCGCCCGCCGCGTGCGCGAGACGGTCCGCGAGCCGATCACCCTCGACGGCCGCGAGGTCGTCGTCACCACGAGCGTCGGCGTCAGCCTCTACCCCGACGACGGCGACGACGCCGAGACGCTGCTCAAGCACGCCGACGTCGCCCTCTACCGGGCCAAGGACGCCGGCCGCGACGCCGTGGAGCTGTACACGCCCGCCATGAACGCCCAGGCCATGCAGCAGCTCGTCCTCGAGACGAGCCTGCGGCGCGCGGTGGACAACGGCGAGTTCGTGATGCACTACCAGCCGATCGTCAGCTTCGCCACGGGACGCGTCGCCGCCCTCGAGGCGCTGCTGCGCTGGCGCCACCCGGAGCTCGGCCTCCTCGGCCCCGACCACTTCGTCTTTCTCGCGGAGGCGACCGGCCTCATCGTGCCGATCGGCGAGTGGGCGCTGCACGATGCCTGCGCCCAGCTCCGCCGCTGGCAGGTGGACGGCCGGCGCCCGCGGCTGCGCGGCGCCGTGAACCTCTCGGTGCGGCAGCTCCTGCAGCCCGGCTTCCCCGAGGTCGTCGCCCGGATCCTCCGCGACACGCGGCTCGCCCCGCCGACGCTCGAGCTGGAGATCACCGAGAGCATCGCCATGCACACGACCGACGGGACGCTCGACGTGCTGCGCGACCTCAAGCGGCTCGGCGTGCGGATCTCGATGGACGACTTCGGGACCGGCTACTCCTCGCTCAGCGCGCTCCGCCTCTTCCCGGTGGACACGCTCAAGATCGACCGCTCCTTCATGCGCGACGTGCGCGCCGACGCCGACCGCGTACGCGCCGCGGCCGCCGCGCCGGCCGAGGACGACGACGCTCGGCCCGCGCCGGAGGGGCGCGACCCCGCGGCCGGTCCGGCGGCCGACAACACGGCGCTCGCCAGCGCCGTCATCGCCCTCGCCCACAGCCTGAATCTCTCCGTCATCGCCGAGGGGGTCGAAACGCCAGAGCAGCTCGACTTCCTCCGCCTCCACAGCTGCGACGCCTGGCAGGGCTATCTATGCAGCCGTCCGGTGGCCGCGGAGCAGGTGGCGGAGCTGCTGCGCACGACCTGAGGGAGGTAGCCGGGCCTCGCGGCCATGACCGCCGGGGCCGACTTCTGGCACACCCTCTGCCCTGCTCGCTGGCACCCTCCCTCACCCGGACAGGTCACATGCCGAGCGACTCGGGCCGCACCACCTCGATCTGGATGGCCACCGCCGACGTCCCGGACTTCCCTCCCCTCGACGCCGACGCGGAGACCGACGTCTGCGTCGTCGGGGCCGGGATCGCGGGGCTCAGCGTGGCCTACACGCTCGCCCGCGCGGGACGCCGCGTCCTCGTGCTCGACGACGGGCCGGTCGGCGGCGGCGAGACGGGGCGCACGACGGCGC
>JBJMNL010000300.1:0-2123 GCA_045804285.1 Gemmatimonadaceae bacterium
AAGTCGTCGCCGGCGCCGGTGAGGACGATGGCGCGAACGTCCGCGTCGTCGCCGATCGAGCGGAACAGCCGGCCGAGCTCGGCGTAGATCTCGAACGTGAGCGGGTTCTTCCGCTCCGGCCGGTCGAGCGTGATCGTCGCGACGCGGTCGTCGAGAGTCCAGCGGAAGTGGGTCGGGTTGAACGGCACGGTGGAGGGGAGAGATGGTATGAGCGGCGGGGACGGGACGACAGTTGGCAGCTTTCAGTTGGCAGTGGGCAGTTTGCAGTTTCCGCGCGACACTGCCTACTGCCCACTACCAACTGAAAACTGCCAACCGGCGTTTGAGTACCGCCAACTGTCGTCCCCGCTCCTCGTCATGGCGCGTCCCCTCCGTTGACGACGATCGCCTGGCCGGTGATCCCCGAGGCGCCGGGTGAGCAGAGCCAGGCGACGGTGGCGGCGACTTCGGCGGGCTCGATGAGGGTTCCGCGGGCGGTCGTCCGGGCGAGCATCGCGCGCGCCTCCTCGGGCGTCTTGCCGAGGGCGCGGACGACGTTGTCCGCGGCGTTCCGCGCCATGTCGGTGTCGGTGTAGCCGGGACAGACGGCGTTCACCGTGACGCCGTGCCTGGCCACCTCGGCCGCCACCGCGCGCGTGAGGCCGACGACGCCGTGCTTCGTGGCGCAGTAGGCGGCGAGGCGCGCGTAGCCGCGCACGCCCGCAGTGGAGGCGACGTTCACGACGCGGCCGGCGCGGGCGGCGAGCATGGCCGGGAGCACGCGGCGCGTGCAGAGGAAGGTCCCGGTGAGGTTCACCGCCAGCAGGGTGTCCCACGTATCGCGCGTCGTGTCGGCGAGCGGCGCGCTCGCCCCCTGGCCGGCGTTGTTGACGAGGACGTGGGCGTCGCCGAGCGCGTCGCGCGCCTCGTCGAACGCCCGCTCGACCGACGGCTCGTCGGCGACGTCGCACGCCACCGCGCGCGCCGCGACGCCGTGGCGCGCGACCAGCAGCGCCGCGTGCCGGTCGAGCGTCGCCCGGTCGCGTCCCATGACGGTCACGCTCGCGCCGAGCCGCGCCAGCGCGTCGGCGATCGCCGCGCCGATCCCGCGCCCGCCCCCGGTGACGACCGCGTGTCGTCCGAGGAGGAAGCGCGACTCGTCGGCCGCGGCCGCCGCGGCGGCCGGCCCGGCGTCGGGGAGGGCGCCGCTCATCGGGCCTCTGGTGCCGCGTCCGGCGCGTCCTGCTTCCGCCGCCGCTCCAGCTGCAGCTTCGCCGTCTGGTACTGCACGGGCCACGGCTGCGCCGCGTAGCCCAGCTCCGCGGCGGCGTGGAGCGTCCAGTGCGGGTCGCTGAGGTGTGGGCGGGCGAGGGCGCAGAGGTCCGCCCGGCCGGCGGCGACGATCGAGTTCACCTGGTCGGCCTCGGTGATGTTGCCGACGGCGATCGTCGGGATCCCCGCCTCGTTGCGGATGCGGTCGCTGTAGGGGGTCTGGAACATGCGGCCGAAGACGGGCTTCGCGTCGGCCGACGTCTGGCCGGTGGAGACGTGGACGACGTCGGCGCCGGCGCCGGCGAAGGCGCGGGCGATCTCCACGGCGTCGCCGCCGTCGATCCCCCCCTCGACCCAGTCGGTGGCCGAGATGCGAACGCTCATCGGGCGCTCGTCAGGCCACGCGGCGCGCATGGCGGCGAACACCTCGAGCGGGTAGCGCAGGCGGTTGGCGAGCGGGCCGCCGTACTGGTCGGTGCGCCGGTTGCTGAGCGGCGTGATGAACGCCGACAGCAGGTAGCCGTGGGCGCAGTGGAGCTCGAGCATGTCGAAGCCGCACTCGGCGCCCATGCGCGTCGCCCGCACGAACTCGTCGCGCACGCGCTCCATGTCGGCGCGCGTCATCGCGCGCGGCACCTGCATGCCGGGCTTGTAGGGGAGGGGCGAGGGCGCCATCACCTCCCAGCCCCCGTCCTCGAGCGGCTCGTCCATCCCTTCCCACATCCGCTTGGTGGCGCCCTTGCCGCCGGAGTGGCCGAGCTGGAGGGCGAGCTTGGCGCGCGTCTGCCCGTGCACGAAGTCGACGATCCGCCGCCAGGCCGCGGCGTGCTCCGCCGTGTACATGCCGGTGCAGCCCAACGAGATGCGCGCCT
>JBJMNL010000301.1:0-5289 GCA_045804285.1 Gemmatimonadaceae bacterium
CGGTGGTCACGGGCGCAGTATACAACAAGAAAAGTTGATGCGTCAAGACCGCGCCGATGGGGCGGGGAGAGGACCGGAGCGGAGGGTCGCTCGGTGCTGTCTTGGGGAGGACTGGTTTCGGGACGCCGCTCGACCGGTCGCCCCTCGAGCGGCGAACGGCGCCGGGACGCCACTCTCACGGTCGCCCCTACGGGCGGGAGGGATGCGTGCCGCCGTCGTGAGTTTTGAGTTGTGAGTTGTGAGTCGTGAGTATCGCGCCGGGCGGCGGGCGTCGCGCGGGGCGGGCTCCCCGCTCCGGGACGCCGCGAACTGGCGGGGTCGCGGTGCGCGCCCGGCGCGCCACTCCCCGTCACTCACAACTCATCACTCATCACTCAGAACGCCATCGCGAGCTGGCTCGTGGCGCACGGAGGGCGATCGCGCACGGTACGCCGTTCTGCGCCGACTCGCAGCGCACCGCTCGCCACCGCGCACCCTCCCCCGCGCCGCCCCCCTACCCCGGCGCCGGCAGCCAGAGCGCGAACCGTGATCCTTCCCCCGGCGCGCTGTGCTCGAGCACCAGGTCGCCGCCCATGAGGCGCGCCAGGCGGCGCGAGACCGTGAGACCGAGCCCGGTGCCGCCCGCGGTCCGCGTCTTGGACTGGTCGGCCTGCACGAAGGCGTCGAAGATCTTGGCCTGCTGGGGCGCGGCGATGCCGAGGCCGCTGTCCTCGACCAGCACCCGCACCCAGGGACCGGCGCCGGAGAGTGCCGCCGCCGGCGGCGGCTCGGCCACGAGGGCGCACGAGATGGTGATGCGACCGCCCGCCGGGGTGAACTTCACCGAGTTGCTCAGGAGATTGACGACGATCTGCCGGACGCGGTGCTCGTCACCGAGGTAGGCGACCCCCGCCGCCTCGGCGCCGACGCACTCGTCCACCAGGCGCACGCCCTTGGACTCGGCCTGCGGGAGCATGAGCGCGACCGTGAAGCCGACGACGTCGCGCACGGAGCCGGCCTCGGTGTGCACGGTGAGCTGGCCGGCTTCGAGCTTCCCGAGATCGAGCACGTCGTTGACGAGGCCGAGCAGGTGCTCGCTCGCCCGCTTGAGCCGCGCCAGCAGGTCGCGCTGCTGCTCGGTGAGGGGGCCGGGGAGCCCGAGCTCGAGGAGCCCGATGAGACCGAGTTGCGAGTGCAGCGGCTGGCGGAGCTCGTGGTGAGCGCCACTCAGGAACTCGGACTTCGCCCGCGCCGCCGCCTCGGCCGCCGCCTGCGCCTGCTCGGCGCGCGCGCGCGCCGCCTCCACGGCGGCGAAGAGCCGCGCGCGCTCCGTGCGGTCGATGCAGAGGCAGACGCCGCGCTCGCGCGAGCCCTCGAGGAAGGCGCTCGCGATCAGCACCGTCACGCGGCGGCCGCCCGCGCCGACGTACTCCTTCTCGCTCGGCCCGTGGGCGCCGTGCTCCAGGAGCTCCGCCACATTCTCGGCGTCGAGCGCCGCGTACTCCGGCGGCGTCATGGCGCGCCAGTCGATGCGGCCGGCGGCGAGGTCGTCGCGCGTGTAGCCGAGCATGTCGAGGAAGGCGTCATTCGCGTCGTAGACGCGCCCCCCGAGCTCCCAGTAGAAGAGCCCGACGATCCCCGACTGGACGATCGGGCGGAGGCGCGCCTCGCTCTCGCGCCGCGCCGCCTCGGCGCGGTGGCGCGCGGTGACGTCGCGCGAGAACACCGTGAACGAGCCGTCGCCGGCGGGGATGATGCGCTGCTCGATCCAGGCGTCCAACGGCGCGAAGTGCTCCTCGAACGTGACCACGCGCCCCTCGGCGACGGCACGACGCGTCTCCGTCTCGAAGCGGGTGCCGAGCACGGCGGGGAGCGAGGCCCACAGCTCGCGCCCGAGAACGCGCGCCGGGTCGACGCCGAGCCTGCGCAGGATCTCCTGTCCGACCGGGTTGACGTACGTCCAGCGCCAGCGCTGGTCGAACACCGAGACGCCGTCGGGCATGCCGTCGAGCATCGCGGCGAGGCGCGCGTCGCTCGCCCTCGCGGCGCGCTCGGCGGTCGCGGCGGCGCGCTCGGCGGCGGCCACGAGGTCGGCGAAGCGTCGCCGGGCGCGCGCCGCCTGCTCGTGCCGGCTCCGGTGCAGGTCGACGAAGGCGCGGACCTTGGCCGCGAGCACGTCGGGGTCGAGCGGCTTGATCAGGTAGTCGACCGCGCCCGACTGGTAGCCGAGCGTGACACGCCGGCGGTCGGCGTCGAGCGCCGTGACGAAGATTACGGGGACGTGCTCGGTGTGCACCCGCGCGCGGATCAGCCGCGCCGTCGCCGGACCGTCGGTGTCGGGCATCATGACGTCGAGCACGACGACGGCGAGCCGCTCCCCTTCGGCGACGGCGTGCCGCAACGCCTCCGCCGCCGACCGGGCGAGGAGGAGCCGGACGCCGAGCTCCGCCGCGAGCGGCGCGAGCACCGCCTCGAACGCGATGAGGTTCGGCTCGAGATCGTCGACGACGAGGATCGAGGCGCCGGGATCGGCGTCCGTCGCCGGGAGCGCCGCCGCGCCCGGCGACTCTGGAAGAACGGCGTCGTCGGGCGCGGCGGCCGGGGGGAAGGCACCGATCATCGGCGGCGGCGGGGTGGGCATGACACGCTAATCATCGGCAGCGGGCACGCTACGGGCAAGCACGGCTCGTGCCGACCGCTCCACCGTGCACGCTTTACGACACGAGGCGCGCCGGAGGGCGCGCCCCGCGTCCCTCAGCGCACCGCGCCGGCCGCCTTGAGACGGGCGGCGGCGAGAGCCATGTCCTGCCTGCGCAGCTCGAGGGCGCGCGGGCGGAGGGCGTCGATCACATCGGGCTGGAGGTCCGCCGCCATGCGGGCGACGGTGGCCTCGCGTCCCTGCTTCACCTCGGCGACCATCGCCGCCGGCATGCCCTTGGTGTCCATCTCGGCCTCGTACGGCGTGAGGTTCGCGACGAGGGAGGAGAGGGTGCTCTGGATGAAGCGGTAGCGGTCCTCGCTCGCTCCCGCCGCCCGTGCGCCCGCGCCGACCGTCCCCATGTCCGTCATCTCGAGCGTGAGGTTGGCCGTGTCCATCGCCGTCTTCGCGCTCCGGAGCTTCGCCTCGGCGTCCTGCACCGCCTTCAGCTCGGCGGCGATCCCGCGCTGCCAGCGCTCGATGTCGGCCACGGTGACGGGCGCCGAGGAGGCGGAAGCGGCCGGCTGCTGGGCCGCTCCCGCCTGCGCCGCCGGCTGCCCCTCGGCGGCACTCGCCGTGTCGGTCGCGGTGGCCGTGTCGGTGGCGTCGGCGGCGGCGTCCTTCTTACCGCAGGCGGTGAGCAGCGCGACAGCCAGGGCGCAGGCGAGCGTCGTCAGGCGGCGGGTGGAGGGGCGCATGCGTGATCTCGTGGCGGGGATGTGAACGCGTCGAGGGAACGATCCAGGGGTGGTCGGCGCGCCAACATACCGGCGCCCGGAACGCGCGTCCAGTCCGGGCGCCGGTACGTCGGCGCGCCGCCCCTCCCCGCCCCGCGACTCAGGTCGTCGGCTTGCCCGGCAGCGCCGGGCAGCTCCCGTCGGCGCGGCGGACGCTCGGGTACTCGATGCCGAGTTGATCGAGGTAGGTCGGGTAGCGCTTCGGGTCGTAGTAGTAGCGCTTCATCTGGGCGCGGTACTTCGCGAGGATGTCGGCGTTGAGCTCCGTCGCCGGCCGGTCCTGCGGGCGCATGAGGGGCTGGTACTTCACCTCCTTCGTCTGCACCTCGCGGAAGTAGCGCCAGGCGTCGCTCACCAGCTCGGGCTTCGTGAGGAGGTCGAGGAGGGTCATCGCCTGCGCCTTGGCCCCCGCCGTCGCCCCCTTGTGCGCGATCGGCGTCGCCATCGCGATCGCGTTCGGCCAGCTGTGCCCCGGGAGGTCGGGGACGTTCGACGGGAAGCGCAGCGTGATGGTCGGGACGTTCCACGACACGTCGCCGATGTCGTCGGAGCCGCCGCCGCGCTTGGCCTCCTCCTTCACCGGCGCCTCGAGCGTGTCGGCGATCGTGTCGAGCCCCTTCTCCTTCACCTTGAGCTCCTTCTGGAGCGCGCGGGCGAGCCGCTGGTCCTTCTCGTCCCACCGCGGGAGCCCGACGCGGGCGATGTTCGCCGTCATCATCTCGGCGATCGGCCGGTTGAAGTGGCCGGGCCACGCGGAGCCGAGGATGCGCACGTCGGCGAGCTTCGTTCCCGTCATCGTCGCCGCGCCCTGCGCGATCTGCTGTCCGGTCTCGAACAGCTCCTGGATGTGCGGGTAGTCGGTCTCGCGGAAGTAGTACCAGGTGGACGCCGTCGACGGGACGACGTTCGGCTGGTCGCCGCCGTCCACGATCACGTTGTGCGACCGCTGCTGGATGCGCAGGTGCTCGCGGCGGAAGTTCCAGCCGATGTCCATGAGCTCCACGGCGTCGAGCGCGCTGCGGCCGCGCCAGGGCGCGCCGGCGGCGTGCGCGCTCGACCCCTCGAAGCTGAAGAGCGCCGAGATCAGCCCGTTGCCCGACGTCGAGCCCCACGACGTGCCGAACTTGCTGTCGACGTGCGAGAAGAGCACGGCGTCGACGTCCCTGAACAGCCCCTCGCGGACGAAGTACGCCTTCGCCCCCACGAGCTCCTCGGCGACGCCGGGCCAGATGACGATCGTGCCGGGCAGCTTCTCGCGCTCCATGATCTTCTTGACCGCGAGCGCCGCCGTGATGTTCACCGCCTGCCCGGAGTTGTGCCCCTCGCCGTGGCCGGGCGCGCCCTCGACGAGCGGCGCGTGGCAGGCCACGCCGGGAAGCTGCGACGCCTGCGGGATGCCGTCGATGTCGGAGCCGAGCGCGATCACCGGCTTCCCGGAGCCCCACCGCGCCACCCACGCCGTCGGCATCCCGGCGTAGCCGGTCTGCACGGTGAAGCCGTTGCGGCGCAGGAGGTCCACGAGGTAGCGCGACGTCTCGACCTCCTGGAACCCGAGCTCGCCGAAGCTGAAGATCTCGTCGACCATCTCCTGCGTCAGCTTGCGCATCCCGTCCACCTCGCGCACGGCGTCGGTCTTGAGCGTCGCGACGCGGGGTGAGTCGCCCATCCAGGCGCGGGGCGCCGAGTCGGGGCGGGCGGCGGGCGCGGCGGCGGGTGTGGCGGCGGAGCCGGGCGCGGGCTGCTGCGCGGCGGCGGGCGCCGCGGGCGCGGCGGCGAGGATGGCGGCGGCGGCGAGCGGGAGGAGCGTACGCGGCGGGCGCGGCACGGGCATGCCTGACCTCGGGTGGGGGGGGTGAGCGGTCCGGCGACGGACGC
>JBJMNL010000302.1:0-9290 GCA_045804285.1 Gemmatimonadaceae bacterium
AGCGCGCTCCTCCACCACGGCTTCGGCCACCTCTGGACCGGCTTCTATCGCGTCGTCGAGCCGGGCCGCCTCCTTCGCGTCGGCCCCTACCAGGGGACGCTCGGCTGCCTCGACATCGCCTTCGGCAGGGGCGTCTGCGGGACCGCGGCCGCTGAGGGGCGCACGGTGGTGGTGGAGGACGTGCACGCATTCCCGGGCCACATCGCCTGCGACGCCCGCTCGGCGTCGGAGATCGTCGTCCCGGTGTGGGCCCCGGACGGCGCGCTGATCGCCGTGCTGGACATCGACTCGAGCGTGCGCGGCGCCTTCGGCGAGGAGGACCGCGACGGCCTCGAGCGCCTCGTCGGCTGGTTCGCGCGCCAGCCGGTGGCGGCCGGGTGAGCCCGCACGAGCCGCTCTTCGGCGACGTCTCCTCGCCCCCCGACGAGCCCCCGCCGCCGTCCTCCCGGACGCGCCGCCGGAGCTTCTCGGTCTCCGGTGCCACCCGCGCCGGCGTCGGCATGGGAAGCGCGCTCGCGATCACGATCTCGTGGAGCGTCCACAAGTCGATCCTGTGGGCGATCGTGCACGGCTTTCTGTCGTGGGTGTACGTGGCGTACTACGCGCTGACGCGGTAGCCCGCGCCCTTGCCCCCGTACCAGGCACCCGCCGCCGGGACCCGGGCGAGGACCCGTCCACGGGAGTTGGACCTCGAGCCACGCATCACCGCAGCCCGACGGCCCGTTCCGCCCTTCCGCGCGCCCGGGCCGGCCCGGGCACCGGGCACCGGAAGGAGGGGCCAGGTGGCTGGCACGCGCGTGGACGCCTGCTCCCCGCGATCCCCGGCGACGGTTCGGAATTCGTCTGGTACGCTGCCGAACCCTGTTACGGGAGCATGGCCGCGCGCTATCTTTCGGTCCCCTGCCAAGTGGTTCCGCGAGATGACGATCACCGGCTACTCCGACCGTATCAACCACGCCTTCGCGTTCGCCGCGAAGCACCACGACCAGCAGGTGCGCAAGGGGACGCGGCTTCCCTATCTGACGCACCCGGCGAACGTCGCGGTGATCCTGACGCGCTACGGACAGGACGAGGAGACGGTGCTTGCCGGGATCCTGCACGACGTGATCGAGGACTGCATCGACGAGCGCTACACGCGCGAGATGCTCGAGCAGCGGGTCGCGGAGAAGTTCGGGCGGAACGTGCTCGACACCGTGCTCGCGGTGACGCACCGCAAAGTGGACGACGATGGCGTCGAGCTCTCGGCCGAGGAGCGGAAGGAGGACTACCTCGAGCGCCTGGCCCAAGCGGACGAGCGCGCCCGTTGGGTGTGCGCGGCCGACAAGGTGCACAACGGCGGCTCGATCCTCGCCGACCTCAATCGCACCCGCTTCCCCGAAACTGTCTGGAGCCGCTTCAGCCTCGGCCGCGAGGGGACGATCCGCTGGTACCGCCGTGTCCACGACCGCCTCGCCGAGCTCGGCTTCGACACCCCCATCATGACCGAGCTGCGCACCGTCGCCGAAGCACTCGAGGAGCGCGGAGCGCGGGAGCAGGCCGCGGCGCGGTGATGGAGACCTGAAGGGAAGAAAAGAGCCGAAGGGCGGAATCGTAAGACTGAAGGGCGGAATGAGGGATGAGGCCGGGACCCCACCGGTGGCCAGCCAAGCCACTCGGAGCGTCCCGGCCTCATCCCTGATTCCGCCCTTTCAATTCCGCCCTTCGCCTTTCGCACCCTTCGGCTCTCACGCCTACTTCCGCGCTACACTCCGACCGAAATCCTCTCCCGCGGATAGTTCCTCTCGACGTATCCCTCGAGGATCTCGAGGAACTCCGGCACGATGCGCTCCCCCTTGAGGGTGACGAGGAGCTTGCCGTCCATGTAGACCGGAGCCTTCGGCTCCTCGAACGTGCCCGGCAGCGAGATGCCGATGTTGGCGTGCTTCGACTCGCCGGGACCGTTCACGACGCATCCCATCACGGCGACGCGCATCTCCTCGACGCCGGGGTGCGTCTCGCGCCAGACGGGCATCTGCTCGCGCAGGTACGTCTGGATGTCCTCCGCCATGCGCTGGAAGAAGGTGGACGTCGTGCGCCCGCAGCCGGGACACGCCGTCACCTGCGGCGTGAAGCTGCGCAGGCCGAGCGACTGGAGGATCTGCTGCGCGACGAGCACCTCCTCCGTCCGGTCGCCGCCGGGTCGCGGCGTGAGCGAGACGCGGATCGTGTCGCCGATCCCCTCGGCGAGGAGGATCGCGAGGCCGGCGGTGCTGGCGACGACCCCCTTCGTGCCGAGCCCCGCCTCGGTGAGCCCGAGGTGGAGCGGGTAGTCGCACCGCGCGGCGAGGCGGCGGTACACCTCGACGAGGTCCTGGACGATGCTGACCTTCGCCGAGATCAGGATCCGGTCGTGCCCGAGCCCCGCCTCCTCGGCGAGCGTCGCCGAGCGGAGGGCGGAGGCGAGCATCGCCTCGACGTAGACGTCCTTCGCGTCCGCCGGGTCGGGGCGGCGGGCGTTCTCGTCCATCATCTGCGTCAGCAGGTCCTGGTCGAGCGAGCCCCAGTTCACGCCGATGCGCACCGGCTTGTCGTTGTCGACCGCGACCTGGACGATGGCGCGGAAGTTCTCGTCGCGCCGCTTCCCACCCACGTTCCCCGGGTTGATCCGGTACTTGGCGAGCGCCCGCGCCGCCGCCGGGAAGCGGGTGAGCAGCAAGTGCCCGTTGTAGTGGAAGTCGCCGACGATCGGCACGGCGACGCCCATGTCGTCGAGGCGGCCGACGATCTCCGGGACGGCGGCCGCCGCCTCCTCGTTGTTGACCGTCACCCGTACGAGCTGCGAGCCGGCACGCGCCAGCGCCGCCACCTGCTCGGCGGTCGCCGCCGCGTCGGCGGTGTCGGTGTTCGTCATCGACTGGACGACGACCGGGTGTGCCGACCCGATCCGGACGCCACCGACGTCCGCCGTCACGGTCTGTCTGCGCTTGCCGAAAGTCACGCTACGCGAGCCTGAATGAGAAGACGCCGGAAATCTAGCGGCCGGCCAGTGACTTGCGCGACGGGGCGCGTGGTACTACAAAGGTCGGGAGTGGGGGTCGGGAGCTCGGGAATCGCCGGCCTCGGGACGTGCCGACAGCGGCTCCCGCTCCCCACCCCGATTCCCCACTCCCGAGCATTTCATGGGCAACGACAACATCGAGTATCCGCAGCGCGGCTACGACACGCAGGACGTGAAGACGCAGCAGGAGACGACGCGGAAGGGGCGGAAGCGGCGCTGGGGCCTCAAGCTCTTTCTGTATCTCGTCCTGCTCCCGGTGGCGGTGGTCGCCGCGTGGACGTGGGGGGCGCTCAGCTTCACCTACTCGCGCGGCGACCGCACGGGCTACATCCAGAAGCTCTCCAAGCGAGGGTGGGTCTGCCCGACCTGGGAGGGGGAGATGGCGCTCAGCAACGTCCCCGGGCAGATGCCGGAGAAGTTCTACTTCACCATCCGCGACGACGACGTCGCCCAGCAGGTGCAGAAGGTCGAGGGACAGCGCGTGTCGCTGATGTACGAGCAGCACCGAGGGGTGCCCTTCAGCTGCTTCGGTGATACGGAGTATTACGTGAGCGGAGTGCGCGCGGTCGGGCAGTAGGCGAGAGGGGCGTTCGGAGGCAGCCCGTGCTCCCCACGCCCCCCCTCTTCCCTTTTTCCTAACGTCAGTATTATTATCCGTACTGCCCAGAACGGCGACGTTCGAGGCTACGGTCCAGCGCGGGGGGTCCACATTGGTCCCGCGATATCAGGATTGTCTGGGGTCAGCGCGTTCCGCTCTGCTCCAGACAAGCAAATTTCCCAGGAGCAGGTAGAATGCGTACGACCGGCAAGGTGAAGTGGTTCAACGACGCCAAGGGTTTTGGTTTCATCACCCCTGACAACGGCCAGAAGGACTGCTTCGTCCACTACAGCGCGATCCAGGGCAGCGGCTTCAAGTCGCTCGCCGAGGGCGAGGCTGTGGAGTTCGACATCGTGCAGGGCCAGAAGGGTCCCGCCGCTGAGAACGTGACCAAGGCTGGCGGCCGCTAAGCCCCCGCGCCAAGGACCGGAACGGGGCGCCTCGAAAGAGGCGCCCCGTTCTTTTTTGTGAGCCCCGGAACGTCGCCACGTGGCGACGTTCCGGGGCTATCTCCTTGCCCTGAAACACGAAGCATACGAAAAGCGTACGTTGCGCCGCCCTCCCGGGCTCGTCTTTAGCGCGCCACCCGAGCGCGTGGCGCCAGCGCCGGCGCTCGGCAGAGTGCGGTACACACCGATTCATTCGTCAGGCACAGGAGAACGTCATGAAGCGCAGCGTCATCGCGATCGCCGCGATCGCCCTTACCGCGTCCGCCGCCGAGGCCCAGACCACCGCGGGTGTCGCCCGCCCCGTCTCGTTCGGCATCTCGGCCGGCGCGAGCATCCCGACCGGCGACCTGAGCAAGGAAGGCCCGAACGGCGAGAAGTTCGGCACGGGCTTCAACGTCGCGGGTCTCATCGGGTATAGCGCGCCGGCGATGCCCGTCGGCTTCCGCGGCGAGGTGATGTATCACCGCTTCGGGGGGGACAACTTCCCGGCCGGCGTCGACGGAAACGTCAGCACGCTCGGCGTCGTCGCCAACGCCGTCTACAACTTCCCGACCGGCAGCACGAGCGGCGTCGCCCCGTACCTCATCGGCGGTCTCGGCGTCTACAACGTCAAGACGACGATCGAGATCTCCGGCCAGAGCGACGACCAGTCGAAGACGGCGGCTGGGCTGAACGGCGGCATCGGCGTCAAGATCCCGCTCTCCGGCTTCCAGACCTTCGTCGAGGCGCGCTTCCACCACGTCTTCAGCAAGGACGACGACAAGGGCACCTACGCGGCCCAGTTCATCCCGCTGAGCTTCGGCATCATGTTCTAAGGCTGCGACAGCAGCCGGCAGCACCGGAACCGGGACGCCGCTCCAACGAGCGGCGTCCCGGTTTCGCTTTTCCCGAGGCACGGCGGACCGCGCGCGGTCGTGTGCGCCGCGTCACCGTTGCCCCCGTCGAGACGGGCTCGTCTGTACTATGCCCACCCCCAATGTGGCCGGCCATGACGCCGTCCCGACCGGGCAGACGTAAACCCCTCACTGCAGTCCCCTCGCTGAGTAGGAGACCGTATGAAGCGCACTGTGCTCGCCGTTGCTGCCGTCGCTCTGTCCGTCGCTGGCGCGTCGACCGCGCACGCGCAGGCCTCGCTCGTCCGCCCCGTCTCCTTCGGCGTCTCGGCCGGCGCGGCGCTCCCCAATGGCGACATCTCGGACGGCTACGACGCGGGATTCCACGTCACCGGCCTGATGGCCGTCAAGCCGGCGCTGTTGCCGCTCTCCTTCCGGGGCGAGCTGGGCTACGACGCGATCGCCGGGAAGGCAGCATCGGTCAACTACGGGACCGGGTCGTTCAGCGGGAAGACGGCCAACATGGGCATGATCGTCGGCTCGGCGAACGTCCTCTACAACTTCGGGATGGCTGCCTCGCCCGTGCGCCCCTACGTCATCGGCGGCGCCGGCGTGTACAACTACAAGGTGGGTGGCTCGTTCAGCTACACCGATCCGCAGACGGGCCAGACGGTCAACATGTCGGCCACCGAGCGCCAGACGAAGTTCGGTATCAACGGCGGCCTCGGCATGACCTTCAACCTCGGCGCGATGAGCACCTTCGCCGAGGCGCGCTTCCACAACGCGTTCGCGGACGGCGGGTCGGTGCGCTTCATCCCGATCACGTTCGGCATCATGTTCTGAAGCCTGGCGGTCGCCGATGGCCCTTGGCGACCGGGAACGAAGAGCTGGCCACTGCCCACCCCCGACCGCGCGAGAGACGGCCCGGGGGTGGGCAGTGGCTCGTTCTGGCCCTTCGCGGTCGCTCGCCGACGGAGCCGTGACGGGCGGCCGCCGGCTACATTGGACGGATCGAAGCGGACTCGACTCGCGCTCGCCACCATCCCACATGCTGACACGACCCCGCCCGCTCCGCGCGGCCCGCGCCGCGCTCCGCCAGGCCACCCTCTGCGCGGCCGCCGCCGGCGCCCTCTCGCCGCTCCTCGCTCCGACCGCCCGCGCCCAGGCGGCGCGGCGCCCGGCCGCGCCGACGCCGACCCTGGTCGTCTTCGTCACCGTCGACCAGATGCGCCCCGAGTACTTCACGCGATTCGGCTCGCAGCTCACGGGCGGGCTGGGCCGGCTCTACCGCGGGGGCGCGGTGTTCACGCACGCCTATCAGGACCACGCCATCACCGAGACGGCGCCCGGGCACGCGAGCACGCTCTCCGGGCGCTTTCCGGCCCACACGGGGATCGTCACCAACGCCACCGGCGTCGGCGACCCGCAGGCGCCGCTCCTCGGCTCGAGCGGGCCGCCGGCGTCCCCCTTCCGCTTCCGCGGCTCGACGCTCACCGACTGGCTCCGCACCAGGGACGCGCGCACGCGCGCCCTCTCCGTATCGCGCAAGGACCGCGGGGCGATCCTCCCCCTCGGGCGAGCGAAGCAGCACGTCTTCTGGTTCGACGCCGACTTCGCCGCGCCCGACGGCGGGCGCGGGGGCTTCACCACCAGCAGCTACTACGCCGACACGCTCCCCACCTGGGTGCGGCGATTCGACGCCGAGCACCCGGTGGCGCGCTTCGCCGGCGCGACCTGGCGGCCGCTGCTCCCCGACTCCGGCTACCCCGAGGCGGACAGCGTGGCGGTCGAGCACGGCGGGACGGACTTCGTCTTCCCGCACGTCCTCCCCACCGATCCGCGGCAGCTCGCCGTCGAGATCCAGCAGGTGCCGACGATGGACTCGCTCACGCTCGCCCTCGCCCTGGACGGGCTTCGCGAGCTGCGGCTCGGCGTCGGACCGCAGACCGACGTGCTGGCGATCTCGCTCTCGACGACGGACGCCGTGGGGCACCGCTACGGCCCCGACTCGAAGGAGCAGCACGACCAGATCCTGCGCCTCGACCGCTACCTCGGCGCCTTCCTCGACTCGCTGTTCGCCGCGCGCGACTCGACGCGCGTCGTCGTCGCCCTCACCGCTGACCACGGGATGGCGCCCTTTCCCGGCGTCCACTCCGCGGACCCGAACCAGGGGGCGCACTTCCTCGATCCGGCGGCGCTGACCGCGCCGGTGCGCGCCGCGCTCGTCGCGCGCGGGGTGGACAGCACCGCCCTCCGCCTCAGCGACGGCGTGGTGCAGGTGGACCGCGCCGCCTTCGCCCGCGCCGGCGTGAACGCCGACTCGGTGGTGCGCGCCTTCGCCGCCACGCTCCGCCGCACCCCCGGGATCATGCGCGCCGAGACCATGGCCGAAGTCGCCCGCCGCGACACGACGACCGACGACGTCGCCCGCCGCTGGCGGCACATGATCCCCTCCGACCTCGACGTGGCGCTCGTCGTCACGCCGCGCCCCTACTGGCCCTGGGGGAGCGGGTCGTACGCATCGCACGGCCTCCCGCACGACCACGACACCCACGTGCCCCTCATCTTCTACGGCGCGCCATTCAGGCCCGGCACGTACGCTCGAGTCGTCCGCGTCTACGACGCCGCCCCGACGCTCGCCGCGGTGCTGGGCGTGAGGCCGACGGAGCCGCTCGACGGGAAGGTGCTGAAGGAAGCGATTCGCTGATCGCGAGGGGCATGGTTCGCGCGGCGCGGGGGGCCCCCCGTCGGGAAGGTACCACGATCGGCGCGCCGGCCGGCACCGGATTCCCGCGCCACGCATCCACCCCGCGCCCCGCGTCGATGATTCCGGTTGCCGCCGCCGGCGCCGACCGTCAACTTGAGACCATGCCCCGGCGCGACACCTCCGCCCTCCACCAGGCCTTCGACGAGGCCCGCTTCGGCGGCGATCGGATGCTCAACCTCCGCGATCGGCTGCCGACGGCCGCTCAGGCGGCGGAGCGCGCCGAGCTCTGGCTGCGGGAGCGCCAGGTGCTCGGCGGCGGCGAGGTCCTGCTCATCACCGGGCGCGGCAACGCGAGCGAGGGGGGCGTATCGGTGGTGCGCGAGGCGGTGCTGCGGCGCGTCGCCTCGCTCCGCCGCCGGAACGTCGTGGCGGAGGTGCGCGAGCACACGCCGGGCTCGTTCGTGATCCGTCTCGCGCCGATGAGCGCCCTGCTGCAGGCCCCGAAGCGGCGGCGCGAGACGATGCCCACGCCTCCCGACCCCTCGGTGCTCCAGGGGCTCTCGGCCGAGACGCGCGCGCTGCTGCGCGTCCTCGCCGCGCGCGCGCTCGACGCACTCGGCGTCCACGCACCGTCGCGCCCCTTCGTGAGCGACGAGATGGTGCGCCAGTTCGGCGCCATCGCCGCCGGCGTCCCCGCCGGACCCGACCGCGAGGCGCGCCTCGCCGCCGCCATCAGGCGCGCGATGGAGGAGATGGAGGAGGGGTGAGCGTCGCGGCCGCTCTCTAGCGGCCGGCCGTCGGCAACGTCAGCGAGAATGCCGATCCAACACCGGGCTCGCTCTCGACGGTGACGTCCCCCCCCATCGCGCGCGCGAGATCGCGGCTGATGGCGAGGCCGAGCCCCGTGCCGTCGACCGTGTGCGTCAGGGCGCGGCCGAGCTGCACGAAGGGCTCGAAGATGCGCTCCAGGTTGTCGGGAGGGATGCCGACGCCCGTGTCGGTCACGCGCACCGTCGCCCGCGGCGACCGTGCGGCCGGATGGGACGCGGTGCACTCGACCCTGATCCCCCCACCGGGCGCGGTGAACTTGACCGCGTTGACGAGCAGGTTCGCGAGGATCTGCCGCACGCGGTCGGGGTCGGCGTGCGCGACGAGCGGGCCTCCGTCGTGCACGGCCTCGCACTCGTAGCGGATCCCCTTCGCGCTCGCCTGCGGCTCGATCATCGACCACACCTCGTCGACCAGCGGCGGCAGCGGCACGTCGCGCACGGCGAACTGCATCTGGCCGGCGTCGATGCGGCTGAAATTCAGGATGTCGGTGATGATGCTGAGCAGGTGTCGCTGGCCGCGCCGGATGCGATCGAGGTCCCGCAGCTGCGCGGCGTTCACCGGGCCGTGGATGCCCATCGCCATCAGCTCGGCGTAGCCGCCGATGGCGTTGAGTGGGGTGCGCAGTTCGTGGCTCATCGTCGCCAGGAACTCCGCCTTCGTGCGGTTCGCCTCCTCCGACGCCCGCCGCGCCTCCTCGGCCTCGGCCGTCTTCGCCAGCAGCTCGTCGTTCGCCTGCTCCAGCTCCTCGGCGAGCGCCTGCGTCTCCTCCACCTGCTGCTCGAGCTCGGCGGCCTGCTCCGCGAGGAGCGCGTTCCGCTCGGCGAGCTGACGCGCG
>JBJMNL010000303.1:0-2674 GCA_045804285.1 Gemmatimonadaceae bacterium
ACCGAGCAACAGCAGGTAGGTGCGACAGAGGTGAGTACACATTCCGGGAGCTCCTGGTGCGCGCCTCACCTGGCTCCCGTGAGGGTGGACGGAAGCTCGAACGTGCCGTCGACCAGCTCGACGAAGCTCCGTTCCTCGCGGAGGATGACGCGCTTGCTCTGCGCCGCACGAAAGTTCTCCTGCGCCTCGGGGTCCGTCCGCAGTCGCGCGCGGTAGCGCTCGTACGAGGCGAGGCTGTCGAAGGCGATCAGTCCCCACGCCACGTCGTTCGTACCCTCGTACGGCAGGAAGTAGCCGATGAGGTGTCCGCCGGCCCGCGGGATGATGCGGCCCCACGTCTCCGCGTACGACTTGAACGCGTCGCGCTGGAACGGGTCGATCTGGTAGCGAATGAAGCAGGCGATCGTCATCGATGCGCTCCTCGGGGTCGGTTGTGCCGTGAGCCGCCGCGTGAGGGCGAACAGGGCGGCGAGCCCGGCGCCCAGTCCGATGGCGTCGCGACGCGTGATCGACGCCGCCGGTCGCGAGTGATGTGTCATGACGGCGAACGTACCCCTTGTCGGACCACCACGCTTCGCCTAGCATCGAAGCATGGATGCCGACGACGAAGCGGACGACCGCGTGGCGAGCATCGCGGCGGCGATCGGTGAGCCGGCACGGGCGCGGATTCTCTACTGCTTGATGGACGATCGGGCGCGCACCAGCACGGAGCTCGCGATGGTCGCCGACGTCAGCCCGTCGACGGCGAGCGCCCACCTTCACCGGCTGAGGGCCGAGGGGCTGATCAGGGTGCTGGCTCAGGGAAGGCACCGGTACTACAGCCTCGAGAGCACGGACGTCGCCGCGCTGCTCGAGGCACTCGCGGTCTTCACCGGGCTGCGCGACGAGTTCGTCCCGACGACACCGACGCCCCTTCGCGCCGCGCGCACCTGTTACGACCACATCGCCGGCACGCTCGGCGTGTCGCTGTACGATCGGTTGACGGCGTTGGGCTGGTTGGTCGGCCGTGCGACGGAGGGGGGTGAGTCGCTCGACGTGTCGCCGGCGGGTGCCACGGCGTTCGCGGCGTTGGGCATCGATCTCGACGCGGCGCGACGCCGCCGGCGCCGGCTCGCGCTCGCCTGTCTCGACTGGAGCGAGCGACGGCCGCATCTCGGTGGCGCGCTCGGCGCGGCGCTCCTGACGCTGGCGCTCGACCGTCGGTGGGTTGCACGGGATCGGGACGGCAGATCACTCCGCGTCACACCGGTGGGTGGACGCGCCCTGTCCGCGCACTTCGGTCTGCGGCATGCCGGCGCCGGCGCGTGAGGGGAGCCGATTCGCGGTCGTGTCCGGCGGAGCTGCTCGCGGTCGCCCGGCGCAAGCTAGACCAGTTGAACGCCGCCACGCGGCTCGCCGATCTGGGGTTCCCGCCGAGCAATCACCAGCTTCAACGCCTCGTTCGGCGGCTGCGCTCCGGAGCTATGCCCCCGTTCCCCGCAGGTACCGTGGCTGCGCGGCGGCGGCCGCGACCTGGCCGGTGGTGTGGAACGGCCACGCGGAGTAGTCACCGCGCCTCGCCCACCGCGCGAACTCCTCGTCCTGTCGGCGGTGCAGCAGACCGCCACTCAGCCAGTTGAGCCACCGGGGCGCGCGAATCGAGACGAACGGGCAGCGCGGCCACGCGTACTCGGCATCCGAGTGGAGGAAGACGACCCAGCGCGCGATCTCACGCCGCAGCGCCGGCGCGGGCTCCAGCCGATGCTCGCGGAAGTCATCGTACAGGTTCCAGGCGCGGTCGCCCACGGCCCGGACGCCCGCGTCGACTGACGGGCCGGGGTACTCCTCGTCGAACTGGAAGTTCGTGATCCGGCCGGCGGCGAACCGACGGAGCAGCAGAGCCGCACGGTCGCGAGCAACACAGTCGATCATACGCCTCCTGTGTGTGTCCGCCGAACGCCAATTGGGCTGCACTCCCCCGTGCAACCCTGCAGCCGCCGGCAGCATACGCCCGCGATGGCGGGCGCGCCAGCGCGACCAGATCGCCTCCCCGCGCAGCCCGTTACGCGATGCCTCGCAGTGGCACTGTCCCTGACGAACGCTGCGACCCGGGGCAGCCTTCGTCGCCGTTGACCGGGAGAATCGCCGCCTGGGCTGGTAGCGCCTGCCGCTCCCGCCCCGATTCACCCACGCCCGCGACGCCTGGCCGCTAGCTCTTCCGGCATCCTTCTCGCCTTCATCCGGCTTCGTCCGGCGGAGGAGCACCGCGCGACGTCGAGTCTAGCGCGCGCCGAACACGGATCTCAGAGACAACTCCTGCGCGGCGCATGTCCTACAGGCCGACTTCCGTGTCGCCACCATCCCGACCGTGGATGGAGCGGTGACGGGCTGACCGACCACGCACCCCGTGGCGGGAGCCGGCCACCTCACGGACGGCGCCGGGAAACTCGGCGGTACGGTTGTCCTACATTGGAACCGAACGGGCGCCCGCGCCGAGGCAGGGGCGTCCGGCGGATCGAGGACTCATGCGCCACACGCTCACGCTCCTCTTCGTGTCCCCGGTACTGGTACTCGCGGGTAGCTGTCGCGGGGCGGATCGGTCCCCGGCCCCCGCCGGCAGCGCCACCGCGGACGCCCCCGTAAGCACCCGCCCGGCGAGCGCCCCGCAGCCCGGCGCTCCGCAGGCCGGCGCCCC
>JBJMNL010000304.1:0-2862 GCA_045804285.1 Gemmatimonadaceae bacterium
CCGGGCGCCACCGCGGCCGAGCGGGCGCACCGCCGAGCCGAGGACGGTGACGGTGAGCGAGAGCGCGTCGGCCGCCGCCCCGGTGGTGTCGCCGCCGACGATCGGCGCGCCGGCGGCGCGCGCGGCCGCCCCCACCCCGTCCGCGAGCTCGCCGAGGTCGGGACGCCAGCGCGCCGGGACGCTCACGGCGAGCAGGAGCCCGAGCGGGGCGGCGCCCGCCGCGGCGAGGTCGCTCAGCGCGGCCGCGGCCGCGCGCCAGCCGATCTCGCGCGGCGTCAGCCAGCCGGCGCGGAAGTGGACGCCCTCCACCGACGCGTCGGTGCTCACGCAGAGCCGCTCGCCGGCGGGGACGTCGAGCACCGCGCAGTCGTCGCCGACGCCGCTGGCGGCGGCGCCCCATCGCCGGAGCATGTCGCGCACGGCGTCGAACTCGCGCCCGGGGCCGAGGGGGACGGAGACCGCGCGCCCGCCGCTCACGGCACCGAGCCGTCGCGCAGGCGGCGCAGACGCACGACGCCGTCGCGGGTCGCGACCCACGCGTAGTCGCTCCCGAGGGCGACGTCGAACGCCTCGGCGGGGAGGTCGCCGGGGACGGCGAGGAAGCGCGGCGCGCCGCCCGCGCGCCGCAGCACGACCACGCCCCGCGGGCCGGCGGCCCAGAGCGTCCGCGCGTCCATGGCGAGGGCGCGGATGCCGCCTAACGACGCGAGCGCCGCGCCCTCGATCGGCGGCAGCGCGCGGCCCGTGGGCCGGTGGATCCGGAGCACGGCGTCGGGGGTCGCCACGGCCACCTCCGTGTCGCTCGCCGCGAGCGCCACGATGCGGCGGCCGAGCCGCGCGTCGCTCCCCTGTGCCGTGGCGCGTACGACGCGGGCGCTGTCCCCCGGGGGGACGAGGAGGAGCCCGAAGTCGCTCCCGACCCAGAGGGTGTCGCCGGTCGCGAGGAGGGCGCGCACCGCGGCCCCGCTCGCCAGCACCGGACCGACACGGGGGCGCGCGCCGCGCCGGCCGTCGCTCGCCTGGTCGGCCACGTAGACGACACCGCGCGGCGTGCCGACCCACGCGCCGCCCGGGCGCGCGGCGACGGCGAGCGCGGCGTCGGAGGGCAGGCCGTCGATCGCCGTGAGAACGACGAAGTCCCCCACCTCGCCCGCGTCCCCGCCGCCGCTCCGCGTCGCGACGCGCGCGAGGCCGCGGTCGGTCGCGATCCAGGCGACGTCGCCGCGGACGTCGAGGTCGTAGGCGCGCGCGCCGACGAGCGGCGTCGAGCGCGGCGGCTCGAGCCAGCGCCACCGCTGCAGGTCGTCGCTCGCGAAGGTGAGCCCGCCGCGCGCCCCGCCCCCCACCCCCTCGCCGAGCGCGGCGACCCAGACGCCGTCGGCGGCGAGGGCGAGCGCGCCGGCGCCGGGGTCGAGCAGGCCGAAGGGGAGGTGACGCGACTGGTTGAAGGACGGGTCGACGCGGTAGAGACCGTTCCCGAGCGTGCCGAGCCAGAGCTCGCTCGCCCGGTCCGGGGACTTCGCCGCGGCGCTCACCGGCCAGCTCCGGAGCTGCGCGTCTCGCGTGAGCAGCGGCGCGAACGACTCGAGCGACGGGAACTCGCGCGCGATGTCGCGCAGCGTCTCCGGGATCTCGAGCGCGCTCGCGAGGGGGAGCTGTCCGGGTCCGAGGGGGGTCACGAAGCCCGTGCTCGACACGCGCGACCACTGTCCGGAGGCGCGCACGTAGGCGTCGCCCGGGTTGCCGCGGTCGAAGGCGATGAGGTCGACGACGCCGGGCACGCTGCTCCGCGTGGCGTAGTCGGTGAGCGGCTGGTAATACGTGACGCTCCCCACCCCGCCGACCCAGACGGCGTCGGAGGTGGGGTCGGCGGCGAGCGCGGTGGGGCGGCCCTGCGGCAGGTCGGCCCCGGCGGCGAGCGGCGGACGCCAGGCGTCGAAGGTGCGGTCGTAGATCCCGAGCCCGCGCGGCGCGAGCACGAAGACGAGACGCCGCGAGGCGGCGACGCCGAGCACCTCGTCGTAGGTCGACACGACGACGCGGTCCTCGCGCCGGAGCGACGCCCCGCCGACGCCGGCGGCCGGTGCGCCGGGCGCCCCGCCGACCGCCGCCCCGGCGCAGCCGGAGAGCGACACGCCGAGCGCGGCGACGGCGGCGAGGACGGCCCGCGTCACGCCCGCGTCCCGCGCCGCTCGCCCACGGCCGGCAGGTCGCCCAGCACGGGATAGGGCGCGCGCCGCTCCGGCTCCGACCACGCACCGCCGAGCGCCGCGAGCACGTCGTCGAGCGTGGCGCCGCGCACGAGAAGCCCGCCGCGGTCGGCCACGCCGCGGTCGTCGATGCGGGGCGGCCGCGACTCGAGCGCGCGCTCCCCCGCCCGGCCGTGCGCCCACGCCGCGCACGCCGCGGCGGCGAGCGCGTCGTCCATCTGCGCGAGCAGCGTCACGCAGACTCCCGAGAGCAGGTCGCCGCTGCCGGCGACGGCGAGCGCGGGGGTGCCGGCGGCGCTCACGAGGACGCGGCCGTCGGGGGCGGCAAGGAGGGTGGGCACGCCCTTGAGGAGGACGCAGGCGCCGAGCCGCCGCGCGAGCGCGGGCGCGGCCTCGTAGCGCTCCTCGACGGCGTCGCGCACGCTCCCTCCGGCGAGTCGCGCGAACTCCGCCGGGTGCGGCGTCACGAGCGCGGGGCGGCCCACGAGGAGCGCGCCGAGCGCGTCGGCGTCCCCCTCGAAGACGTTCAGCGCGTCGGCGTCGAGCACGACGGGGCCGCGCCAGGCGACGAGCAGCCCCTCGACGAGCGCGCGCGTCGCCGCCGAGCGGCCGAGTCCCGGCCCGACGAGCAGCGCGTCGCTCCCCGCCAGCG
>JBJMNL010000305.1:0-5042 GCA_045804285.1 Gemmatimonadaceae bacterium
ACGAGCTGGCCGGGCCGGATTCCGGCGTTCGCCGCGCTCGCGTACGGGGCGACGTCCGTGACGACGACGCCCTCGCGGTCGCGCAGGCCGAGGCGCTGCGCGAGCTGCGGCGTGAGTGGCGCGACCTCGAAGCCGAGCCGGGTGCGCGCGCTGTCGCTCGTGCTCGCGCGCTCCGTCGTGTCGCGCTGCCGCTGGAACTCGCCGAGCTGCACGCTGACGTCGCGCCGCTGCCCGCCGCGCACCACCGTGAGGCGGACGCGCTCGCCGGGCTTGTGCTGGGCCAGCTCCGCCGTGAAGTCCGCCGAGCTCTCCACCGTCTGGCCGTCGAGTGCGGTGATGACGTCGCCCGGCCGGAGACCGGCGCGCGCCGCCGGCGAGCCGTCCTCG
The DNA here is from genome assembly GCA_045804285.1 of Gemmatimonadaceae bacterium. Lineage (GTDB taxonomy): Bacteria > Gemmatimonadota > Gemmatimonadetes > Gemmatimonadales > Gemmatimonadaceae > DATMHT01. The sequence goes on from JBJMNL010000305.1 coordinate 388, forward strand.
ACGGTCCGGATCTGCGCCCCCGCCACCCGGTCGAGGTGGTACGCCTCCGCGTCCACGGCGGAGACGGGGCTCACCGACACGCCGAGCCGCGGCCGCCTCACGTAGCCGTACTGGAGCAGGTCGCGCACGACGCGGCGCGTGAGGTTGATGGGCACGGCGAAGCCGTAGCCGACGAAGCGCGGGCCGCCGGCGATCGCGGTGTTCACGCCGACCACCTGGCCGAGCAGGTCGACGAGCGGCCCGCCCGAGTTGCCGGGGTTGATCGCGGCGTCGGTCTGGATGAAGTCCTGGAGCGCGCCAGCCTCCCCGCCGAGCTGGCGCCCCCGCGCGCTCACAATCCCCGCCGTGACGGTGAAGTCGAGGCCGAGCGGGCTGCCGAGCGCCAGCACCCAGTCGCCGACGTGAAGACTGTCGGAGTTGCCGAAGGCGACGACGGGGAGCCTCGCGCCGTTCGGCGCCTGGACCTTGATCACGGCGACGTCGGAGCTCGGGTCGGTGCCGACGACCTGGGCCACGTACTCCCGCCCGTCGGTGAGCCGCACGCGCACGCGCCGCGCGCTGGCGACGACGTGATTGTTCGTGATGATCCGGCCCGTGCTGTCGAAGATGAGCCCCGAGGCGGTCCCCACCTCCGGCGGCGCGGGTCCCCCCTGCCCCGGGCCCTCGAAGCCGAAAAAGCGGCGGTACTCCTCGGGGATCTGCTGCTGCTGCCGCGCCACCTGGCTCTCGACCTCGACCGTCACCTGGACGACGCCGGGCAGCGCACGCTCCGCGGCGCCGCGGAAGGCGTTCGAGAGCGACCGGGCGATGCCGGGATCCACGCGCGCCGGCGTCGGCCCGAGCTGCTGGCGGACCTGCTGCGCCGCGGCGCTGTCCCGGTCCTGCGACGCGTCGCCGACCCGGCAGCCGGCGACGAGCGTGGCGGCCGTGAGCAGGGACGCGAGTCGAATCGTGAAAGGCGATCGGATGTCGCACATGGCTACCGCCGTTGTAGCGAGTCGCGCCCCGCTCCGCGATCGTCGGCATGGAGCGCGGCCAGACCGTGCACCACCGTCAAGGATGGTCGATCGGTGCGTCACGCGCTGGTGGGCCCGCGAGGAGCGTACCATGCGACCACCACGAAACGAGAGTGCGGCACCGCGAATTGTACCATAGGGGGGCATGTGACTTGCGCGCCCTCACCCTCCGAGTCGAGCCGGCGAAGGCATCACTCGGCCGAGCTCAGCGTAGACGGAGCGCCACATGAGCAAGCGCAGGAAGCGCGGCGAGAGCGATCCCGAGATCGCCGTGCGGCAAGAGGCGGCGGAGTTCGCCCAGAACGGCCGCCAGCAGAAGGGCCCGCAACGGCACGCCGAAGGGCAGCATGGACCGAAGACGTATCAGCGCTTCCTCGATCAGCTCCACGAGGGGCCGCACGAGGAGCCGGTCGAGGAGCGCGCCGAGCGCGCGCGGCATCGAGCGGCATACGACGGGCGGCGGCGCCTCGTCGAGGACCGCCAGCAGCACGACGAGGCGGAGAAGAACAGCGAGCGCACGCGCCTCTTCGTCGAGCACGAGCGCGGCCGCGACGAGGGGCCGAGCGACAACCGCGGCAGCCTGCACGGCGTGCTCGGGCACCGCGAGCACCGCGCGGACTACAAGCTCAGGGGTCCGGACGGGCTGAGGGCGACGGACTGAGCAGCACGCGCGCGCCGCCGCGCCGCCGCGCGACAGCTACGAATGATGACGGTGATGGGCGTGGCGAAGTTCGAGCGCTTCTTTCGGGAGGACGACCATGGCACACACCCACGAATTCGACTGCAGGATCTGCGGCGCGCACCTCGACTCCCGTCGGGAGCTCGACGAGCACAATCGCGAGATGCATCCCGGCGCGACCTCTCCGGCAGATGCGAGCCGCGGCGGCGGCGCGGGGATGAAAGGAAGATCCTCGTCGGGCGACCGGAGCGGCGAGAGGACCTGAGGCTCGGAACGCGTGGCGGCGAGCGGCGACGCGACGCGCCTGGCCCCGAGCGTCCCGACGACGATGCGGGCCGCGGCGATCGACCGCTTCGGCCCACCGGACGTCCTCGCGCTCCACACGTTGCCGGTCCCGGTGCCCGGCCCACGCGAGGTGCTGATCGAGCTCCACGCGGCCGGAGTCGGCGTATGGGACGCCGACGTGCGCGCGGGGACGTACGCCTCCGGCCGTGAGCGCTTCCCCCTCGTGCCGGGCGCGGACGGCGCGGGGGTGGTCGTCGGCATCGGCGTGGGCGTGGAGCGCTTCCGCATCGGGCACCGCGTCTGGGCGTCCGAGTTCGACTTCGACAACCCGACGCGCGGGTTCTCCGCGGAGTACGTGGTGGTGGACGCCGATCACGCGGGGCAGGTGCCGCGGCAGCTCGACCTGCGCCAGGCGGGCGCCGCCGCGGCGACGGGACTCACGGCGCTCCAGGGAATCCACGACCATCTCGACCTGCATCAGGGCGAGACCTTGCTGATCGTGGGGGCGTCCGGCGCGGTGGGGACGCTCGCGCTGCAGTTCGCCAAGTACCGGCTGGCGCGAGTCGTCGCCACGGCGACGACCAGCGGCGCCGAGGCCCTGGTGCGGGAGCTCGGCGCCGACCACGTGATCGACGCCCGACGCGACGACGCCGTGCAGCAGCTGCGCGCGCTCGCCCCGGAGGGGCTCGACGCCGTCCTCGCGCTCGCCGGCGGCGACGCGCTGGAGCGCTGTCTCGACCTCGTGCGCGACGGCGGCCGCGTCGCCTACCCGAACGGCGTTGAGCCCGCGCCTCGCCAGCGCGCCGGTGTCCGCCTGATCGCGTACGACGGCGTGGCCGGCCCACGACAGTTCGAGCAGCTCGAGCGCGGCGTCGAGGAGAGCCACCTCCGGGTGCCGATCGCGGCCACGTACCCGCTCGAGAAGGCCGCCGAGGCGCACGCGCGCCTCCAGCGGCGCCCCGTCCTCGGCCGCGTCGTGCTCACCATCCGCGACGAGGAGACCGCGGCCGCGATGTCATGAGGGGAGGTGCCGCGGACGTCCGCGGCACCTCCCCTCCCGTTCCGACGCCCCGATCCCGGGTCGTCAGGCGACCGCCCGCTTCGGGTCGAGCTCGCGGAAGTCGTGGTCGGACAGCTTCAGGCCGGCGGCGACGACGTTCTCCTCCAGGTGCTTCACCCGCGACGTGCCCGGGATCACCAGCATGACCGGCGAGCGCGCGAGGAGCCAGGCCAGCGCCACCTGCATCGGCGTCGCCTCGTGCCGCCGCGCGACGCGCTCGATCCGCTCATTCATCTCGCGATCCTGCTGTCCCGGCGAGCCGGCGCCGAGCGGCGCCCAGGGGATGAACACGATCCCCTCGCGCTCGCAGTAGTCCACCACGTCCTCGTAGCGCCGGTCGACGAGATTGTAGCGGTTCTGCACCGACGCGATCGGCACCACGCGGCGCGCCAGCTCGATCTCCTCCACCCCCACCTCGGAGAGGCCGACGTGGCGAACCAGCCCCTCGCGCACGATCTCGGCGAGGAAGCCGAGCTGCTCGTCGGCCGGTACGTTGGGATCGATGCGATGGAGCTGCCAGAGGTCGATGCGCTCGACGCGCAGCCGGCGCAGGCTCCCCTCCAGCCGCTGCCGCAGGTAATCCGGACGACCATTGGGCGTCCACCTGTTCGGGCCCGGCCGCTCGAGCCCGCCCTTGGTCGCGATCACGAGCCCCTTCGGATAGGGGGAGAGCGATTCGGCGATGAGCCGCTCCGAGACTTCCGGGCCGTACGAGTCCGCGGTGTCGATGAAGTCGACGCCGAGCTCGACGGCCCGGCGCAGCACCCGCTTCGCCTCCTCGCGGTCCGCGGGCTCGCCAAAGATCCCCGGACCCGTGATGCGCATGGCGCCGAAGCCCATGCGGTTCACCCTGAGGTCGCCGCCGACGGCGACCGTACCGGCGAGCGACGCGGGCGCTCCGCCCTCCGAGAAAGTCCTGCTGCTCGTCATGAATAGTTGCGTTGGTCGGTGGAAGTGTCCCCGTCCGGCGCTCGCGGCGCGGCACGCCGGGCGTCGCGCTCGACTGGAGCGTCGTCGCGGGTGGAGTCGTCCACTCGCACGGCGTCGGGCGGCTCGCGGTCGGGGCCGGGTATGTCGGTGCCGCCACGATCGTAGCCGGCGCCGGCGTAGCCGCTCGCCGACGGCGCGTTGCGCTCACCGGCGGTGCCCCGCCCATAGTAGCTGCTGTAGTTCCCCTCCTGGAAGCCGTCGCGGCCGGAGAAGCCGTAGTCGCGGTCGGGGTAGCTCCGCGGGTCGTCGTTCCGCGGAGACGCGCGCACCTGGTCGGAGACGTCCTGAACGTCCGCGCCCCTCACGTCGATGCGTTCGTCGTCGCTGCGCTTGCGTCTGCGTTTCGTCACTGGGCCAGCTCCTTCTCATGTCTCGTGTGACGTGCACAGGGGAGCGGGGCGCAACTCCCGTTCCGGCCGGAGAGATCGAGGCGTGGCGTCCGCCGCCGCGGCGACACGCCGGCCGCCGCCGGTTGTGCGTCAGCATCCGCTCGCTTCGCCAGTCGACGCCCTCCCAGGCCGCGAGAGAACCGGCCTCCGCCTCCTGCGCGCCGGTCGGGCGCGGGGCGGCGAGCGCCCAGCCGAGCGTCGTGGCGAGCGCGACGGCGAGCGCGACGGCGAGCGCG
>JBJMNL010000306.1:0-4981 GCA_045804285.1 Gemmatimonadaceae bacterium
CGAGCCCGCCGAAGTCGCCGCCACCGTCGCCTGGCTCTGCTCACCCGGCGCCTCGGGGATCACCGGCCAGGCGATCGTCGTCAACGGAGGGGACGCGCCATGACGAGGAGCGGGGACGACAGTTGGCGGTACTCAAACGCCGGTTGGCAGTTTTCAGTTGGTAGTGGGCAGTAGGCAGTGTCGCGCGGAGACTGCCTACTGCCCACTGCCAACTGAAAGCTGCCAACTGTCGTCCCGTCCCCCTCACAACATTCCTCCCTTCGACCGTGCCGTTCAACCCGACCCACTTCCGCTGGACTCTCGACGACCGCGTCGCGACGATCACGCTCGACCGGCCGGAGCGGAAGAACCCGCTCACCTTCGAGTCGTACGCCGAGCTGTGCGAGACCTTTCGCCGGTTGCGCGACGACGCGGCGATGCGCGCGGCGGTGCGGGCGGTGGTCGTGACGGGCGCCGGGGAGAACTTCTCGTCGGGCGGCGACGTGCACGAGATCATCGGCCCTCTCGTGCGGATGCGCGAGGAGGGGCGCGCGGACGGCCTCCTCGCCTTCACCCGGATGAGCGGAGAGCTCGTGCGGACGATGCGCGCCTGCCCGCAGCCGGTGGTCGCGGCGGTGGACGGCGTCTGTGCCGGCGCGGGCGCGATCATCGCCATGGCCAGCGACCTGCGGCTCGGCACCGCGCGCAGCCGCGTCGCCTTCCTCTTCGTCCGCGTCGGCCTCTCCGGCGCGGACATGGGGGCCTGCGCGATCCTGCCGCGCATCGTCGGCCACGGGCGGGCGAGCGAGCTGCTCTACACGGGCCGCTTCATGGACGGCGAGGAGGGCGAGCGGTGGGGCTTCTTCAACCGGCTGGTCGCCCCAGATGCGCTGCTCGCCGAGGCCCGGTCGCTCGCCCGCTCCCTCGCCGCCGGCCCGACCTTCGCCCACGCCATGACCAAGGCGATGCTGCACGCCGAATGGGACATGGGGCTCGACCAGGCGATCGAGGCCGAGGCGCGCGCGCAGGCGATCTGCATGGGGACGGAGGACTTCGCGCGGGCGTACCGGGCCTTTCTGGAGAAGCGGACTCCGTCGTTCGAGGGAAATTGAGAGTGGGCCTCCATGCCTGACACCTCCTTTCTCTCCTGGCCCTTCCTCACCGACTCCCACCGCTCCTTCGCGCGCGATCTCGACGCGTGGGCGGCGGCGGAGATCGGCGACGCGCACGAGGGGGGGGACCTCGACGCGACGTGCCGCGCGCTCGTCGCGCGGCTCGGAGCGGCGGGGTGGCTGCGCGCCGCGGTGCCGGCGGAGCACGGCGGCCTCTTTCCGGGGCTCGACGTCCGCACCCTCTGCCTCGCCCGCGACACCCTCGCCCGCCGCTCCGGGCTCGCCGACTTCGCGTTCGCCATGCAGGGGCTGGGGAGCGGGCCGATCTCGCTCTTCGGCTCGGAGGCGCTGAAGCGGCGCTACCTGCCGCGGGTGTGCGCGGGCGAGGCGGTGGCCGCGTTCGCGCTCTCCGAGGCCGACGCGGGCTCCGACGTCGGCGCGATGCGCACGTCGGCGCGGCGCGACGGCGCCGAGTACGTGATCGACGGCGAGAAGACGTGGATCTCCAACGCCGGCCTCGCCGACCACTACGTCGTCTTCTGCCGCTTCCCGGAGGCGGGGGAGAGGGGCTTCGCCGCCTTCGTGGTGGACGCCGCGAACCCGGGGCTCCGCGTCACCCGCCGCATCGACGTCACGGCGCCGCACCCGCTGGGCACGGTCGTCTTCGACGGCTGCCGCGTCGGCGCCGACGCGCTCGTCGGCGAGGCGGGGCGCGGGCTCCGCGTCGCCCTCGGCACCCTCGACGTCTTCCGCTCGACGGTCGCCGCCGCCGCGCTCGGCTTCGCCCGCCGCGCCCTCGACGAGGCGGTGTCCCACGCGCGGGGCCGTCGCGCCTTCGGGCAGCCGCTGGCCGCGTTCCAGCTCACCCAGGCGCGGATCGCCGAGATGGCGACGGCGGTGGACGCGAGCGCGCTGCTCGTCTACCGCGCCGCGTGGACGCGGGACACGGGCGCCGAGCGCGTGACGCGCGAGGCGGCGATGGCCAAGCTCTTCGCCACCGAGGCCGCGCAGCGCGTGGTGGACGACGCCGTCCAGCTCTTCGGCGGCCGCGGCGTCGCCGTCGGCGAGACGGTCGAGCGGCTGTACCGCGAGGTCCGCGCGCTGCGCATCTACGAGGGAACGAGCGAGATACAGAAGCTGGTCATTGCGGGACAGCTGCTGGGAGAGAGAAGCCGGTAGGGTGTTCCCCTCGTTCCTCATTCCTCGTTCCGCCTGTCCAGGGGCGGAACGAGGAACGAGGGAGGATCTTCAGCGCATACAGTCATGGCCGAGCCCACCGCGCACTTCGACACCTTCGCCCGCGACCACCTCCCGCCACGAGAGCTGTGGCCGGAGATGCGCTACGACACGCTCCCCGAGCTCGCCGCCTACCCGGCGCGTCTCAACTGCGCCGCCGAGCTCCTCGACGCCGCGGTGGCGGCCGGCCACGGCGAGCGGCCGGTGTTCCATTTCCCGGGCGGGCGGTGGACGTACCGCGAGCTGCTCGCGGCGGCGAACCGCATCGCCCGCGTCCTCGTCGAGGAGCTCGGCGTCGTGCCCGGCGCGCGCGTGCTGATCCGCGGGCCGAACACCCCGATGACGGCGGCGTGCTGGTTCGCCGTCCTCAAGGCGGGGGGCGTGGTCGTCTGCACGATGCCGCTGCTGCGGGCGCGCGAGATCTCGTACGTCGCCGACAAGGCGCGCATCACGCTCGCCCTCACCGACGGCCGGCTCGCCGCCGAGTGCGAGGTGGGGATGGCGACGACGGCGGTGGGGGCGCCGCGGCCGGGCGCGCGCGTCGTCCACTTCGGCACTTGTGCGGACGCGGGCGCGCACAGGCCGGGGACGCTCGAGGCGATGATGGCGCGAAAGCCGGCGACGTTCGCCAACTGCGACACCGCCGCCGACGACGTCGCCCTCATCGCCTTCACGTCGGGGACGACGGGGCGCGGGAAGGGGACGATGCACTTCCACCGCGACGTCATGGCGATCACCGACTGCTGGCCGCGCTACGTGCTGCGCCCGTCGGCGGACGACGTCTTCTGCGGCTCGCCTCCCTTCGCCTTCACGTTCGGGCTCGGCGCCCTCGTCCTCTTCCCGATGCGCTTTCACGCCTCGGCGCTCCTGCTCGAGCAGGCGCACCCGCCGCAGCTCCTGCAGGGCATCCAGGAGCACCGGGCGACGATCTGCTTCACCGCGCCCACCGGCTACCGCGCGATGCTCGGGCTGCTGCGGGACCACGACGTCTCGAGCCTGGTGAAGTGCGTCTCGGCGGGCGAGGCGCTTCCGGCGGCGACCTCGGAGGCGTGGCACCGCGCGACCGGGATCCGCATCATCGACGGGATCGGGGCCACGGAGATGCTGCACATCTTCGTCAGCGCCGCCGGCGACGAGGCGCGCCCCGGGGCGACGGGGAAGCCCGTGCCGGGATACGAGGCGCGCGTCGTGGACGAGCGCGGCGCCGAGGTGCCGGTGGGGGAGGTTGGCCGCCTCGCCGTCCGCGGTCCCACCGGCTGCCGCTACCTCGACGACCTGGAGCGCCAGCTCGCCTACGTCGAGCGCGGGTGGAACCTCACCGGCGACTCCTACCGCCGCGACGCCGACGGCTACTTCTGGTACCAGGCGCGCACCGACGACATGATCATCACCGGCGGCTACAACGTCGCCGGCCCGGAGATCGAGGGCGTGCTGCTCGAGCACCCCGACGTGCGCGAGTGCGGCGTCGTCGGGGTGCCGGACGAGGAGCGCGGGCAGGCGGTGAAGGCGTTCGTCGTCCTCCGCGACGGCGTCCCGCGCGACGCGGCGACGGCGCGCGCGCTGCAGGAGTTCGTGAAGTCGCAGATCGCGCCCTACAAGTATCCGCGGCGCGTGGAGTTCGTGGACGCGCTGCCGCGCACGGCGACGGGGAAGCTGCAGCGCTTCCGGCTCCGCGACCCGGACAGTTCCAGGAGCCTGGAATGAGGAACGAGGAGCGCGACCACGCGATCGTCCACCCCGAGGGCTGGCCGCCCGCGGTCGGCTACGCGAACGCCGTCGTCGCGCGCGGCCGCACCGTCCACGTGGCGGGCCAGGTCGGCTGGGAGCCGGCGACGGCGACCTTCGCCAGCGACGACTTCGCCGCGCAGGCGCGGCAGGCGCTCGCCAACGTCGCCGCCGTGCTCCGCGCGGCGGGCGCCGAGCCCCGCCACCTCGTGCGCCTCACCTGGTACGTCACCGACCGCGCCGCGTACCTCGCCGCGCGCCGCGCCGTCGGCGAGGCCTACGGCGAGATCCTCGGCCGCCACTATCCGGCCATGTCGCTCGTGGTCGTCTCCGCCCTCCTCGAGGAGCGCGCGCTGGTCGAGATCGAGGCGACGGCGGTCGTCCCGGACTAGCACTACTCCGCCACATCTCAGGGCCCGATCAGCTTGCCCGCCCCAGTCTGCCGTCGTAGGCTGGGGCGTCGGGCTGCAGGAGCCGGGGATGGGGCGACGGTAGGATCCGCTGCGTGGGAGCGCGCGTTCGACCGCTGGCTCGCGCCGTTCTGGGCCGCGCTCGGCGACCGCCGGCGGCGGCGCTGGGGCCCGGTGTACGTGCGCGGGCTGCTCGGGCCGGGCGAGCGCAAGAGCGTCGAGCCGCTCGTCGCCCCCGCGTCGCGCCGCATGACTACGAGCAGGTCCATCACTTCGTCTGCGCCTCCTGCTGGGCGCCGGCGCCGCTGGAGCGGGTGCTCGCGACGAAGGCCGAGGCGATGGTCGGCGGGCCGGACGCCGTGCTGATCGTCGACGACACGGCGCTGCTCGAGAAGGGCACGCGCTCCGTCGGCGTCGCCCGGCAGTACGCCGGGGCCGCGGGCAAGCTGACGAACTGCCAGACGCTCGTCTCGCTGACGCTCGCCCGCGACGAGGTCCCGGTCTGCGTCGCCCTGCGGC
>JBJMNL010000307.1:0-8013 GCA_045804285.1 Gemmatimonadaceae bacterium
CGACCCCGTCGCCCGCACGTAGGCGCCCCAGGCGATGACGGCGAGGTTGTAGGCGAGGACCAGCCGGGCGAAGAGGGAAAACCTGCGCATGGTCGCAAGATAAGCGACCGAAGCTGGGAGCGCGCTGCTCTACGGGGATGGTGAGCGTATAGAGCGTGTAGCGTGTAGCGTGTAGGAACAGCCCCGGGACCTCCCGAGCGTTCTTCTACGCGCTACACGCTACACGCTCTACGCTCAGCCCGCCCTACGCCGTAGCTTCCGCCCCCGCCTCCGCCATCTCCCTGATGCCCTCGTCGATGCTCCGGCTGTGGTGCATGGAGCAGAACTTGGGGCCGCACATGGCGCAGAACTCGGCGCTCTTGAAGTACTCGGCGGGGAGCGCCTCGTCGTGGTACTCGCGGGCGCGCTCCGGATCGAGGGCGAGGCGGAACTGCTCGTTCCAGTCGAACTTGTAGCGAGCGCGGGAGAGGGCGTCGTCGCGGTCGCGGGCGCCCTGGCGGCCGCGGGCGACGTCGGCGGCGTGGGCGGCGATCTTGTAGGCGATCACCCCCTGCCGCACGTCCTCCGCGTTCGGCAGCCCGAGGTGCTCCTTGGGCGTGACGTAGCACAGCATGTCGGCGCCGTGCCAGCCGATCATCGCCGCGCCGATCGCGCTCGAGATGTGGTCGTAGCCCGGCGCGACGTCGGTGACGAGGGGGCCCAGGGTGTAGAAGGGGGCCTCGTGACAGACGGCCTTCATGCGGCGCACGTTCATCTCGATCTGGTCCATCGGGACGTGGCCCGGCCCCTCGACCATCACCTGGACGTCGCGCGCCCAGGCGCGCTTCGTGAGCTCGCCGAGCGTGTCGAGCTCGGCGAACTGGGCCCGGTCGCTCGCGTCGTGCAGACAGCCGGGGCGCAGCGAGTCGCCCAGCGAGATGGTCACGTCGTGGGCCCGGAGGATCTCGAGCACGTCGTCGAACCGCTCGTAGAGCGGGTTCTGCCGCCGGTGCGCCATCATCCAGACGGCGTGCAGCGACCCGCCGCGGCTCACGATCCCCGTCACGCGCCCGTAGACGAGGGGGAGGTGCTCGATGAGGATGCCGGCGTGGAGCGTCATGTAGTCCACGCCCTGTCGCGCCTGGTGCTCGATCATGTCGAGCAGGTCGTTCGCCGTCAGGTCGGCGACGTCGGCCACGCGGTCGGTGACGACCTGGTAGATCGGCACGGTGCCGATCGGGACGGGGGAGGCGGCGAGGATCGCCTCGCGCACGGCGTCGATGTCGCGCCCCGTCGAGAGGTCCATGACGGTGTCGGCCCCGTACTGCACCGCCAGCTCGAGCTTCGCGACCTCCTCGGCGATCCCGGAGGAGACGGCGGAGTTGCCGATGTTGGCGTTGATCTTCACCCGTGCCACCGCGCCGATCCCCATCGGCTCGAGGCGCGCCGCGAGATGGCGCACGTTGGCGGGGATGACGAGGCGCCCGCGCGCCACCTCGGCGCGGACGACCTCCGGATCGAGCGCCTCGCGCTCGGCGACGAACTGCATGGCGGGCGTGACCTCGCCCGTGCGCGCGAGGCGCATCTGCGTGCGACAATCGCTCATTTGTTCGACTCCCTACGCCGGTACGAACCGGATCAGGTTCAACGGGACTCTCTCAGCCCACGCGCAGAGTTGCGCCGGGCACCCCGGTCGCCTGGGAAGATATCGAGGGTCGGTGATGGGGAGTAGGGAGGTCGCTACCGCAGCGCTTCCGTCAACACCCGTCCGTCCACGCGCTCGAGCGGCGTCACGCCCAGCACGTGGGCGAGCGTCGGCGCGAGGTCCACGACGCGCACGGGCTCCTCGTAGCGCCCCGGGCGGAACGGCGCGCCATAGAGGATCAGCGGGACGTGCGTGTCGTAGTCGTGGGGCGAGCCGTGCATCGCGATGCCGCCGGGCGTGCCGAACACGCTCCCCGGCGTCAGCGTCACGACGGCGGCGACGGGGGCGTTCGCCGGCAGGGAGTGCAGCCAGCGGCGGGCGATCGCGTCGTGCTCGGTGTCGGCGCTGGCGAGCGCGGCCGGCCGGTCGACGCGGAGCACGCCGGGGAGCGCGCGCGCGTCGCCGGTGAAGAGCGCGGCGAGCGAGTCCTCGCTCGCGTGCCCCGCGGCGAGGGCGCCGCGGTCCTCCCAGAGCGCGCCGGCGTCGAACTCGATCGCCGTCGGGGGCACGCCGTGGGCGCCGAGCCAGGCGCGCGCGTGGTCGAGCGTCGGCGAGAGGTCCACCCAGCGGGCGGCCGGGGCGCCGTTGGCCGCGTGCGACAGCTCCGGGAAGGAGGCCACGCCGTGGTCGGCGGTGAGGGCGACGACGACGCGCGTCGAGTCGCGCATGGCGAACAGCGAGTCGAGGAAGGCGCCGAGGTAGCGGTCGAGGCGCAGCATCTGGTCGTGGATCTCGCGCGAGTCGGGGCCGTAGCGGTGGCCGATGACGTCGGTGGCGGACAACGAGACCGACAGGAGGTCGGTGGCCGGACCGTCGCCGAGTCGCATCGCGCGCACCCCCGCGAGGGCGAGGTCGAGGGTGACCTCGTCCATCCACGGGGTGGCGCGCAGCGCCGAGGTGGCCGCGCCGTCGGCGGGGAGCGTGTGCGGGAAGAGGAAGCCGGCTCCCCCCGCTTCCTGCGGGACGCTGTCCGGCTCCGGATACGCCGAGTCGGGGAGGAGCAGCGTCCACGAGTGGCCGGCGGCGGCGCGGGGGAGCTGCCGGTCGTCGAAGGCCCGCACCCACCCCGGCAGCGTGTCCGCGTAGTAGCTGCTCGTGGTGAAGCGGCCGTCGAGCTCGTACCAGAAGACGCGCTGGCGGGCGCGGCCGAGGGGAAGGATCGCGGCGCGGTCCTTCATCGACACCGAGAGGGCGCGCGCGCGCCGGTCGCCGGCCGCCATCCAGTCGTAGAGCGCCGTCCCCCGGAAGCGGCGCGGCGAGGCGCCCGGCTGTCCGCCCCCGACCAGCGGCGCCGAGCTGTCGGCGACGCCGAGCGCGTTGGAGACGATCCCGGTCGAGCGCGGGAAGCGGCCGGAGAGGATCGTGGCGTGGCCGGGCGCCGTCTCGGTCCCGGCGTGGTCGTGCTGCGCGTTGGTGAACCGCGCCCCGCCGCGCACGAGGCGCGCGAAGCCCCCCGTGTAGCGCGCCGCGAAACGGTCGAGGTAGTCGGCGCGCATCTGGTCCACCGTGACGACGACGACCAGCGTCGGCCCCGTGGATGGATTGGTGACCGCGCCGGCCGGGTGACCGCCGGGGGAGCGGCCGGCGGCGCCCGCCCCGCCGCCCCCCGCTGTGCACGCGGCGGCGAGGAGTGTGACGAGGAGTGTGCCGACGGGTGTGAGGGAGTGCCGGGCGGCCGTGAGGCGCGCGAGGGAGGAATGGGCGGGGGTGCCTGACACCGGTCCCCGCGAGCGGAGGCGGAACCGCATGGCATTCGAGGCGGTGACGCGCGGCGGCGACGACGCGCGACGGACCCGGCACGCAGGCCGCCGCGCCCGCTCCGGCGGGGCGCACTGTCCCGGGACCGACCTACCGTAGCACGGAGGCCGACAGTCGGCAACCCGTCGTCGCCTCCGCCCCCGACCGGCGCTCCCCTTCCTCGTCGCCCCTGGCACCCGACGCCGGCGCGCCCCACATTGGACGGCGCGGCCCCGTGGACGCGGGGCCGGGGAGGACGGGTGGGCGTGTTCGGCACCTCACGCGACAGACCCGGCGCTCCGAATCCCGGCGCCGGCGCAGGCACCAGCGGCGCGCGCAGCAGTGGCGCACGCACCCGAGGCGCTCCCGCGAGCGCCTCGCCGCTGGCGTCGCTGTGGGACAACGTCCTCCTCCGCGTCACGCTCTACTACGGCCTGCTCGTCGGCGTCGCCGCCCTCCTCTGGCGCCGGCTTCCGGCTGGGGCGCGGGCGATCGCCGTCGACACGTTCGCCCCACTGCTGGGCCAGGGCGGGGGTGCGGGGCTCGCGACCGCGCCCGCCGGCATTCACGGCGCGGCGGCCGGCCTGGCGAGCGGCGTGGCCCCCCTCGCCTCACGCGAGCCCGTGGCGCTGACGGTCGTCGCGGCGTCGGTCGGCGCCTTCCTGCTCGCCCTGCCCGTGGCGTGGGTCTACATGTACACGCGCCAGAAGAAGGGGTACCGGCAGTCGGTGGTGCACACGCTCGTCCTGCTGCCGGTCGTCGTCGCCGGCGTCGTCGTGCTCGTCAAGAACAGCCTCGCGCTCGCCTTCGCGACGGCGGCGATCGTCGCCGCCGTACGCTTCCGCAACACGCTCGAGGACAGCAAGGACGCCGTCTACATCTTCTTCATGACGGCGCTCGGCCTCGCCGCCGGCGTCGAGCTCGACGTCGCGGTGGCGATGTCGCTGACGTTCAACGCCCTCGCCCTCCTGCTCTGGATGAGCGACTTCGCGCGCACGCCGCCCCCGCTCGAGGGGTCGCGGGCGCAGCGCCGGCTCGAGCGCGCGGTGGCGATCGCCAACCGGACGAGCCAGTTCGTGGCGCGCGTCGACCGCGAGGTGCTCGACGCCCTCGCGCCCGAGCAGCTCGAGGCGCTCGCCCGGCGCGTGGACCGCCGGCGAACGGAGTCGTCCGGCGGCCAGCGCTTCGACGCGCGTCTGCGGCTGGTGACCAGCGACGCCGGCGCGCTGCGCCCGCTCGTCGAGCCGGTGCTCGAGTCGAGCGTCAAGCGGTGGCGCTTCCGCGGCACCCGCGCCGGGCAGGGCGTGGCCGTCGCCGAGTACGACGTGCGGTGGCGCAAGGGCTGCGACCCGTCGTCGGTCACCGCCGCGCTGCGCGAGAAGTGTGCGCCCTTCCTCGTGCGCGCCGACCTCGAGCCGCTCGCCGCCGGCGGCCGCGCGCGGGGGGACGGCGCCGAGAGTGGCAGCGAGCGGGGCGCCGAGCGGGAGGACGGATGACCGCCGCGCGCGCCGTGCTGCTCGCCGCGCTCGCCTCCGCCACCTGCGCCACGACGCCGGCGGCCCGCCCCGCGCGCGCACAGGGCGGGCCGCCGGCCGCGAAGGAGGCGAAGGAGGCGAAGGCGAAGCGGAAGGAGGGCCGCACCGCGGAGGACTCGGCGGCGCGCGAGGCGCGGCACCGCGCGGGGAGCGCGCTGTTCTCGAGCGACGAGCCGTTGCGGCTGACGCTCCGCGCCGACTTCCGCGACGTCTTCCGGGACCGCGACACCCTCGAGCGGCGGGCGCGCCCCGCGACGCTCACCGTGGACGCGGGCGACGGGACCGCCCCGGCGACCTTGCGGGTGATGCTCGAGACGCGCGGCCACTTCCGCCTCAAGCCGGCGACCTGCGCCTTCCCGCCGCTGCGCGTGCACTTCGACTCGGCGAGGACGAAGGGGACGCCCTTTGCCGGCCAGCGGACGCTCAAGCTGACGACGCACTGCCGCAACGGGAACCGCGACAGCGAGCAGAACGTGCTGCGCGAGTATCTCGTCTACCGGATCTACGCGCTGTTCACGCCGCGCAGCTTCCGGGCGCGCCGGGCGAGGGTGACGTACGTCGACGCGCGCGACACGGCGAAGGCGGTCACGGAGCCGGCGTTCTTCGTCGAGAGCGAGCGGGAGCTCGCGCGCCGGACCGGCGGCACGATCCTCGAGGCGCGCGGCGGCCGCTTCAGCGACTTCGACCCGGCGCAGACCGACCTGCTCAGCGTCTTCGAGTACTTCGTCGGCAACACCGACTACTCCCTCTGGTCGCTGCACAACGTCCGCATCCTCACCCAGCCCGGGGGCGGCTACTACCCCGTGCCCTACGACTTCGACTGGTCGGGGGCCGTCGGCGCCCACTACGCCGTGCCCGACCCGCGCCTTCCGATCACGAACGTGCGGCAGCGGCTCTATCGCGGCCCCTGTCGCTCGGCGGAGGAGCTGGCGCCGGTGTTCGCGCAGTTCGTCGCGCGCCGCGACACGATCCTCGCGCTGTACCGCACCCTCCCGGAGCTCGAGCCACGCTACGTGAAGGACATGGAGGGCTACTACGCCGAGTTCTACGAGACGATCGCCGACCGCCGCCGCTGGAAGGACGCAGCGGAGCGGGCGTGCGCCGAAGGAGCGTAGATAGGCAGCCGGCGACGCTCCGTCCGGGGGCTGATGCAACGAACGTGACAGGGCGTGGGCGTTAGGCCGGGGCGTACGGCATTCGGTAAAGTTTTGCGAAATTAATTGCGCGCAAGGGGTGGACACGGCTGAGCGTGCTGTGTATCTACCCATGCGCGCTTTCGTGCCCTGCGAAGGCGTCAGAACCTAAAGGAGTCACACCAGCTCCCGCGCGCCCCCGCGCGCGCGCCCGCTCGTCCGTGCATCCCGCGCCGGCGAGCGACAATTGATCGGCAGGATCGCTGTCTCCCAAGGCCGCGACAAAGGCAAACCCGGCGAAAGCCGGGGACGCAAAGCCACGAGGCTACCGCGCGCATCCCAGCGCGCCACGCCAGTCGGGCCGCCGAACGACTCCGGATTCACCCGAACGGGAGAAACAGTGATCCGTCCCGCCCGACTCGCCCTCGGCGCCATCGTCGCGTGCCTTGGCGCCGCCTGTTCCGACGCGAACAGCATCACGAGCCCTGAAGAGAGTGGCGCCTTTCGCCTCAACACCCGCGACGCCCTCTCCACGACGCCGGCCGCCGAGCCGGGACCGATCACCAGCCGTCTCACCGGCAACGTCTGCGCCGACGTCAGCGGCGAGAACAACCGTCCCGGCGCCGCGCTCATCGCGTGGCAGTGCCACTCTGGCGTGAACCAGCAGTTCACCTGGCAGCCGAGCGGTGAGATCCGCGTCTTCGGCGACAAGTGCGTCGATGCCGCCGGCGGCGCGGGGCGCGACGGCGACCGTGTCATCATCTGGACCTGCCACGGCGGCGCCAATCAGAAGTGGAAGCTGAGCGCCCGGAACGAGATCCGCGGCATCGGCGACCGGTGCCTCGCGATCGAGGGCGGGAAGGCGACCGGCGGCAGCCCCCTCGCCATCCGGAAGTGCAACGGCAGCGACGCGCAGAAGTGGAGTGTGCGCACCGCCGCCGGCCAGGAGCCCGGCCCGGTGGCGGCGCCCGTCACGGCGCCGGCCGCCGGCTCGGGAGCGCTGATCGGGGTGGCGGCGCTGCCGCGAGAGTACGTGCAGACGAGCGTGGCCTCGACCCCGTCGGGCGGGCGGGTGATCCGCGTCGCCGCCGGCGGCGACCTCCAGGCGGCGCTCGACCAGGCGCAGCTCGGTGACCAGGTCGTCCTCGACGCCGGCGCCACCTTCGTCGGCAACTTCGTCCTCCGGAAGAAGAGCGGCGGGAGCGGCTGGATCACGATCCGCTCGTCGGGCACGCTGCCGGCCGAGGGGGAGCGGATGACCGCCGCGAAGGCCGGCAGGCTCGGTCTGCCCAAGATCCTGACCAAGCAGGTCGGGCCCGCGATCGCCACCGAGCCCGGCGCGCACCACTACCGCATCATGGGCGTCGAGATCGGCGCGACGTCGGCGGTGACGTTCAGCTACTCGCTCGTCGACCTCGGCACCGTCGAGAAGTCACAGAACTCGCTCGCGCTCACCCCGCACGACCTGATCCTCGACCGCGTCTACGTCCACGGCCACGCGGGCCTCGACTTCGCCCGCTGCGTGGCGCTCAATAGCGCGTCGTCGGCCGTCGTCGACAGCTACATCTCGGAGTGCCATGGCCGCGGGCGCGACAGCCAGGCCATCTGGGGCGCCAACGGCGGGGGCCCGATCAAGATCGTGAACAACTACCTCGAGGGCGCGGGCGAGGTGGTGATGTTCGGCGGCGACGACTCGCGCGCCGCCGAGCTCCTGACGCACGACGTCGAGATCCGCCGCAACCACATCACGCGCCCCGTCGCGTGGAAGGGGGTGTGGCTCGTCAAGAACCTCCTCGAGCTCAAGCAGGGGGTGCGGGTGCTGGTGGAGGGGAACGTGCTCGAGAACCACTGGGCGGACGCGCAGGACGGGTTCGCCGTCGTGCTCAAGGCCGTCGACCAGTACGGGTCGGCGCCGTGGACGACG
>JBJMNL010000308.1:0-4575 GCA_045804285.1 Gemmatimonadaceae bacterium
CGCGTGCGCCGCCGGCCGCCCGGCCGCCGGCGTGCGCGCCGGGCAGGACGCGGGGCGCCGCCGCGGCGACGAGGGGGGCGGCCGCATGGTCCGCGTCGCGCTCGGCACGACCGCCGGCCCCGGCCGCGTCTCGGCGACCGGCGACTGGCGGCTCTACGACGGCGGCGGGCGGAGCGTCCTCGTGCGCGGCGGCGCGGGTGACGTCTGGACCGTCGAGCGGCAGGGGAGCCTCATGCGCGCCGTCCGCGCCGACGGCGTCCCCTCGGTGCTCCGCGAGGGGCCGCTCGTCCTGCGCCCGGTCTCGGCCGGCGCCCTCGTCGCCTGGAACGGCCGCCGCTACCGCGGCGAGATCGCGCTCCACGCCACCGACGGCGGCATCCTCGCCGTGAACCGCGTGGCCGTCGAGGACTACCTGCGCGGCGTCGTCCCGCTCGAGATCGGGGCGCGTTCCTCCGCCGAGCACGCGGCCGTCGAGGCGCAGGCCGTCGCGGCGCGCAGCTACACCTACGTCCGCCTCGGCGCGGGCCCGGGCGACACCCGCGACGCCCGCGACGCCCGCGACGCCCGCGTCGCGCTCGGCAGCGGCGGCGCGACGCGCCCCTACGACCTCCTGAGCACGGTGGACGACCAGGTCTACGGCGGCGCCGACGCCGAGCGCCCGGTGACCGACGCGGCCGTCGCCGCGACGGCGGGGGAGGTCATCACCTACGCCGGCCGCGTCGTCAACGCGCCCTATCACTCCACCTGCGGCGGGAGCACCGCCGAGGTGGCGGAGGTGTGGTGGCGCGAGCCGCCCGAGCCGTACCTCAAGCGCGTCAGCGACCGGATCCCCGGCACCGCGGACCGGTACTACTGCGACCAGAGCCCCCGCTTCCGCTGGACGCGGAGCTACGACGCCGCGTCGCTCCGCGCGACGCTCGAGCGCTATCTTCGCACCTACGCGAGCGTGCCGTCGGGCGGCATCGGGTCGGTGCGCTTCGTCGCCACGACGGGGACGACGCCGTCCGGGCGCGCTGCGGGGCTGCGTGTCGAGACCGACCGCGGCGGCTACCTGCTGCGCGGCAACGACGTCCGCTACGTGCTCCGCACGAGTGGTGGCGAGATCCTCAACAGCACGTATTTTTCCGTCGAGCCCGTCGTCGGGCGGGACGGGCACCTGTCGCAGCTCACGATTCGCGGAGCCGGCTACGGACATGGGATCGGGATGTGCCAGTGGGGCGCCATCGGCCGCGCGCGCGCGGGCCAGGACTACCGCACGATCCTGCGCACCTACTACCCGGGCACCGCGCTCGGCCGGGCGGAGTGAGAGGCACCATGCGAGGCACCATGCGCCGTGACGCGATGCGCCGTGACTCGGCGAGCGGAGCGCGGCCCGGCCGGCGGCCGCTCGGGCTCGCCGTCGGAGCGCTCGCGTTAGGCACCCTGCTGGCGGCGGGTGGAGCGGGCGCGCAGCAGCGCGACACCACCCGCGCCGACAGCACGCGCGCCGACAGCGCCCGTGCGGACACGACCCGTGCCGACACAGCCCACGCCGACACGACCCGCGGCCGCCCGCGGCCGGCGACGGCGGCCAGCCCGGTGCCCGCGGACTCCGAGTCGGTCTTCGCGCGCCTCGGCCTCGACCGGCTGCGCCTGCGCGGCGTGGGCGTGGTCATCGGGGCGGTGAAGCCGTCGCAGATGGAGGGCACGGAGGCGTTCGGGATCGAGGCCGACTACGGCGAGATCCTGCCCGGCTGGCGCGTCGTCTTCACGCCGACCTTCTGGGTCACGCACCTCAACGACGCGACGATGGCGCGCTACCGCGATCAGCTCCGGAGCGTCGTCATCGACCCGACGGGCGACGCCGAGGTGGACGTCGGCCGAGTGCGGGTCACCGACATCTCCCTCGGCGCCGACGTGCGCTGGTCGCCCCGGGGCACGCGCTCCGCCTTCCTCCGTCCCTACCTCGGCGGCGGCGTCTCGGCGCACGTGCTGAACGCCGAGGGGCGCGCCATCCACAACACGTTCGTCGAGCGGGCGCTCGACAACATCGCGGTCGGCCCCGTCCTCATGGCGGGGGGCGACGCGGTCTTCTTCCGGCACGTGACTCTCGGTATGCAAGCACGCTACGACCTCGTCAACGCGGCCCGCCACGGCTCGGTGCGCGCGCTCGCCACCTACCTCTTCGACCCCGCGCGGCGCGCGCCGCGCGGCACGAACGGAGGGGGACGCTGATGCCGGCGGCCCGCATCGGCGTCGTCGGCGCCGGCGCCATCGCCCAGATCGCGCACCTGCCCGTGCTCAGCAAGATGCGCGGCGCGGAGCTCGTCGCGCTCTGCGACAACGACGGCCCCAAGGCGCGCTCCCTCGCCGACCGCTTCGGCGTCCCCGACGTCTTCACCGACATCGAGGACCTGCTCGAGTTCGACGAGCTCGACGCGGTCGTCATCGCCACCCCCAACCACCTGCACGAGCCGCACGTGCTGAGCGCGCTCGCCGCCAAGGTCCACGTGCTCTGCGAGCGCCCGCTCGCCTTCACCGCGCGCGGCGTCGAGCGCATCGTCGCCGCCGCGGCGCGCGCCGACCGGAAGGTGCAGGTCGCCAACAACCACCGCTTCCGCAGCGACGTGCAGGCGCTCGAGCGCTTCCTGCACGGGGGCGAGCTGGGGCGGCTGACGGGGATCCGCGCCGGCGCCTACGCCCTCAAGCAGCAGGGGACGAGCGCCGGGTGGCGCGGGCGCCGCGCCGAGGCGGGAGGGGGCGCATTTCTCGACCAGGGCTTCCCGCTGCTCGACCTCGCCCTCTGGCTGGCCGACTATCCGGAGCCGGCGCGCGTCACCGCGCACATGGAGCGCGGCGCGGGGAAGGGGGCGGTGGAGGACGCGATGCTCGTCCACCTCGAATGCGCCGGCGGCGTGACCTTCTCCTTCGACATCAACCGCGGCTACGTCGGCGACGAGGAGCGGTGGTGGTTCGAGGTGCTCTCCTCGCGCGGCAGCGCCCGGCTCGCGCCGCTGCGCGTCGTCAAGGAGCTGAACGGCCGCCCGACCGACGTCTCCCCCGGTGGCGCGGCGGCCCGCGAGAGCGCGTTCGTCCAGTCCTACCGCGCCGAGCTCGCCCACTTCATCGCCGTCGTCTGCGGCGACGCGAAGTACGAGCCGCCCACCGACCAGGTCATCCTGCTCCGCATTCTCGAGGCGATCTACAAGTCGGCCGACGAGGGGAAAGAGATCCGGCTGTGAGAGGGGCCGTGAGAGGGGGCGTGAGAGGGGGCGCGCTCCGCCTGCTCGCCGCCGCGGCGCTCGCCCTCGGCGCTCCGGCGCCCGGCGCCTCCGGCGCGGCCGCCGCCCAGGCGGCCGGCGGGCCCCCGGTCGTCCCCGCCGGCGTCGCCCCCACGCCCCCCCCGTCCGTGGAGTCGGCGAGCGTCGCCGACGGCGAGCGGATCACCGTCTACCTGATCACCTTCGGGCAGGGCGACCTGGTGTGGGAGCGCTTCGGCCACAACGCGCTCTGGATCCGCGACCGCTCGCGCCACTCCGACGTCGCCTACAACTGGGGGATGTTCGACTTCAACCAGCCCAACTTCCTCGGCCGCTTCCTCACGGGCGACACGAAGTACTGGATGGAGGGGGAGGACCCGGCGGCGATGATCCGGAACTACGCCGCCCTCAACCGGACGGTCTCGGTGCAGGAGCTCGCGCTCACGCCCGGGCAGCGCGCCGCGCTCCGCGACTTCGTGGACTGGAACGAGCGTCCGGAGAACAGCTACTACCGCTACGATTACTTCCGCGATAACTGCTCGACCCGCGTCCGCGACGCGCTCGACCGCGTGCTCGGCGGGCAGCTCCGTGCGGCCACGGGCGGCGTCGTCACGAACGGCACGTTCCGCTCGCACACGCGCCGCCTCGTGGCCGGCGACTTCCCGGTGTACACGGGGATCCAGATCGCCCTCGGCCGCCCCGCCGACCGGCCGATCTCGGCGTGGGAGGAGATGTTCCTGCCGGTGAAGATGCGCGACCGGCTGCGGACGGTACGCGTCGGCGACGGCGCGGGGGGCACGGTGCCGCTGGTGAAGTCCGAGAGCCAGCTCTACGCCGCCGAGCGCCCGGCGGAGCTCGAGAGCCCGCCCCGCTCCCTTCCGCTGTATCTCGCGCTCGGCGGAGGCGCGGCGCTCCTGATCGCGGCGCTCGCCGCGGCGGCGGGGCGCGGCAGCCGGCCCGCGCGCGCCGGCGTCGCCGTCGTCGGCGCGCTCTGGTCGCTCGTCGCCGGCGTGCTCGGCAGCGCGGCCCTGCTCGCCTGGACGGCGACGCGCCACGTCTTCATGTACCGCAACGAGACGCTGCTCCAGCTCGAGCCGCTCTCGCTCGCGCTCGTCGCGCTCCTCCCGCTCGCGCTCTGGTCGGGGCGTGGCGCGCGCGCGGCGCGGCTGCTCGCCGGCGTCGTCGCCGCGGCCGCGGTGGCCGGGCTCCTCGTCAAGCTGCTCCCCGTGACCCCGCAACGGAACGGCGACGTGATCGCCCTCGCGCTCCCGATCCACCTCGCGCTCGCCTGGGCGGCCTGGCGGCTGCTCCCCGCGCCTCCGCCGGCCGCCGGCCG
>JBJMNL010000309.1:0-2382 GCA_045804285.1 Gemmatimonadaceae bacterium
CAGATGAACCCGGGCGTCGTCTTCGACTGAGGTCGCCGCGCCCGCGCCCTAACGTGGCGCTGCAGCCGACGGGCGCACCTTGGAGTCGTTCGGTTGGGCGCCTGGACGCCTCCGCCGCCTGACGGCATCTTCTCGCCCGTCGAGTCCGCGCCCGCAGCTGAGCTCGGGCGTTAGCCTGCGACCGGGTACGTACCAAGGGACAGACGTCATGGATCTGACATTCCGCCGCCGGCCACTCGACGATGAGGCGGCCGACTATCGTGCGCGCTGCGCCGCGTACTGGGATTTCCTCGACGGCTTCGACCACGCCGAGCAGCCCGACCTTTACCGTTACTTCGGCTGGGACCCGTTCCACGACGGCCCGATTGAGCGGCTGCGCTTCTCGCCCGACGCGCGCACCGTTGCCTTCCGCGTGATGTACCCCTGCCTCCGGCATCACAGCGGGGCGAGCACGTACGCGTGGTTCCGCTGCGCCTTCCGCGGCGTGTCATGGTTCCACCTGGCGGCCGACCGCACGGACCGCCTCAACGACCCCCTGGGGCCGGCGCCGGCCCGGTATGGTCGCGGCCAGCCGGTCGAGTTCGACGTGGCCGAGATCAACACGCTCGAGGAGGAGATCGCGCGCGCGCGGCGGCGGTGGCGCTGGCCGGCGTACTCCCTCCTCATCAACACGTTCCCCGGCGACCGCCTCATTGGTCTCGTCTTCCAGCAGGTCACCGTGACGCCCGTGGAGTCCGCGGCGTGGGCACTCATGGTCCAGAGCGGCGAGTGGGACATCCACCTGTACGAGCGTGGGCTCCGCACCTTTGCGGCCGAGCGTGGGGACTCCGGCGCGCTGAGCGGTCAAGCAGATCGGTAACGCTTTAGTCTGAGGACATCGGTAACACTGGCGCGGCGCGGCGACGGGTGCGGGCGAGGTCGCCGTGCGCGTCCTCGATCCGGAGCAGCCGCTCGTGGAAGCGGCCGAGGGGGACGGGCCCGAAGCGCACGACCCACAGCCCGTCGCCGATCTCCTCGAAGGCCACGTACTCCTCAGCGAGCACGTGGCTCACGTTCACCCAGTGGCTGTGCCATCGGACGCCGCCGTTGCGGCTGACGCGGCGGACCTCGCAGTGCGCCGGGTACTCGAGCGGCGCGAGGCGCGCGGGGTAGGGGCGGGGCGAGCGGGCGTAGCACGCGGCGGGCGGGCGCTGGCCGAGCGCCTCGTGCGGGCGCTCGCCGTTGAAGCTCGCGCGCCAGCGGTCGAAGGCCCGCTGCTGCGCGCGGCGGTCGGGGGCCGGGGGCCGGGTGGTCTCCGCTTTCAGCGTGCGGTGCATCCGCTCGTGGCGGCCGTTCTGCTCGGGGTGCGACGGCTCGATCAGCTCCGGGACGATGCCGAGGCGCACCCACCAGACGCTCAACGGTGAGAGGCGGCCCAGGGCGGTCGTGGCGAAGGGGACGCCGTTGTCCGTGCGGATCCGCGCCGGCAGGCCGTACTCGCGGAAGAGGCGCGCGAAGACGGGGCGCGCCTCGCGCGTCTGCGTCGAGGTGAGGGCACGGCAGGCGAGCAGGTAGCGCGAGGCCCCGTCGGCCACGGTGAGCGGGAAGCAGTAGCGGCCGTCGGCGGTCTTGAACTGGCCCTTGAAGTCGGCCGTCCAGACGGCGTTCGGCTCCGTCAGCGGTGTCGTGGGCCGGCCCGGGTGCCCGAGGGCGCGCCGGCGGCGCGGGGCGAGGATCAAGCCGTGGCGTTTGAGGAGCGCGGCCGCGGTGCTCGGGGCGACGCGGGGCCACGCGGGCTGGCGCCGCGCCAGGACGGCGACGAGCTTCTTGCCGCCCCAGGTCGGGTGCCGGGCGCGCAGCGCGAGCAGCGCGGCGACCACCTCGGGCGGCGTGGCCGACGGGGAGTGGTGCGGGCGGCGGGAGCGCGCGGCGAGCCCCGCCGGGCCCTCCGCGGCGTAGCGGGCGAGCCACTTGTAGCCGGTCTTCGGGGCGATGCCGACGCGGGCGCAGAGGGCCGCGAACGGCTCGTCGGTGCGCTGGGCGTCGGCCACGAACTGCAGTCGCTGGTCCATCGGCGTCGTCTCGTTCCAGGGCATCGGGCACCTCGCAGGATGCCCCAGTCTGGTCGAGTGTTACCGATGTCCCTAGACTGTTCCGTTACCCATCACCTTAGACCGTACCGAGCGGCCAGCTAACGTGGCGCTGCAGCCGACGGGCGCGGAGGGCATCAGGTTGTGCGCCTGGACACGCCCGCTGACGGTCGGCATCATCATGCCCGTGGGCACGCCGCCCGCAGCTGAGCTTTAGCGTTAGGCCGCGATCCGGCCTCTCTGGAGGGAGAGCATGTGTTGACCTATGCCGCGGCGCGCGACACCCTGATCGAGGAGCTGCGCGCCGACGCGG